>NZ_VFOV01000001.1:1020000-1383750 GCF_006716315.1 Nocardioides albertanoniae | reverse complement strand
CGAGGCAGGCTGGCTCGCGCAGGAGCTACGGCCTGACGCAGAGACGGCAGCCTGGTCCGCCGTCCACGGACTCTCGGTGCTGTTCGTCGACGGTCCCTACCGCTACGTGCCCGAGAGCGAGCGCGAGCGGCTCATCAACGCCACACTCGCCACTGTCGTTCGCGGCCTCGCCGGTGGTCCGGCCTCCCTTGCACCGCTCGACGGCGACCGACCCGGACCCGGATGAAAGACTGCCCTCATGTACTTCACCGACCGCGGGATCGAAGAGCTGGTCAACCGCCGAGGCGACGAGGAGGTCACTCTCGCCTGGCTCGCCGAACAGCTGCAGGCCTTCGTCGACGTGCACCCCGAGCACGAGACCGCCATCGAGCGCCTCGCCACCTGGCTCGCCCGCCTCGACGACCCCGAAGACTGACCCACCAAGAAGTCACCCCCACAGGCCGAGGGGTCACTCGTGCAGGCCGAAGAGTCACTTACGCAGGTCGAGTCGTCACCTGAGTGACGACTCGACCTGCAGAGGTAACTTCTCGACCTGCAGGAGTGACCCCTCGGCCCGCAGGAGTGACTTCTCGGCTCCGGTACGGGCTACTCGGAGAGGTGGTCCTTCTCGGCTCGCTTGGCGGCGGCGCGGAGCTCGAAGAGCTCGCTGGCGAGGCCTCCGACGGCACCGGCCACGTCGCGTACGGCACCGGTGATGATCATGGTCACCTGGCCGACGGTGGTGGCGGTGACCTCGACGGCGCTCTGCGCGACATCCTTGCGGATCTCGTTCTTGCTCAGCTCAGGCTCCATGACAACCCATTGTGGCCGCTCTTCGCTCATGCCGCGACCTCCTCGATGGCCGGGGCTGCGCCGGCAGGAGCGGCGTCGCTGCTCTTGCGGTCGGGGAGAGCGAAGCGGCAGATCTTCTTGAAGACGCCGAAGAGCTGCTTGTGCAGCGGCCCGGTGTTGTACGCCAGGTCGTAGCGCTCGCAGATCTCGCGGACCTCCTCGGCGATCTCCGGGTAGCGGCGGGCGGGCAGGTCGGGGAAGAGGTGGTGCTCGATCTGGTAGGACAGGTTGCCCGACATGATGTGGAAGAGGCGGCCGCCGGTGATGTTGGCCGAGCCGAGCAGCTGACGGTAGTACCAGTGGCCCTGCGTCTCGTCCTCGCACTCCTCCTGCGAGAACGACGCCACACCGGCCGGGAAGTGGCCGCAGAAGATGATGTTGAACGTCCACAGGTTGCGGATGATGTTGGCGGTGAAGTTGCCCGCGAACGTGAGCGGCGCCAGCGGCCCGGTGAGCAGCGGGAACAGCACGTAGTCCTTGAGGGTCTGCTCCTTCACCTTGCGCAGGATCCGGGCGCCGATCTCCTTGTTCTCAGCCCAGGTGCGACGGCCTGCGACGAGCTCGTCGACCTCGAGGTCGTGCATCGCCACGCCCCACTCGAAGAACGTCATCAGCAAGAAGGCGTAGATCGGGTTGCCGAGGTAGTAGGGGCGCCACTCCTGGTCCTCGTCCATCCGGAGGATGCCGTAGCCGACGTCGCGGTCCTTGCCCACGATGTTGGTGAACGTGTGGTGCATGTAGTTGTGGCCGTACTTCCAGTTCTCCGACGGCGCCATCGTGTCCCACTCGAACATGCGCGAGTTGAGGTCGGGGTCGCCCATCCAGTCGTACTGGCCGTGCATGACGTTGTGCCCGATCTCCATGTTGTCGAGGATCTTCGAGATCGACAGGCAGGCGACGGCAGGCACCCAGCCGATCACGGGCAGGTAGTAGAGCGAGCGGCCGGCGATCTCGAAGGCGCGCTGCTTCTTGACGATGTTGTAGATGTACGCCGCGTCGTCCTCGCCCAGGTCGGCGACGATGCGCTGGCGGATGACGTCCATCTCGGCGCCGAAGGCCTCGAGCTCCTCGGCGGTGAGCCGCCGGTTGCCGGTCTTCTCAACGGTGGTCATGGGTTCAGTTCCTTACGTTCCGTGGTGGGACGGGTCCGCGGCGCTCAGAGGTCGACTGCACAGTCGCCCTCGGGCGTGCTCACGCAGATCCGGATCTGTTCGTCGGGCAGCTCGGAGGTCTCGCCGGTGAGGACGTTGCGGACCAGCCCGGAGCTCTTGTTGGCGGTGCAGGAGAAGCAGATCCCCATCCGGCAGCCGTGCTCGGGGCTCAGCCCCGCGGCCTCGGCCTGGTCGAGGATCGTGGCGCCGTCGTTGGCGACGGTCTTGCCGGTCGTGGAGAAGGTCATCTCGCCGCCGGCGACACCGCCGGAGCGAGGCGGCTTGAAGTACTCCACGTGGAGCGACTCGGTGCCGTCGTAGGCAGCCTGGGTCGCCTCGATGAGCGACTCGGGGCCGCAGACCCAGGTGGGCAGGTCGCGGTAGCCGGGGACGAGCTTCTCCAGGAGTGCCGGCGAGAGGTAGGGCGCCCCGTCGGCGGTGTGCATGATGTGCAGGTCGACGCCGTGCCCCTGGCCGCGGATCTCCTCGAGCTCCTCGGCGTAGATCTGGCGCTCCGCGCTCGGCGCCCAGTGCAGGAACGTGACCTTCCCGCGGTGCGTACGCCGCTGCAGCGAGCGCAGCATCGACATCACCGGGGTGATGCCCGAGCCGCCGGAGATGAGCACGATGTGCTCGGGCACGTGGTGCGGGAGCACGAAGTCGCCCTCGGCCTGCGAGAGGTGCACGAGGGTGCCGACCGTCGCTCGCTCGGTCAGGTACTTCGAGATGCTGTAGGGGGTCGCGTCCTCGTCGTCGTGGGCACGCACCGTGATGGTGAGCGGGTCACCCGGCTTGCTCTCGGTGTTGGAGACGGTGAAGACGCGGGTCGTACGCCGCCCCTCCCCCGTGTCGATGCCGACGCTGACGTGCTGGCCGGCGCGGTGACCGCGCCAGGTCGAGGTGGGCTGCAGGGTCACGGTCGCCACGCGGGGCGCGCCGGGCGCGCTGACCTCCGGGTGGATGTCGACGATGCGGGCGCGCACCTCGTGCGCTGCCAGCATCGGGTTGATCTGGGTAAGATAGCGGTCGATGCCGTGCGGTGAGGCGAGCGCCGCAACCGTGCGGGAGCGGAGGATCCGGCCGCCGAGGTCGAGTGCCATGTGTTTCGCCTTTCAGTGAACATCTGTACACCGACAACAATGACGGGCCACGAGGCAGTGCGTCAATACTCCGACGGAGTGGTTCAGGTCACGGTGTACACCCGTGCACTGAGCATCGAGGGCCTGTCTCCCCCTAGGATGGTGTGGTGATCGAGACGGGCACCGAGCCGGAGAGCCGCGCGGAGCGCAAGCTGCGCACCCGACGAGCCATCCTCGACGCGACCCTCGAACTGTGCGCCGACAGCTCGCTGGCCGCGCTCTCGCTCCGCCAGGTCGCCAAGCAGGTCGGCATCGTGCCGACCGCCTTCTACCGCCACTTCGACTCCATCGAGTCGCTCGGGCTGGCCTTGGTCGAGGAGTCGTTCGGCTCGCTGCGCGCCCTCTTCCGCGACGTACGCCGCTCAGCGCAGCACGACGAGGACATCGTCGACGGATCGATCGATGCCCTCGTCGACCACGTCCACCGGCGTCGCGACCACTTCGCGTTCATCGCCCGTGAGCGGGTCGCCGGCCCCAGCTCGGTGCGCGAGGCCATCCGGCGCGAGATCGAGCTCTGCGAGCGTGAGCTCGCCACCGACCTGGCGCTGATGACCGGCACCGACGTGTGGACCTCCAAGGATCTGCGCGTGCTCTCGTCGCTGTTCGTGACCGTGCTGGTCGCGACCGCCGAGCAGATCCTCTCCACCGACCGCTCCGAGCGCGAGGAGCAGGTCATCGCCGCCGTGCGCACCCAGCTCAGGATGCTGCTGGTCGGCGTCTACCACTGGCGATCGGAGCGGTGAGGCAGCTCAGCAGCCGCACGCGGCGGGCTCACGCCCGTGCTCGCACAGCTCGGCGAGCTCGACGTCGAGATCGGTGCGGGCCTCCGGGTCCTGCTCGGCATCCGTGCCAGGGTCGGCCTCCGCCTCGGCCTCGCCGTGCCCGTCGGCACGAGCGGGCAGCAGCACGGCCATCACGACGACGACCAGCGCGAGGACCGCGCTGACGAGGAAGGCCGCCTGCAGTCCGCTCACCTGAGCGGCGACGGCACCGACCGTGTCGACGACCTGCTCGCTGCGTACGGACATCACGGTGACCGACAGGGCGGTGCCGAACGCGGCGGCGACCTGCTGCAGCGTGCCCAGGATCGAGGACCCGTGGGAGTAGAGGTGGGTCGGCAGCGACCCGAGGCCGAGGGTGAAGACGGGCGTGAACGCCGACGCCAGGCTCACCATCAGCACCATGTGGAGCGCCAGCACCACCCAGTAGGGCGTGGTCATCGAGATCTGCGAGAGACCCGCGAGGGTCACGACGATCCCGATCGAGCCCGGGATCATGAGCACGCGGCCGCCGTAGGCGTCGAAGATACGCCCGACCGTCGGCCCGAGGAGCCCCATCGCGAGGCCACCCGGCATGACCAGCAGGCCGGTGTAGAGCGGGCTGAGCCCACGCACCGTCTGCAGGTAGAGCGGCAGCAGGATCATCGAGCCCATCATCGCCAGGAACGCGATCGCCATCAGCACCAGCGCCTTGGCGAAGGTGGCGTGCTTGAGCGCGCGCAGATCGAGCAGCGGCGTGCCGGAGCGCTGCAGATGAAGCTGGCGGAGCACGAAGCCGACGATCAGCAGAGCACCGACCCCGGCGATCACCAGCGGCAGCCCGACCTCGCCCTCGGCGAAACGGCTCAGACCGTAGACGAGCGACCCGAAGCCCAACGCGGCGACCACCACAGAGGCCCAGTCGACGCTCGACTCGGAGGTCTCACCGACGTTCTCGAGGCGGCGCAGGCCCGACCAGGTGACCGCGACCGCGATCGGCAGCACCAGCACGAACAGCAGCCGCCACGAGCCGAACTGCAAGATGAGGCCCGACACGGTCGGCCCGAGCGCGGGCGCCACCGAGATCGCCATCGACATGTTGCCCATGACCCGGCCGCGATCGCTCTCCTCGACCACCGTCATCAGCGTGGTCATCAGCAGCGGCATCATGATCGCCGTGCCGGCCGCCTGGATGACCCGGCCGGCGAGCAGCACCCCGAACACCGGCGCCAGCGCCGAGACCAGGGTGCCGGCGATGAAGACACCCATCGCCGTCGCGTACGCCGCCCTGGTCGTCACCCGCTGCAGGAACCAGCCGGTCACCGGGATCACCGACGCCATCGTCAGCATGAACGCGGTCGAGACCCACTGGGCGGCATGCTCGGTGACCCCGAAGCTCCGCATCAGGTTCGGGATCGCGTTGAGCATGATCGTCTCGTTGAGGATCACCACGAAGGTGGCCAGCACGAGCAGGGTGATGACGGCAGGCGTACGCCGCTTCTGGCTGGCCCGCGACGAATCGGCACGGTCGCCCCGCGACGAATCGGCAGAGCCACCCAGCGGGCGGTCTGAGGTGGAGACGGCAGCAGTCATGACAGGTTCCTCGGATGGTTCGCAGGGGCCCGTTGCCACCCGCTCTATACATAGATCGAACGGGCCAGGCCGATTTCGACATCACGCCACGAGAAACTTTCCGAGCCCTCCGGCGGTGAGACTCAATGCTCCCTTGCAGAACCAGTCGAAGTCGAACGATATTCCGTACGTCACACCTGCTGCCGCACCTCCTGCTCAGACGGTGAAGACGACCTTCCCGAACAGCTCACCGGCATGCATCGCCTCGAAGCCGGCCTTGGCCTCGGTCAGGGGCATGGTGCGGTCGATGAGCGGCCTGGTGCCGGTGGCGTCGAGCAGCGACACCAGCGAGGCCAGGTCGGCGCGGGTGCCCATCGTCGAGCCGATCACCTTGAGCTGGAGGAAGAAGATGTTGGTCAGCAGCGCGTCGTCGAGGTTCGCCCCCGAGGTGGTGCCGCTGATGATGATCGCCCCGCCGGGGCGCAGCGAACGGATCGAGTGCTTCCAGGTGGCCCGCCCGACGGTCTCGATCACCGCGTCGACCTTGACCGGCAGGCGCTCGCCGCTCGGCAGCGCCTCGTGGGCGCCGAGCTCGATGGCACGCTTCTGCTTGGCCTCGTCACGCGAGGTGGCGTAGACCTTCAGGCCGGCCGCCCGCGCGAGGGTGATCGCCGCCGTCGCCACTCCCCCGCCGGCGCCCTGCACCAGCACCGAGTCGCCGGCCTTGAGTCCGCCCTGGGTGAAGAGCATCCGGTAGGCGGTCAGCCACGCCGTCGGCAGGCAGGCCGCCTCCTCGAACGACATCCCCTCGGGCTTCGCCACGACGTTGCGCCGCGGCACGATCACCTTCTCGGCGAAGGTGCCCTGGTGACGCTCGGAGAGCAGCGACCGCTTCGGGTCGAGGGTCTCGTCACCGGTCCAGTCGGGCGAGGAGATCACCGAGTGCACCACGACCTCGTTGCCGTCCTCGTCGAGCCCGGCCGCGTCGCACCCGAGGATCATCGGCAGCGCCTCCGCCTTGAGCCCCACCCCCTGCAACGACCACAGGTCGTGGTGGTTGAGCGATGCGGTCTTGACGGTGACCGTCGTCCACCCGTCGGGCGCGACCGGGTCGGGCCGCTCACCCAGCACGAGGCCTGAGATCGGGTCGTCGGATGAGAACTTCTCGGCGTACGCAGCGAACATGGGCCCGACCCTACCGAACCTCGCCGCACCCCATCGGCGCCAACCAAACCCCGATCAAACCCCACCCAGAAACCGTCGAGTCGGCTCGTTCTGACGCCACAACGCGCCGAGTCGGCTCGTTAGAACGAGCCGACTCGGCGCGAATCTCGGTCAGAACGAGCCGACTCGACGCGGGTGGGCTACTGGCGGGCTACGCCGTCGGCGCGGGCGGCGTCGGCGACAGCAGCGGCGACGGCGGGGCCGACGCGGGGGTCGAAGGGCTCGGGGATGATCTTGTCGGCGGCCAGGTCGTCGCCGACAAGAGCCGCCAGCGCCTGGGCAGCGGCGAGCTTCATGCCTTCGGTGATCGAGGAGGCGTGGACGTCGATCGCGCCGCGGAAGATCCCCGGGAAGGCGAGCACGTTGTTGATCTGGTTGGGGAAGTCGGAGCGACCGGTGGCGACGATGCTGGCGTACTTGTGCGCGACGTCGGGGTGGATCTCCGGGTTCGGGTTGGCCATCGCGAAGACGATGCCCTGGTCCGCCATGGTCGCGACGAGCTCCTCGGGAACGGTGCCGCCGGAGACACCGACGTAGACGTCGGCACCCGACATCGCGTCGGCGAGCGAGCCCGAGCGGCCGGTGGTGTCGGCGGTGAGCTCGGCGATCGCCTTCTTCGAGGCGGTCAGGTCGGAGCGGGTCGAGGAGATGATGCCCTTGCGGTCGAGCAGCACGAGATCCTTGATGCCGAACTCGAGCAGGATCTTGGCGACGGCCACACCGGCGGCGCCGGCACCCGAGATGACCACGCGGGTCGTCTCCGGGTCGCGGCCGGTCAGCTTCAGCGAGTTCATCAGCGCAGCGAGCGTGACCACGGCAGTGCCGTGCTGGTCGTCGTGGAAGACCGGGATGTCGAGCGCCTCCTTGAGGCGGTCCTCGATCTCGAAGCAGCGCGGAGCGGAGATGTCCTCCAGGTTGATGCCGCCGAAGGAGGGCGCCATCCGGATGACGGTCTCGACGATCTCGTCGACGTCGGTGGTGTCGAGGCAGATCGGGATCGAGTCGACGCCGCCGAACTCCTTGAACAGCACCGCTTTGCCCTCCATCACCGGCATCGCGGCGGCGGGACCGATGTCGCCCAGGCCGAGCACGGCGGTGCCGTCGGTCACCACGGCGACGGTGTTGGGCACCCAGGTGTAGGTGTGCGCCAGGTCGGGCTGCTCGGCGATCGCGGTGCAGACCCGCGCGACACCGGGCGTGTAGGCCATCGACAGCGAATCCTTGTCGGAGACCGACGCGGTCGCCGTGATCGCCATCTTCCCGCCGCGGTGAAGCTCGAACACCGGGTCACCGTCGTAGGTGGCGGGTTCGGTGGGCAGGGTGGACTCGGTCATTAGGGGGCCTCCAGAAACTTCGGACTCAGGACGTCGGGCGTTCGAACGCGAGCCGAGGGTGGTGCCGCGCAAGGCGCCATCTACAGGGATGTGATGCCCGGATGGCAGTTTCCCATACGTTACCGGAGGCAGCGGTTGATGTTTCCTACAACGTGATCAACCCCTCATCTGGAGCCCTCAGCCAGACTGGGCCGCCGGACCGGGCCACAGGATGCGCGGCCGCGGCCACATCCGGGCCGTCACCACGCCGATCACGTCGTCCTCCGCGACCGGCCCGCGGTGGCGGGAGTCGATCACCCCTGTGGCCTCCGAGTTGTCCGAGAGCAGCCACCACGCGGCACGCCCCGACGAGGTCGTACGCCGCTCCACGGCCCGCTTCACCACGACCGCCCCGTCGGCGAGCCGTGCGACGACCATCGCACCGGGCACCGGCGTACGTCGGTAGGAGACCCACAGCCGGTCACCCGCCCGCAGGGTCGGCTCCATGGAGACGCCGACGACGGTCGCCATCCCCCACCGCGGGCCGGACGGGGACGGCGGGTTGTCCGGGTGATGGGGTGCCGTCGACCGGGTGTGTTCCATGCGGAGTAGTGTCGCAATCAGTAGGACACATGAACACTCTCGAGAGGATCCGCATGTTCGCGCGACTTTTCGCTCCCTCCATTGAGGTCTCTGCCCACTGCGACCTGCCCTGCGGCGTCTACGACCCCGCCCAGGCACGCATCGAGGCCGAGTCCGTCAAGGCCGTCATCCAGAAGGCTCTGGACAGCGACGACCCCGACTTCCGCACCCGTGCGGTGATCATCAAGGAGCAGCGCTCCAACCTGGTCAAGGAGCACCTGTGGGTGCTGTGGACCGACTACTTCAAGCCCCCGCACTTCGAGAAGTACCCCCAGCTCCACACCCTCGTCAACGAGGCCACGAAGCTGGCCGGTGCCTCCGGCACCAAGGGCACCCTCGACGTCGAGGTCGCCGACCAGCTCCTCGCCAAGATCGACGAGATCGCCGAGATCTTCTGGGCGACCAAGAAGGCCTGAGGGACGAAGGCCGACTTGCGAGAAGCCAGATCAAGGCGCCAGCCGGGATCTGAAGACAAGAAGGCCTGAGCTCCGTCTCGAGCTCTTCGGCCGCAGCCGCTCCGTTCCACGGGGCGGCTGCGGTGCGTTACGGCCCGGCCGGGCCGATCCCGTTGCATAATCAGCGAGACGCCCATCAGAAGGACTGACACCCCAGATGCCCCAGGTCGAGCTGCGCCTTCCCGCAGAAGGTGCCTACGTCTCCGTGCTGCGTACGACGACCGCCGCGCTCGCCGCGCGCCTCGACTTCACTCTCGAGGACATCGAAGACCTGCGGATGGCGGTCAGCGAGGCGGCGGCGATCTGCCTCGAGTGCGCCAAGGAGGCCGCCGACCTCGACGTCGTCTTCGACCTCGGCGAGGACACCATCGGCATCACCGTCGTCACCACCTGTGAGGCCGTGGCCGAGATCGACGAGGAGAGCTTCGCCTGGCAGGTGCTCACCTCGCTGGCGCGAGACGTCACCGCCACCCCCGAGGGCGACCGGCTCCGCATTTCCCTGGTCGCGGGAGCGACCCCACTGGGAGCCGCTCGCTGACATGGCGCCACAGGCGATCCGGGCGTCGCGATCGAGGAGCACCAGCGAGGTCGACGAGGCCCGCAGACGCTCCCGCGTGCTCTTCACGAAGCTCGCCGGCTCGGAGCTGACCGACGCCGAGCGGGCCACCACCCGCGACGAGCTGGTCCACCTCAACATGGCGCTGGTCGAATACTGCGCCGCGCAGTTCTACGGCCGCGGCGAGCCCCACGAAGACCTGGTGCAGGTCGGGGTCGTGGGACTCCTCAACGCCGTCGACCGCTACGACCTCGGCCGCGACACGGAGTTCTCGACCTACGCCGTGCCGACCATCCTCGGCGAGATCAAGCGCTACTTCCGCGACAGCCGGTGGGCGATCAGCGTGCCCCGTCGCCTGCGCGACCTGCAGCAGAACCTGCGCGAAGCCACCTCCGAGCTCACCCAGGAGCTCGGCCGCTCCCCCACACCGCGCGACCTCGCCGCCCGCCTCGGCGTCAGCCTCGAGACCGTCATCGAGGGCCTCGAGTCCGGCAACGCGTACGCCGCGCTGTCGCTCGACTCCGAGAGCGACGATGCCTCGCCGATGCTCGACTCGCTGACCGCCCACGACCTGCGCCTCGACGACGTCGAGGTGCGGGAGTCGATCAGGCCCGTCCTCGACAGCCTCTCCCCCCACGAGAAGCGGGTCCTGACGCTGAAGTTCTTCCGCAACCGCACGCAGACCGAGATCGCCGCCGAGCTGGGCGTCTCCCAGATGCAGGTCTCGCGGCTGCTCAACCGCTCCCTGACCCAGCTCCGCAAGGCGCTGGAGGAGGACTAGGTCGACGGACCGGCGATGTCAGCTCTCCTCGAGCGCGGCGATGCTCGGCGGCGCGAAGATGCCGACGAGAGCGACGATCGCGACCAGCGCCAGCCCACCGGCCAGGGCGAGGTCGGCACGGAGGTTCCAGGCAAGGCCGAGCACGATGAGCTGCACGAGCACGAGCGGTGCGCGCGACCACGAGTCGAGGCGCCACAGCGTGTAGGTGCACCAGCCGATCCCCGCGGCGCAGAGCAGGAAGAAGATGCCGCCCGCGATCGCGGTGGTCAGCGACGCCGCGCCGGGGATGCGTACGAACTCCAAGATCGCCCAGGCCAGCATGGCGACGGCCTCGAGGCCGGCGGCGACGAGGGTGAGCAGAAGGGTCCAGGGCCGGCGCTGCGCGATCACCTTCGTAGGCTAGAACCTGGCGTCCGGCTCAGAAAATCGCGAGAGCATACACCACGGAAAATCCCGGTAACTCACCGCGTTACCGATTTGTCTAGCCACAAGCAGACTGAGTGTTACGGTTCGGTGACGAAGCAGACACTGGTTAGGGGTTGTCTCGGCGTCCATTTCTTGGAACGCTAGGGACAGTACGCACGTGAAGACATTCACAACATCCCCATCCACGTGCTCATTCGCAAGGTCTCGCACCACCAGGGCCTTGCCCATCCTACGTCAGAAAGAGGGTCTGCCCAGCCATGGATTGGCGCCACCGTTCGGCTTGTCTCGATGAAGACCCGGAACTGTTCTTCCCCATCGGAAACACCGGTCCGGCCATCTTGCAGATCGAGGAAGCCAAGCAGGTCTGCCGGCGTTGCGACGTCCGGGAGCAGTGTTTGCAGTGGGCTCTTGAAGCCGGTCAGGATCACGGCGTCTGGGGCGGACTGAGCGAAGACGAGCGTCGCGCGCTGAAGCGCCGCAACGCCCGCTCGCGTGTTCGCACCGCCGTCTGACCAGCCCGACCGCGTTCCTCTGCGAGTCCCCCACCCGCAGAGTCCGCACAAGGCTCACCACGAACCCGTGAGGGTTCACCACAGGTACAAGAACTAGAGATTCAACGGCAGCTCGACCGCAGCTCTCGCCCCATCGCCATCTGGCCGGGGCCCCAACGAGAGCCGGCCACCGAGCTCGCCTTCGACGAGAGTCTTGACGATCGACAGCCCCAGGTTCGTCGAGGTGTCGAGGCTGAACCCGTCGGGTAGTCCACGGCCATCGTCCTCGATGGTCACCTGGAGATGCCCGGCGGGTTGCTGTCGTACGGACATCGTGATCTTGCCGGCGTCCGGGGTGTCCCGGCCGCCGGTGTCGCGGTAGCCGTGCTCGACGGCGTTCTGCAGCAGCTCGGTGATCACCATCGCCATCGGCGTGGCCACCTCCGAGGGCAGCGCGCCGAACGAGCCTTCGCGGCGCATCCGCACCGGCACGCCGATCGAGGTGACCTCCCCGACCATGGAGGCCAGCCGATCGGCGATCTCGTCGAACTCGACGGTCTCCTCGACGGCCTGCTGGGAGAGGGTCTCGTGCACCAGCGCGATCGATCCGACCCGGCGTACGGCCTCGTTCAGCGCATCTTGGGCCACACCCGAGTCGACCCGGCGAGACTGCATCCTGAGCAGCGCGGCCACGGTTTGTAGGTTGTTCTTCACCCGATGGTGGATCTCGCGGATCGTCGCGTCCTTGGTGACGAGCTCGCGATCACGCCGACGCAGGTCGGTGACGTCGCGCAGCAGCACCAGCGCGCCGATCGCCTCACCCCGCGGTCGCAGCGGGATGGAGCGCATGATGATCGCGATCCCACCGGTGTCGATCTCGGTGTCGCGGTGCGCCCGACCACCGAGCACGGCGCTCAGCGTCTCCTCGTCGGGGCGCTTGCGCGGCGGCACCAGCGCGCGCGTCATCCCGGCCAGCGACTGGCCGGCGAGGTCGCCGGAGAGCCCCAGGCGCCGGAAGACGGAGAGTGCGTTGGGGCTGGCGTAGTCGACGACACCGTCGGCGTCGACGCGCACGAACCCGTCACCGACCCGAGGAGTGTCGGCGTGGTCGCTGCGCTGACCGGCCGCCGGGAAGTAGCCGTTGGCGACCATCTGGGTCAGGTCGTTGGCGGTCTGCAGGTAGGACAGCTCGAGTTTGGAGGGGGTGCGCACGCCGAGCAGGTTGGTGTTGCGGCTCAGGACGCCGATGATGCGGCCGGAGCGGCGTACGGGGATGGTCTCGACACGCACCGGGAGGTCGTCGCGCCACTCCGGGTCACCCTCCCGCACCAGCCTGCCGACATCCACCGCGTCGTCGAGAGTCGCGTGGCGGCCCTTCGGCACGAACATGCCGACGATGTCGTCGACGTAGGCCGTCGGACCGGTGGTGGGACGCATCTGCCCGGCCGCCCAGAACCCGTTGCCCGACTTGTCGGGCAACCACAGCACGAGGTCGGCGAAGGAGAGGTCGGCCAGGATCTGCCAGTCGGCCATCAGCAGCTGAAGCCAGCCGACATCCTCGCTGACGAGGTCGGTGTGGCTCTGGGCAAGCTCACTCAGGGTGGGCACGCCGCCAGCGTAGATGTAGACCAAGGTATGGCATTGCGCGGGTCGGATATCCACGCGCTGGCGGGTTTGGCAGGATGTTCCCCATGTCGGAGGCGTACTGGCGAGAGGTTCACTCGACCGGTCTGGCCGTACCCACCGACCGGCCGCTCGGAGACCTCACCATCGAGCTCACCAGGATGCTCGGTGACCCCGATCCAGACGTACGCAGCGGCCTGGCCGTGCCCACCCTGTCGGCGTGGATCCAGCGCGGTGTCTATGACGACCTGCTCGCCGGTCTGGGCGACGGGATGGCGGCCGGTCTCGTCGTCGGGCTCGGCGACTCCGGCAACAACGGGGTCTTCCGCCGTGCCTCCTCCGTCGAGGCGCTGGCCCAGTGCATCGACCGCGACAACGCCCGCTCGCTGGTGCCGGCGGGCAAGGTGCTCGAGTGGGGCGACCGGATCGCCACCTGGCTGCTGCGGGAGCGTGACCTGCGCGCGTTCGTCCCCGAGCGTGGCTGGGCGCACGCGGTCGCTCGCGGAGCCGATGCCCTGGGCATCCTGGCGGCCTCGGTGCACCTCGGCAAGCCCGAGCTGACGGTGATCCTCGACGTCGTCGCCGACCGGGTGCTCGCCCGGGGCGACACCATCTACACCCACGGCGAGGCCGACCGGCTGGCGGCCGCGACCATCTCGGTGCTGCGCCGCAACCTCGTGCCGCTCAACATCATGGAGCCGTGGATCAACCGGATCGTCACCGTCGCCACCAGCACCCCGGAGACGCCCGACCGCGACCCCTTCCTGGTGACCGGCAACGCCGAGACCTTCCTGCGCGCACTCTACGTGCAGCTCGCGCTCAGCAACGACACCCCGCAGATCCGCGGCGACCTGCTGCTCGTCGTCGTCTCGGCGCTCAAGCGCTCCAACAGCGCCTTCGTGGGTTGATCACCGGCCCGAGGAGCCGGCCGAGGGCGGGGTGAATTTCACGTCTCCGCCCCGCATTTGAGACACTGTCGCGAGGCCCCTCGGGGTCACGTACCCCAATGGAGGAGAACATCATGGGCAAGACCGGCCGCAAGCGGCGCGCTCGCCGCAAGAAGGGCGCGAACCACGGCAAGCGCCCCAACGCCTGACGCGCTGTCGACAGACGCGAAAAGAGCCCCAGCCGATTCGGCTGGGGCTCTCGTCGTCTGTGACCAGGCAGGAACGCCGTCGTCAGGACTCCGTGCGGAGCGCCTGGATCTGCACCATGATCTTCGAGCGAAGCTCACCCGGGGCGACCTCGGCGCAGGAGCGCGCCACGACCGCCTTGACGATGCGCTGCTGGTCGTAGGTCTCCAGGCACGGGGTGCAGCTCTGCAGGTGCAGCTTGACCGCGGCGACGTCGGTCGCACCGAGCTCGTTGTCGATCAGGAAGACGATCTGCTCGAGGAAGTCGGCGCACTCGGTGGCGGAGGCCTCGTGCTCGTGGGAACTCATGACGCACCTCCACGAGCGACCGTGAGGTCGTTGGTGCGCACATAGTCGGAGAGAAGGTCGCGCAGCTGGCGTCGGCCGCGGTGAAGGCGCGACATGACGGTGCCGATCGGGGTTTCCATGATGTCGGCGATCTCCTTGTAGGCGAATCCCTCGACGTCGGCGAGGTAGACGGCGAGCCGGAACTCCTCGGGAAGACGCTGCAGCGCGTCCTTCACCTGAGAGTCGGGCAGGTGCTCGAGCGCCTGCATCTCGGCCGACTTCAAGCCGGTCGAGCTGTGGGACTCGGCACGAGCCAGCTGCCAGTCCTCGACGTCCTCGGACATCGACTGCTGCGGCTGACGCTGCTTCTTCCGGTAAGTGTTGATGAAGGTGTTGGTCAGGATGCGGTAGAGCCAGGCCTTGAGGTTGGTGCCGGGCTTGAACTGGTGGAAGGAGGAGTACGCCTTGGCGAACGTCTCCTGCACGAGATCTTCCGCATCCGACGGGTTGCGGGTCATCCGCATCGCGGCAGAGTAGAGCTGGTCGAGGAAGGGGAGAGCGTCCCGCTCGAAGCGCAGCGCGCGCTCCTCGGGTGTCTCGGTCGCCAGGTCGACGACCTCAGGGGCCCCCGCCTCGGCTGCCTCGGAGTCGAGGTAGTTGTTGTTGTCGCTCATCACGTCCCAGGGTACGCGGGTGAGCATGGGTGCGCTCATCGGCGACGCGTACGCCGCAGGGCGCTCGAGCAGGGTGATCATGTTTTTCAGAACGCCACGACGGTGCCCATGCATTCCCGGCGATGACCGCCACCCACTCAGGGCTCGTCCGGTCGCACCGCGAGAGGAGCTTCAGCCGGCGTCGGTGGAGCTTGGCGGGGGCGGAGGATCGTCACTGCCACCGGACGACGCAGTCAGCATCGCGAACACGGGGACGAACGCGGCACCGAACGAGATGCCCAGGGGGATGTTGTGGAACATCACGCCGAAGACGATGCCGAACGCTGCGCCGACGCCGATCCCCGCACCCCAGTTCCAGCGACGCGCGGTGGGCTCAGCACCGTCGCCCTGCTTCTCGGAGCCGTTGTTGTTCCCCATGTCTTCCAGGCTAGGAGCCGGCCTTCTGCGTGGCCTCCCTCTTTGGTAGGAGATTTCTAGGCGATGACCTCGCGCACCAGCCACTCCAACGTCGACTCGACCAGGATGGCGTCGGCATCGGACTGGCTGACCGGGCCGCGCTTGCCGACGACCAACGAGTGGTCGGCGCCGGGGATCGGGGTGACCTCGACGCTGTCGGGGAACTCCTCGGGCGTGCCGAACCTGTCGCGGGTGCCCTGCAGCACCAGCGTCGGCACCTTGGCGTCGAGCAGCTCGTGGGCACGCGAGTTCTGCGGCTTGCTCGGCGGGTGCAGCGGGAAGGCCAGGCACAGCGCACCGGCGGCACCGAGACCGCGCGCGGTGCGCACCGCCGAACGGGCGCCGGCCGAACGGCCACCGACCACCAGCGGAGTGCGCACCCGCATCCAGTTGGCGGCGGTGGTCAGCGCCGCGTCGAGCGACTTGGGTGGCGTGGCCACCGGCTTGCCCTTGACCCGCCAGGGCTGCTCGAAGCGCACCACGGTGATCCCCTGACCCGGCAGCGCGTCGTTGAGCGCCATCAGGTCGTGGGTGTCGATGCCGTTGCCGGCTCCGTGGGAGAGCAGCAGGGTCGCCTGCGGCCGCCGCGCACGCCGGGTGAACAGCCGCCCTGGTCCGTAGGGCGTCTCGATCATCTGCGTGGTGGTTCCGCCCATGTCAGCCCCAGGCCTCCTCGAGCGGAAGCGGCTCGATGAGCTCACGCCCGTTGTTGCGTACGTTGCTCACCAGCGTGGACACCGGGAACGCCTCCAGTCGCCCGGGCGCCGCCGGGGTCAGCAGGCCAACGTCGCCCGGGCCGGCCGGGTCGAGCCACTGGTCCCAGCGCTCACGTTCGACCATCAGCGGCATCCGGTCGTGGATGCGTCCGAGCGCGTCTTCGGCCTCGGTGGTGATCACGGTGCACGACCACAGCCAGCGGGTGGGGTCGTCCTCGTCCTTCGCAGGGTCGGGCCACAGCTCGTAGAGCCCGGCCATCGCCAGCACTCCCCCGTCCTTCGGGGTGATGAAGTAGGGCTGTTTGCGAGCCCGTCCCTTCTGGTCTACCGCATCGGTGGCGTACCACTCGAAGTAGCCGTCGGCAGGAAGGAGGCAACGGCGCTTGGCGAAGGCCCTGCGATAGGCGGGCTTCTCGGCGACCGTCTCCATCCGGGCGTTGATCATCCGGTTGCCGATCTTGGCGTCCTTCGCCCACGACGGCACCAGCCCCCACCGTACGGCGCGGAGCTGGCGCTCCCCCGCCGGCTGCTCGTCGCGCGGCGGACGCTCCAGGACGGCGTAGACATCGTTGGTCGGGGCCACGTTGTAGCTCTCGGTCAACGGCTCCTGGAGGCGCAGCTCATCGATCTCGAACTCCTCCGCCAGCTCGTCGGGCTGGCGGCTCGACGCGTATCGACCGCACATACGTTCACCTTATCGCCGCCGCGCGACGGCGTCGGGCGATCGAGGTAGCGGCCAGCTACGCTCCGCGGGCGAGCTCGTCGAGCAGGAAGCCCGCGGACCGGTCGTTCTCGGGGAGGCCCTCGATCCAGATCCGGTCGGCGCCGTGATCGACCATCTTCTTCAGCAGCGCGAGGCGTCTGGCCAGCATCTCGTCACGTGGGGCGACCACGATCATCCGCCTGCGGCCGATCTGCCCGACGGCGGCCGCACCGGCGAAGACGGTGCGGGCCGTCTGGCCGAGCAGCGACATCCGGCGTGCGGCGGCGATACCGTCGGTCGGCCCGCCCGACGTGCCGGGGACGTGGGCGTCGGTGACGACCAGCGCATGGCTCGCCCAGCGGGCTTCGCGGTAGAGGTCCGAGATGCGTTCGCGGACGTGCGCGAGGGTCGCGAGGCCGGTCAGTGGATCGGCACAGGAGATGGTGTGGAGATAACCGAGCGTGGTTTCGCTCCACGCGACGGAGAGCGCGTGCACCTCGGAGAAGGCCGGGTCACGGTCTTCGACCGTCCGAGTCGTCGTACGCAGGTCCTCCAGGCTCTCGCCGAGCGCTGCCCCGCTCTCGGCGAGGTCGTGGCCGGCCACCCAGCACGCCTCGGCGACGTAACCGCTGCGATCCGCCAGGGCCTCGGCGACCGCCTCGAACCGGGGCGGGAGCGCTGCCCGCTGCTCATCGGTGAGGGGCACCGCGAGCGGGACAGAGGTGTGCCCACGCCACGCCCGGGAGAACAGCCGCACAGCACACCCCTTTCTCATCATGATTCGGGTCTTGCCACAATTTTTCCGGTCGCGGATCGTCGTGGATCCTCGCGGATCGTCACAGATACAGTCATCGGCGCGCCGACTCGCGCGTCCCCGCATAGACTTGACGCACTCGATCGGCAACCATGACGGGAAAGCGACCCGCAATCTGGGGTAATTTCTGGGCGCTTCAAAAACTTGTTGTCATATCCATTGAAGGGGCGTGACGTGCCGACTACCGCTGTCGTTGGCTCGACGTGCGCCACCGTGTGGCGCGATCCGCGTCATGTCTTTGTCCGTCTACCGTCTCTGGTGCTGTGAGCGATCCGAACCCCACCTCTGTCTCCACTCTCGACGCCCCTGGCGACGCAGAGCTGATCACCGCCGTCCGCGCCGGTGACCTCGAGGCGTACGGCACGCTGTTCGAGCGCCACGTCGACGCCGCGCGGCGCCTCGCCCGCCAGCTGATGTCGCCGGGTGACGCCGACGACCTGGTCTCCGAGGCGTTCGCCAAGGTGCTGGGCGTGCTGCAGCGGGGTGGCGGCCCCGACCTGGCCTTCCGGGCCTACCTGCTGACGTCGGTGCGCCGGCTCCACGTCGACAAGATCCGCGCCGCCTCGAAGCTGACCACCACCGACGACCTGACCCCGTTCGACCCGGGTGTGCCGTTCGAGGACACCGCCGTGTCGGGCTTCGACAACCAGGCGGCCGCGAAGGCGTTCCAGCAGCTCCCGGAGCGCTGGCAGCAGGTGCTGTGGCACACCGAGGTCGAGGGCCAGAAGCCGGCCGAGATCGCCGCGATGCTCGGCATGTCGGCCAACTCGGTCTCGGCGCTCGCCTACCGCGCACGAGAGGGCCTCAAGCAGGCCTTCATCTCGATGCACGCCCAAGACATCGGCGAGGAGGCCTGCGCCACCACCCGCGCCAACCTGGGCGCCTACATCCGCAACGGTCTCTCCAAGCGCGACGCGAAGAAGGTCGACGACCACCTGCAGGACTGCCGCCCGTGCACCGCGATCTACCTCGAGCTCACCGAGGTCAACTCCGGGATGGGTGCTTGGCTCGCTCCGGCCCTGCTCGGCGCCGCCGGCGCCGGCTACCTCGCCGTGGGCGGTGGGGCCGCCGCGAAGGGCGGCATCCTGCTCTTCCTCGGCCGGGCCAGGGACTGGGTCCTGGGCGATCCGGTGGGGCGTACGGTCGCGGGTGGTGCTGGTGTCGCGGCGGCTGCCGCCGTGGTCGCCGGCCTCGTCCTCACCGGCGGTGACCCGGCCCCGAAGACGCCTACCGCCGACAAGCCGCCCGCCGACGCGCCGGCCGACCCGGCTCCCGCCGACCCCGCACCGCCCGCGGCTCCGCCGGCCGCTCCCCCGGCTGCACCGCCCGCGGCTCCGCCCGCCGACAAGCCGGCAGACCAGCCGCCTCCGCCGGCCGACGCGGCCCCCGCGAAGGCGCAGCAGGCTCCGGTCATCACCACCCCGATCCCCGACATCCAGGGTCAGCCCGGCGGGAAGACGGTCATCGATCTGACCCAGGGCGCGCGCGACGCCAACGGCGACCCGCTCTCGGTCAAGGAGGCCAGCGTCGCCTCCCCTGCCCACGGCACCGTCACCAAGGGCGGCACCGCCCCCTCGGGCGGCAAGGGTGGCGGCGTCAGCGGCGCGGTCCTCGGCGGCCTACGGATGGCCGGCGACCGCGTCACGACGGTGACCTACCAGCCCGACCGCGGCTGGCGTGGCACCGACACGATCACCTACGTGCTCACCGACGGCAAGGGCGGCGACGTCTCCGGCTCGGTGAAGGTCACGACCCCCAACGCCGACCCGAGGGCCGCCGCCGACAGCGCGACGCTGAAGCGCACTCCCGGCAACGGCAACGGCCAGGGCAACAACGGCCAGGGCAACGGCAACCAGGGCAGCTCGGCGAGCGGCACCATCGACGTCCTCGCCAACGACACCGACGACAACGACGACGCCCTCACGATCGCCAAGATCACCAAGGGGCCCGCACACGGCACCGTCTCCGTCACCGGCGGCAAGGTCGCCTACACGATGAAGGGCGGCTACGAGGGCGCCAGCGACACCTTCAGCTACCAGATCTCCGATGGTCACGGCGGCACCGACGAGGCTGTGGTGACGGTGCGGTTCAACGACGTGAAGCAGAGCGACGCGAGCGTCGACCTCGCCCACACGCACACTCCCGGACCGGGAGGCCACTGGTTCTGGGGCCAGATCCGGCCCGAGCACGAGGACGTCAGCGTCGACGTGACCGGCCTTCCCGAGCCCGCCGAAGACACCTCCACGGTGCTCAAGATCAAGATCACCGGGGTGCGTTCGCCCTACGTCGGACGCTGGTGGGCCTGCGACCAGTTCGCCGCTCCTCCGGTGCCGTCAGCCGATGGCAGCGTGACCCACGAGTGCACCCTGACCGCCGACGGCGAGGCCGCTCACTTCACCTTCGTGCCGGAGCCGGGTGAGAGGTGGAGCTTCACGGCCAGCGTCGAGCCGGTGGGCTACGAAGACACCGACACCTCCGACAACAGCGAGGTCGCGGCAGGCGCCGCCGAACCGGAGCCCACCCCGACGCCGGCCCCGACTCCGACGCTCACGCCGCTTCCCACTCCGACGCTGAGCCCGTTCCCCACCCCGACCCCGCGGCCGACGCCCGACCTGCCGACGCCGTCGACGAGCTCGGGCGTGCCGGATCCGTCCGGTTCGCCGTCGCTGCCCAGCCCGTCCGGCAGCCCCTCCGCCACTCCCTCGGGCAGCGCGAGCGCGACGGTCTCGCCCGTGCCGAGCGGCAGCGCCGACCCGAGCAAGCCTCCCCTGCCGGAGAAGTCCGAGAAGGCCGAGCACAGGACCATGTCGAGCGGGTTGACCTGGAAGGGCTTCCTCTCGGCGATCGGCATCGGCTGATCGAGCGTCGCGGCGCGGGCTTAGGATCGTGGCGTGACTACGACGACCGACCGTGCCACCGACATCGCCGACCCCTGGCCGGCACCTCGAGCCCACGGACCGGTCACCGCGACGGTGTCGTTGCCCGGGAGCAAGTCGCTCACCAACCGGGCGCTGGTGCTGGCATCCATCGCCGATGGTCCCAGCGTCGTACGCCGCGCTCTGCGCTCGCGCGACACGGCACTGATGGCGGCAGCGCTGACGTCGTTGGGCTCGCAGGTCGACACCTCCGGCGACGACTGGGTCGTCACGCCGGGCCCCTTCGACGGTGACGCCGAGATCGACTGCGGGCTGGCCGGCACGGTGATGCGCTTCGTACCTCCCGTCGCCGCCCTCTCCACCGGCAAGGTCGCCTTCGACGGCGACGAGCACATGCGCAACCGGCCGATCGGTGAGGTGCTCGAGGCGCTGCGCGGCCTCGGCGCGATCATCGAGGGTGAGGCTCTCCCGTTCACGATTCACGGGCACGGCGCCATCGAGGGCGGCACCGTGGTGGTCGACGCCTCAGCCTCGAGCCAGTTCATCAGCGCGCTGCTGCTGGCGGGCGCACGCTACGAGAAGGGCGTGGACATCCGCCACGACGGCAAGCCAGTGCCGTCCCTGCCTCACATCGACATGACCGTCGCGATGCTCCGCGAGAACGGCGTCACCGTCGACGACTCGGACGCCAACCGGTGGACGGTGGCGCCGGGACCGATCAAGGCGCTCGACCGCACCATCGAGCCCGACCTGTCCAACGCGGCACCGTTCCTGGCGCTCGCCGCCGTCTCGGGCGGCACCGTGACGGTGCGCGACTGGCCACGCGCGACCGACCAGCCGGGCGACGCGCTCCGCGAGATCCTCTCGCTGATGGGCTGCGAGGTCTCGCTCGGTGACGAGGGCCTGAGCGTGACCGGGCCCGCCCGCCTGCAGGGGGTCGACCTCGACCTGCACGACCTCGGCGAGCTCACCCCCGCGCTGGCCGCCCTGTGCGCACTCGCGGAGACGCCGTCGCACCTGACCGGCATCGGCCACATCCGTGGCCACGAGACCGACCGCCTCGCCGCGCTGGCGCGGGAGCTCGGTGCGCTCGGTGCCGACGTCACCGAGCTTCCCGACGGGCTGACGATCCGCCCCGCGACGCTCCACGGCGGGATCTTCCACACCTACGCCGACCACCGGATGGCTCACGCCGGCGTCATCCTCGGCGCCGCGGTGGACGGCGTGCTGGTCGAGAACGTGCAGACCACCAGCAAGACCTTCACCGACTTCGCGCCCTTCTGGGCCCGACTGTTCGCCTCGGGCTCAGCCTCGACCAGCGCCTTCTGAGCACCTGATGGCGAAGGCACAACGCCGGTTCGGCACCGAGGACATCGAGCACTACGACCGTCCGAGACGACGGACGAGGCCGCGTACGAAGGATCGGCCCAGCTACGACGACGCCGACCTCGGCCGGGTGATCACCGTCGACCGGGGGCGGTTCACGCTGGTCATGGACGATGCCCCCGAGGTCGAGGTGTGGGCCGTCAAGGCACGGCCGTTGGGTCGCAAGGGCGTCGTCGTGGGCGACCGGGTGAAGGTGGTCGGCGACACCTCGGGGGCCGACGGCGCCCTGGCGCGCATCGTCGAGCTCGAGCCGCGCACGACGGTGCTGCGGCGTACGGCCGATGACGACGACCCCGTCGAGCGGGTCGTGGTCGCCAACGCCGACCAGCTGGTGATCGTGACCGCGATCGCCGACCCCGAGCCACGCACCGGCTTCATCGACCGTGCGCTCGTGGCGGCCTACGAGGCCGGCATCGAGCCTCTGCTGTGCATCACCAAGGCCGACCTGGCCGACCCGGAGTCGCTGGTCTCGACCTACCGGTCGCTCGGTGTGCCGTGGATCGTGACGCAGCGCGGTGGCGACATCAGCGAGCTCCGTCGCCTGCTCGACGGGAAGACGTCGGTGCTGCTGGGCCACAGCGGCGTCGGCAAGTCGACGCTGGTCAACGCGATCGTGCCCGACGCCGACCGCGAGATCGGCCACGTCAACGCCGTCACCGGCCGCGGCCGGCACACCTCCACCTCCGCGTTGATGCTGCCGCTTCCGTCGGGATGGATCGTCGACACCCCGGGGATCCGTACGTTCGGGCTGGCCCACGTCGAGCCCGAGAAGCTCATCCTCACCTTCCCCGACCTCGGGGAGGCGACGGCCGAGTGTCCGCGCGGCTGCACCCACGCCGCCGGTGAGCCCGAGTGCGGTCTGGACGCCGCGGTCGAGGCCGGCCGGCTCGATCCCGACCGGGTCACCTCGTTCCGCCGGCTGCTCGAGGCACGATCGGCGCCGGCCTACACGCTGTGACCCGGATACCGGGCCCGGTGTTTTCGTGGGCAAGCGGTTACCTGGGCCTGTCTCGCCGCGGCGCGGATGCCACTACAGTGAGCCCTTGTGGCGAGCACTCCTGACTTCAACGACGACCTCCGGCTGGCGCATCTGCTGGCCGACGATGCCGACTCCTTGTCGCAGTCACGGTTCAAGGCGCTCGACCTGCACGTCATGACCAAGCCCGATCTCACCCCGGTCTCCGACGCCGACAAGGCCGTCGAGGAGTCGATCCGCCGCACCCTCTCCCGCGCCCGCACCCGCGACGCGATCACCGGCGAGGAGTCGGGCTCCTCCGGCTCCTCGAGCCGGCGCTGGATCGTCGACCCGATCGACGGCACCAAGAACTTCGTGCGTGGTGTGCCCGTCTGGGCGACCCTGATCGCGCTCGCTGTCGACGACGAGGTCGTGATGTCGGTGGTCTCCGCGCCCCAGCTCGGGCGGCGCTGGTGGGCGGCGAAGGACCAGGGCGCCCACACCGGCAAGTCGCTGATGAAGTCGACCCGCTGCCAGGTCTCCGACGTACGCCGCCTGGAGGACGCCTCGCTGTCCTACTCCTCGCTGCACGGCTGGGAGGAGCGCGAGCGGCTCGAGGACTTCCTGGCGCTGATGCGCAGCTGCTGGCGCACCCGGGCCTACTCCGACTTCTGGTCCTACATGCTCGTCGCCGAGGGCGCGGTCGACATCGCCGTGGAGCCCGAGCTCGAGGTCTACGACATGGCCGCGCTCGACATCATCGTGCGCGAGGCCGGCGGGTCCTTCACGTCGCTGGCCGGCGATCCCGGCCCGTGGGGCGGCAACGCGCTGGCCACCAACGGCCACCTGCACGACGCCGCTCTCTCCTTCCTCGGCGGCCTCCCCGACGGCAGCAACGACGCCGACTGGCCGGCCGCGCAGCCCGGATCGGTCACCGCGTTCCGCCGTCCGGGAAACGAGTAGCCCCGCAGCTCGCGACACTGGCGTGGCGTGAGTCACAGCCGCTACCGTTGGTTCATGAAGATCGCGGACGTCATCACTCGCAAGGCGATCGCAGAAGTCGTGACGATCGCATCAACCGCAACCGTACGTGACCTGCTCGGCGTGCTCGCCGAGCACAGCATCGGAGCCTGCGTCGTCAGCGGCGACGGCACCAGCGTCGACGGCATCGTCTCCGAGCGTGACGTGGTCCGTCGCCTCCACGACAACGACGCGCTGCTCTCCGCGGCGGTCTCCTCGATCATGACCGCCACCGTCGAGACCTGCGACCCCGAGGCCACCATCGACGACATCCTCGGCATCATGACCACGCACCGGATCCGGCACATGCCGGTCGTCTCCGCCGACGGCAGCCTGGTCGGCATCGTCAGCATCGGCGACCTGGTCAAGCACCGCATCGACCAGCTCGCCTTCGAGCGCGACCAGCTCGAGGCGTACGTCCACCAGACCTGACCTTCACAGGACCTGCACAACTTCTGCAGCCTTTCCGGCGGCTCGGGCTTCTAGCCTGAGCATGTGCCAGAACATGTGACCGCGCCGCGCCGGCTCGTCCTCGTCGTCGAGGACGAGCCGGTCATCAACCAAGCCGTCTCCGACCGTCTCGAGGCGGAGGGCTACGACGTCGTCCGAGCGTGGGACGGGCCGGGCGCGGTCACGTCCTTCGAGGAGACCTCGCCCGACCTGGTCGTGCTCGACGTGATGCTGCCGGGCTACGACGGCCTCGAGGTGTGTCGACGGATCCAGGCCGTACGCCCCGTGCCGGTGCTGATGCTCACCGCACGCGTCGACGAGGCCGACGTGCTGGTCGGCCTCGGTGTCGGCGCCGACGACTACCTGACCAAGCCGTTCCGGGCACGTGAGCTGGTGGCGCGGGTCAACGCGCTCCTGCGACGGGTCGAGCGGGCCGCCGAGCTGGCGGCGGCGCCGCGGCGTACGGCCGAGATCGGTGGCCTGCGGATGGACCCGGCAGCGCGCCGGGTCTGGGTCGACGGTGAGGAGGTCAGGCTGACCCCGACCGAGTTCGACCTGCTGGTCTGCCTCGCCGCCGACCCGGGCGCCGTGGTGACCCGCGAGCGGTTGCTCGCCGAGGTCTGGGGCTGGGCCGACGCCTCCGGCACCCGCACCGTCGACAGCCACGTCAAGGGGCTGCGCGCCAAGATCGGCTCGGCGCGCGTGCGCACCGTGCACGGCGTCGGCTACGCCCTGGAGGCCGGGTCATGACGCCGCTGGAGCGGGTCTCGTCGATCAAGGTCAAGCTCGGGCTGCTGGTCGCCGCGAGCGCACTGGTGGCGGCTGTCGTGGCCTCCGTCGGGCGCCTCGCAGGCGTATCGCCGTGGATGTCGATCCCCGTCACGATCGGGATCGCCCTCGCCGTCACCCAGCTGCTGGCGGCGGGGATGACCTCGCCGCTGCGGCAGATGACGCTCGCGGCTCGGCGGATGGCCCGGGGCGACTACTCCGTCTCGGTGCCGGCCGGCGGCGCCGACGAGGTCGGCCAGCTCGGCCGCGCGTTCAACACCATGGCCAGCGACCTCGGCGCGGTCGACCGCCAGCGCCGCGACCTGGTCGCCAACGTCTCCCACGAGCTGCGTACGCCGCTCGCGGCCCTCACCGTCGTGCTGGAGAACCTCGTCGACGGCGTCGGCTCGGAGCCGGCCGCGCTGCAGACCGCGCTGGGCCAAGCCGAGCGGCTGAGCCGACTCGTCGAGGACCTGCTCGACCTGGCTCGGGTCGACGCCGGCAAGGCGCCGCTGAGCACCTCGTCGGTCGACCTCGGACAGCTGCTGGAGACATGTGTCGCGGAGGTGCGGGCCGACGCCCGTGAGGTCACCTACGAGATCGAGGCGCCCGCCGAGCTCGTCGTCGACGCCGACCCCGACCGGCTCAGCCAGCTCGTCGTCAACCTGCTCGACAACGCTGCGAGGCACAGCCCTCGTGGTGGCGCGGTCACGGTGCGCGCGGGCGCCGACGGCGAGCGCTACCACCTCGAGGTGCTCGACTCCGGGCCCGGCATCGCGGCCGCCGACCGCGCTCGCGTCTTCGAGCCGTTCGGCACCCTCAGCGCCTCCGCCGACGACGGTGGCGGTGGCACCGGCCTCGGGCTCGCCATCGCCCGCTGGGTCACCGACCTGCACGGCGGCACCATCGCCTTCCTCGACCCGCTCGCCGGGTCGGCCGGCGCCCGGGTGCGCGTCGATCTTCCGCTGCGGCCACCCGCGCGTCCCGTTCTCACTCCGCTCACCCCCAACCACGAGGAGCATGCGATGCCCACTCCCCCGGCGGCCGAACCCGCCCGTCCCACCGAGCCCGATCTGGCAGAGACATCCGGCCCGAGTCCGGCGAACCCGACACCTTCGGTGCTCGACGACATCTTCGGCACCTACTGGCCCGACACCGGGGTCGGCGGACGGTTCGGTCTGTTCGTCGGCGCCGTCGTCGCCGGTCTGCTCGGCGGGCTGCTGATCCCCGACCGCAACGCGGGCCTCGGCACGGTCATCGTGCTGCTGGCCGCCGGCGCCGTCGTGATGCTCGCCGGCAAGCAGGTCTCGCGACGACCGTCGGGGTTCCAGATGGTCTGCTACGTGCTGTTCGCGCTGCTCTCCTCGGTCGCTGTCTTCCGCGACGCGGAATGGATCGTCGCGCTGTGCCTGGTCACCGCGATCGCCGTGCTGCTGTGCGCCTCCACCGGCGCGAAGACGCTGCTCGGCATCATGCTGACCGGGATCTCGTGGCCGTTGGCCGGGCTGCGCGGCATCCCCTGGGTGGGGCGCACCCTGACCAGCGTGTCGGGCAACGGTCACGGCGCCGCGGTCGCTCGCACCACCGTGCTCTCGCTGCTCGGCCTGGTGATCTTCGGACTCCTGTTCACCACGGCCGACGCGATGCTGGGCAGCTGGGTCGACCGGTTCGTGCCCGACGTACGCCCCGACACCTTCGCCGCGCGGATCTTCATGACCGTCTTCGTCTTCGGCGTCGTGCTCGGCGCGGCGTACCTCGCGGTCAACCCGCCCCGGATCGACCGCAGCGAGCGTGCGTCGCAGCCCGTCGCCAACCGCTACGAGTGGTTGGCCCCCGTCGGGGTCGTCGTCGCCGTCTTCGCCGCCTTCCTCATCGCCCAGGCGACCGCGGTCTTCGGCGGCGAGGACCACCTGCGGGCCACGACCGGGCTCACCTATGCCGAATACGTCCACCAGGGCTTCGGCCAGCTCACGGTGGCGACCGCGCTCACGTTGCTCGTGATCTGGGCAGCCGCTCGCAAGGCACCGGTGGAGACCGTGGCCGACCGACTGTGGCTGCGCATCGCGCTCGGGCTGCTGGCCGCGGAGGCCCTGGTGGTCGTCGGCTCGGCGCTGTACCGGATGCATCTCTACCAGGAGGCGTACGGCTTCACCCAGCTCCGTCTTCTCGTCGACGTCTTCGAGGCGTGGCTGGGTCTGCTGGTGATCGCCGGGCTGGTCGCCGCGGTGGCTCGTGGCATCGCCGGCGGCGCCTGGCTCGGCCGGTTCGCGCTGGTCAGCGGGGCCATCGCCCTGATCGGGATCGCCGCGATCAACCCCGACGCCTGGACCGCCGAGCACAACATCGCGCGTTATGAGGAGACCGGAAAGATCGACACGGTCTACCTGCGCGGTCTCTCCGACGATGCCGTGCCCGCGCTGAAGAAGCTCCCGGCCGACCTGCGCCGATGCGTGCTCGCGCCCGACGAGCGCACGGGCGACTGGCTGGAGTGGAACCTCGGTCGCGAGCGCGCCGACGGCATGACCCCGACCTACGACCCGCCGATCGGCTCCGAGGCCGACCCGGCCGCGGTGTGCCCCAGCGAGAATCGATACGTAGACTGAAATCATGAGCCAGAAGCCAGAGATCGACTTCGTCGACCCGACCCCGCCCACCGACCTCGTCATCAAGGACATCACCGTCGGTGACGGCGAGGAGGCCACCGAGCGCGACCGCGTCTCGGTCCACTACGTCGGCGTCGCCCTGTCCACCGGCGAGGAGTTCGACGCCTCCTACAACCGCGGCGAGCCGCTCGACTTCCGCGTCGGCATCGGCCAGGTCATCGAGGGCTGGGACAAGGGCATCCTCGGCATGAAGGTCGGCGGCCGCCGCCAGCTCGTCATCCCGCCCCACCTGGGCTACGGCGACCGCGGCGCGGGCGCCGTCATCAAGCCCGGCGAGACCCTCGTCTTCCTCTGCGACCTGGTCAAGGTCGAGAAGTAGGACAGCTCGTACGCAGCGAGGCGGTGACCCTTCGGGGTCACCGCCTCGCTCTGTTTCTGCTGACTACCAGGGCACGTCGAAGTCGGCCTCGTCGGAGACCCGAGCCGCCTGGCCGGCGTACTCCACGACGTCGCCGAGCCGGAGCTGACGACCGCGACGCAGCTCGACCTCGCCGTTGACCAGCACCTCGCCGGCCGTGATCGCCGGCCGCGCCTCGGAGCCGGTCTCGACCAGGTTGGCCAGCTTCAGGAACTGGCCGAGCCGGATGATCTCGTCGGTGATCGGGACGTCGAAGGGCTCACTCACGCCGCCATCCTCCCCCGCCCCGCCGACCGGTGACAATCTCAGCCGAGAAGTCACTCCTGCAGGTCGAAGCGTCACCGCGGTGACGCTTCGACCTGCGGGGGTGACTTCTCGACCTGCGGGGGTGACTTCTCGGCCTGCGGGGGTGACTTCTCGACCGACGCAGGTCAGGTGACGAGCACGGAGACGGTGTGGATGATCACGCCGACGAGGCCACCGACGATGGTGCCGTTGATGCGAATGAACTGCAGGTCGCGGCCGACGAAGAGCTCGATGCGGCTGGCGGCCTGCTTGCCGTCCCAGCGCTGGATGGTGTGGGTGATGACGGTGGTGGCCTCTTTGCCGTAGCGCCGCACGACATAGACGGCGACGTCGGAGGCGAGCGCGTCGTAGCGGCGCTGGAGGGACTCCTCGAGCACGACCTTCTGGGCGTAGCGGACGACCTCGTCGAGAGCCCGGCGGCGCACGACGCCCTCGGGGTCGCTGAGCGACTTGGTGAGCGCACGGCGCAGCGCGTCCCAGATCGAGATGGCGGTGTCGATGACGCCGGGGTGGTCCAGCACCCGCTCCTTGAGCCGCTCGGCGCGCTCCATGGTCGCCTCGTCGTGCTGCAGGTTGTCGGCGAGGTCGGCGAGCATGGCGTCGATCGCCTTGCGTGCGCGGTGGTCGGGGTCGTCGCGGATGTCGGCGATCCAGCGCACCAGCTCGACGTGGATGCGGTTGGTCACCGGCTCGCGCAGCGCCTGCGGCGTCCACCACGGAGCTCGCTCACCGAGCACGTCGGTGACGATCTCCTGGTTGTCCTCGAGCCAGCCGTGCAGCTCGACGAGCGCGAGGTCGACGAGCCCGTGGTGCACCTCGTCGTCGAGCGCCGCCTGCAGCGTGCCGCCGAGGAGAGGCGCGATCTGCTCCTCACGGAAACGGGGCACGAACCCGTCCTGGATGATCTCGATGATGTGGCGGTTGCTGATCCGGGACAGACCGTCGGCCACCACTGTGGAGACCTCGTCGACGACCCGTTTGGCGTTGGGCTCCTCGGAGAGCCACAGCGCCAGCCGCAGCGACGGCATCGCGACACCGAGCCGCTCGCGGATGATGTCTTCCTGCAGGAAGTTGTCCTGGACGAACTCCTCCAGGCTGGCCCCCAGCTCGTCCTTCCGCTTCGGGATCAGAGCGGTGTGGGGCACCGGCAGCCCCATCGGATGACGGAACAGCGCGGTCACCGCGAACCAGTCGGCCATCGCACCGACCATGGACGCCTCGGCGCCGGCGTTCACGAACCCCCAGAACCCCTCCATGCGCAGCGTCAGCAGGTAGACGACGGCTGCCACGACGAGGAGGCCCGTGGCGACGATGCGCATGCGCCGCAGTGCCTGGCGGCGTACGACGTCGGCCTCGGTCTCGACCATCAGGCCGCCCGCGCTCCCTGGGGCACTCATGCTCCCAATTGTGCCGGGTCGTCCCATGCGCCGCTCACCGACGCGCTCACCGAAGCCCGCGGTCGGAGACAAAGGGACGGATTGTGGAACGCCGGTTGAACAAAAGATGTCAGGACATGGCAGCATTACCCCTCATGTCTTTCCCCCGTACCGTCGTGACCTTCGGCACCTTCGACGTCTTCCACGTCGGACACCTGCGAATCGTCCAGCGTGCGGCCGAGTACGGCGACCGGCTGGTGGTCGGAGTCTCGGCCGACGCCCTCAACTTCAAGAAGAAGAGCCGCTACCCCGTCTTCAGCGAGGACGAGCGGATGGCGATCATCTCCGCACTCAAGCCCGTCGACGAGGTCTTCCTCGAGGAGAGCCTCGAGCTCAAGCGCGAGTACCTGCTCAAGCACAAGGCCGACGTGCTGCTCATGGGTGACGACTGGGAAGGGCGCTTCGACGAGTTCAAGGACATCTGCGAGGTCGTCTACCTGCCGCGCACCCCGGCGATCTCGACCACCGCGCTGATCGAGAAGATCTCCAACACCTGAGTTTCTAATACCTATCGGCTACCCACGGGTTGGCCAACAGGTGGGTTACAAAGCGACCAAGGCCATGACGGATCCCTTCCGCCGGTCGTTGGGGTGGGTGAGAGTGCCTCCGGGAGGCACACGTCCACCGAGGAGATACATGTCGTCGCACCACTCGAGCGGTGTGGGGTCGCACCTGTTCGATTCGTCGAGGAGCGCGATGTCGCTGACCACCGCCGCCAAGGTGGAGGTCCTCGGCGTCCTCGTCAGGGCGGGCCGCGAGGCCCGCGCCCCGCTCTCACCGAGCGACTGCCACACCGTGGTCGAGACCAGCGCCCACCTGGCAGAGATCGCCCCCACGCTCCCCGAGACCACCTCGGGCGAGCGGGCCCGCGCGACCCGCGCGGCGATGGAGCTGTTCCTCTCCCACGACTGCCCCCAGATCGCGCCCGAGCTCCGCGACGAGCTCGCCAGCGCCGTCGAGCACGTCGTCGTGCGGCATCCGTCCAGCGCCTCCTAGGCATCGCCACCCAGTCATCGCGACCTATGCGTCGTCACTTGGTCATAGAGTGGGCGAACCAGCTCAACCTTCGTCTACGACCCCAGGGGCAGCCTTGACCGAGTCCGCTTCAGCCCTCGACGCGCGCGCCTACGATCTCGACCGCGCCCATGTCTTCCACTCCTGGTCCGCCCAGGCAGCACTGAAACCGCTGGTCATCGCGGGCGGCAAGGGATCGCGCGTGTGGGATCACTCCGGGCGTACGTATCTGGACTTCTCCTCCCAGATGGTCAACACCAACATCGGCCACCAGCACCCGAAGGTCGTCGAGGCGATCAAGAGGCAGGCCGACACCCTGACCACGATCGCGCCGGCCACCGCCAACCTCGCCCGCGGCGAGGCGGCCGAACGGATCACCGACGTCGCTCCGGTCGGCTTCAACAAGGTCTTCTTCACCAACGCGGGCGCCGACGCGGTCGAGAACGCGATCCGGATGGCCCGCCTCCACACCGGTCGCGACAAGGTGCTCTCGACCTATCGCTCCTACCACGGCAACACCGGTGCGGCGATCGTCGCGACCGGCGACCCACGGCGGTTCTCGAACGAGTACGCCCGCGGCCACGTGCACTTCTTCGGGCCCTACCTCTACCGCACCGAGTTCTGGGCGACCACGCCCGAGCAGGAGGCCGAGCGCGCGCTCCACCATCTGCGGCGAGTCATCGAGGCCGAGGGCCCCGACTCGATCGCGGCGATCCTGGTCGAGACCGTTCCCGGCACCGTCGGAGTGCTGATGCCGCCTCCGGGCTACCTCCCCGGCGTCAGGGCGCTGGCCGACGAGTTCGGCATCGTGCTGATCCTCGACGAGGTGATGGCCGGCTTCGGCCGCACCGGCGAGTGGCTCGCTCTCGACGCCTACGACGTCGTGCCCGACCTGATCACCTTCGCCAAGGGGTCCAACTCCGGCTACGTGCCGGCCGGCGGCGTGATCATCTCCGACCCGGTCGCGGCCACCTTCGACGACCGGGTCTTCCCCGGCGGGCTCACCTACTCCGGGCACCCGTTGGCGATGGCCTCGATCGTCGCGACCATCGAGGCGATGAACGAAGAAGGCATCGTCGACAACGCCGCGACCATCGGCAGCGACCACATCGCGCCCGGCCTCGCCGCGCTGGCCGAGAAGCACTCCGTGGTCGGCGAGGTGCGCGGCACCGGCGTCTTCTGGGCGCTGGAGCTGGTCGCCGACCGCGAGACGCGTGAGCCGCTCCCGGCCGAGACGATGGCGAAGGTCAAGTCGGAGCTCGTCGCCCGCAACCTGATTCCGTTCACGGCCGGCAACCGCATCCATGTGGTGCCGCCGTGCATCATCACCCCCGACGAGGTCGCCGAGGCGATGTCGATCTACGACGACGTGCTCGGCTCGCTCTGAGCGACTTCAGGCGAGCGATGCCTCAGCGGTCGTAGTCGTCGGCGCCGGTCGCGTCGAGCGTCTGCTCGACGAAGTCGGCCTCGTCGACGTCGTCGGGCATCGGGTCGAGCCTCTCCTCGGTGTCGAGCGGCGCCTCGTCGTCGACGGCCTCCACCTCGACGTCGGTCGCCTGCTCCTCGAGGTCGGCCTCTGCTGCGTACTCGCTCATCTGCCCCTCCTTCGATCGACGTTCTCGAACTCCAGTAGACCATCCGCGACAAGCCCGTGCGATGGCTACGATCCCTCCTATGCCTCACGAGACGGCCGCCCATCAGCCCAGCGGGTCCACGTGGGCCCGCAGCTATGCCTACACCGCACGCGAGCTGGTGCGGCCACGCTCGGTCGAGGACGTACGCGACCTGGTGCTGCGCGAACCGCGACTGCGCGCCCTGGGGTCGAGGCACTCGTTCACCGACCTCGCCGACACCCCCGGCGTGCTGGTCTCCCTCGACGAGATGGGCGAGGAGCCGACGCTGGCCGGCGACATCGTCAGGGTGCCCGGTGGGATGCGCTACGGCGCGATCGCGAGCTGGCTGCACGAGAGGGGACGCGCGCTGGCCAACCTCGCCTCGCTCCCCCACATCTCCATCGCCGGGGCAGTCGCGACCGGCACCCACGGGTCAGGGCTGCGCAACGGTTCGCTGGCCACGTCGGTGACGGCCCTGGAGCTCGTCGACGGCCACGGCTCCCTGGTGCGGTTGGAGGCCGGCGCGGCCGACTTCGCCGGCGCGGTGGTCGGCCTCGGCGCGCTCGGGATCGTGACGCATCTCGAGCTGCGGACCGAGCCGACGTTTCAGGTCACCCAGACGGTGCACGAAGGTCTTTCCTATCCTGACCTGCACGAACACCTCGTGGAGATTCTCAGCGCGGCCTACTCGGTCTCGATCTTCACCCGGTGGACCGACGAGCCTGACGGGTCGGTCGCCAAGGTCTGGCAGAAGTCACGTACGACGCCGGCAGAGATCCCCGGCACGGAGCCGGCGACCCGCGCCCACCACGTCATTCCCGGCCTCGACCCGGCGCCCTGCACCGACCAGCTCGGCGTCGCCGGGCCCTGGCACGAGCGGCTGCCCCACTTCAGGCCCGACTTCGAGCCGAGCGTCGGCTCCGAGCTGCAGAGCGAGTATCTGGTGCCGATCGAGCAGGCCCAGGAGGCGGTGAGCGCGGTCCGGTCGATGGGCGACCGCGTCGCGCCGCTGCTGCTCGTCTGCGAGATCCGCGCGATCGCTGCCGACGACCTGTGGCTCTCCCCCGCCTACGGCACCGACACCGTCGGGCTGCACTTCACCTGGAAGCCCGACCTCACCGGCGTACGGGCGATACTCACCGACCTGGAGCGGCGGCTGCCGTCGGGCACCCGGCCGCACTGGGGCAAGGTCTTCACCAGCACCGACCTGGGGTCGAGATATCCGCGCTGGGACGACTTCAAGGATCTCGTCGCCCGCTTCGACCCCGACCGCGGCTTCTGGAACGGCTGGCTCACCCGCGTGCTGGGCTGAACGGTCGGGGTTCAGTCCTCCACGAACTGCCGGTGGTTGCGGATCACCTCGGCGATGATCACGTTGAGGATCTTCTCGGCGAACTCGGGATCGAGGCCGGCGTCGTCGGAGAGCCGCCGGAGCCGCTCGATCTGGACCGACTCGCGATTGGGATCGGCAGGTGGGAAGCCTGCGTGCGCCTTGAGCCGGCCCACCTGCTCGGTGCACTTGAAGCGCTCGGCGAGGAGGTGGACGAGAGCGGCGTCGAGGTTGTCGATGCTGCCTCGCAGGCGCAGGAGCTCGGCGTGGGCGGCACTCTCTGGACTCTCTGGTTCGGTCACAACGCTATCCAACCTGATGCCGGCCCCGGCGCACCAACGAGTCTTACTCGCCGGACTGCTGCGCGTCCTGCTCGGCCAGCGCCTTGTCGACGTCGAGCTCGACGACGGCGTCGATGACCTGCTTCAGCGCGGGTGCGGGGAGCGCACCGGGCTGGGAGAAGACGAGGTTGCCCTTCTTGAAGGCCATCAACGTCGGGATCGAGGTGATGCTGGCGGCACCGGCGAGCGCCTGCTCGGCTTCGGTGTCGACCTTGCCGAAGACGATCTCGGGGTGCTCCTCGGAGGCGGCATCGTAGATCGGGCTGAACTGGCGGCACGGGCCGCACCAGGACGCCCAGAAGTCGACGAGGACGATCTCGTTGTCGGTGACGGTGCTCTCGAAGTTCTCTGCGCCGAGCTCGACGGTGGGCATTGCGGTCTCACTTCCGATCTGGAGTCGCGTGCGCGCCGGACCGGCGGGCACGTACGTCTCAACGCACGTGCCGCGCCAACGATTCCCCCGCGTCGCCGACGGGAGAATCTCTCAGTGGAGACGCTTGGCCTTCGGCCCGATCTGCCGCTCGATGCGGCTACGGGGCTGCCCGGTCAGCTTCGCCACGAGCGGCACCCGGAAGACGTATCCACCGACGGCCGCCGCGATGACCAGCAAGATGATCAAGAATGTCATGCACCGAGCCTACGTCGCCCCTGCACATCCGGCCTCAGGATTCACCCCGACCCGACCCCCACGTCTGCAAGGTCGAAGCGTCACGTCTGCAGGTCGAGTGGGCATCAAGGTGCCCACTCGACCTGCAGGAGTGACTTCTCGACCTGTGGGTCAGGCGGCGCGGCGACCTCGGCGGCCGGCCTCACGCTTCTGGAGCGCGTCGGTGAGCAGCGAGACCAGGGCCTCGAGCTGTACGTCGGCGGAGTCGGTGACCTCTTCGTCGGAGCCGTCCAGGGCGCGGGCCGCGAGGCCGGCCTTGGAGTCGATCAGCTCGGCGATGCGGGTGTCGATGGTCTGGCTCGCGATGATCCGCCAGGCGGTGACCGGCTCGGTCTGCCCGATGCGGTGGACACGGTCGATCGCCTGGGTCTGCTCGGCGTCGGTCCAGGAGAGCTCGGCCAGGATCAGGTTGGAGGCGGCCTGAAGGTTGACACCTACGCCGGCGGCGGTGAGCGAGCAGACGATCACCTCGACCTCCGGGTCGTTGGTGAAGTCTTCGATGGCCTTCTCCCGGGCCTTGCCGGTCTGGTCACCACGGATCGTGGAGTAGCGGATGCCGCGCTCCTCGAAGAGCTTCTGCGCGGTGTCCATGACCTCGATGTGCTTGGCGAAGAAGACGACCTTGCCGACGTTGCGCGCCAGCTGGGCGGCGTAGTCGGCGGCCAGGGTCGCCTTCGCACGACCGATGCGGCGCATCATGCCGAAGACGTTCTCGCCGGTGGAGGCGTCCTGGTCCTCGCGCTCCCAGGTGGCGACGCGGCGGATCAGGTCGACGTCGAGCTCGCCCGGAGCCGGCTTGGCACCGGTCACCCGGGTCTCGATCGCGGTGTCGTAACGCTGCACCATCCGCTTGGCCAGCTCGGCCTCGGCGGCCCGGATCGAGCGACCCTCGGCGTCGTCGAGCTCGACCGGGAGGTCGGCGACGCGGCGTGCGGGGATGTCGCTGGCGACGTCGACCTTGCGCCGGCGCACGATGCCCTGGTTGACGACGACGCGTCGAGCGGCCCCGTAGAAGCTGTTGTCCTGCGGCGTCATGCCGGTCTCCTCGAGCCCCTCGAGAAGGCCGCCCCGCGGCTTGACGTCGTCGATCCAGCCGAGGAACTGCCAGATCGCCCGGAAGTCCTCGATGTCGTTGATCAGCGGGGTGCCGGTCAGCGCCATCAGAAGGGGGTTGGCAGCCCGCTCGCGGATCTTCTCCGAGAGCGCCAGCACGTGCTGGGAGCGCTGGGACGACTTGTTCTTGATGAAGTGGGCCTCGTCGACGACCATGCCCTTGAATCCGAAGTCGCCGAGCCAGCGGACGTGACGGTCGAGGATCTCGTAGTTGACCACGATGATGTCGGCGAAGCCGTCGATGTCCTCGCCGTTGCCGTGCACGACGGTGGCTTTCTTCGACGGCGTCCAGAGGCTGACCTCGCGCGCCCAGTTGGTCTTCACGACGTTGGGTACGACCACCAGCAGCGGGTAGGCGTCGGCTGCCTCCGCGGCGAGCAGAGCCTGCGCGGTCTTGCCGAGCCCGGGCTCGTCGGCCAGCAGGTAGCTGCGGTGGCCCTCGGCCGCCGAGGCGACCAGCTGGGCCTGGTGGTGCATGAGCTCGCGGGTGCCGGGCGCGTCGACGTGGCCGGGCCCGTAGGCCGGAGGCTCGGGCAGCACCATGCAGGACGGGCCGGAGTCGGCGTACTCAAAGCTCCTGAACAGCGGACCGAGCAGCTCCCAGCCGGCCAGGCGGCGGGCGTGCACCGGCGGGCGCGCGTTGGTGAAGTCGGGGGTCAGGAACGGGTTGGAGAGCTGGCGCTGGAGGACGCTGGTGGGCACCACACGCTTGTCGGGCACCACGACGACCGGGGTCTCGTCCTCCGTCTCCTCCTCGTCGTCGGGCACATCGACGCCGCCGCGGGTCATCAGCTCGTGCTTGAGGTCGAGCGCGGCGTCGGAGATCTCGGCGTCCTCGGCGAGGAGCTCGAAGAGACGCGAGTCGAGCGTCGCAGTCTTGGCGAGGATCGTGGCGATGCCGTCGAGCCGCTTGAGCTGCTCGGCGCGGCGGCCCTCGTTGAGGGTCTCGTCCTCGAGCACCCGGTGGCGCTCGTCGCGAGCCAGGAGGGCGACGACCTGGAACTTGGTGCGTACGTCAGGCATGGCCGAGCGGCGCTGAACGGAGGCCTCCACCTCGCGAACGACCTGAGCGAGGACGGGAATGATGCCCTCGTTGTCCTTGTGGACGCCCTTGCGGCGACCGTTCTGCCCGGACTTGGACCCGTTGCCGTTGTTGCGTGAACGGCCGGACCGGTTGTTGCGCCGGGTAGCGGCTCCCTGAGCCAACTGAATCCTCCTTGGGCCAACCCACGCATGAGTGGCACGTCCAAAAGCCGACCCTTATCGGCCGGTCGCCCTCCCAGGGCTCACGCAGATCGATGGCGGGCGGCTGACGACCGCGCTCAAAGAGCGGATACGCGCGATCGGCGCCTCATCGACCGGGCTGGTGACTCGTTCGGTCCCCACGACGAACGTCCACGAGCCGGGCGCTTGCAGCGAGTGTAACCCGACCCACACCTGTTCGCGGAAGTCTCGTTCCACGTTTTCTGTCAACTGATCAGACCGATCGGTCGAACAGAGGCCGCACAGAAGGCGGAGAGACCTCAGACAGAGGCCGGCCGAGTGCGGTAGAACTCGCGGGCCCGCTTGCCGAGACGGTTGGTGGCACGGTCGGAGAGGACCACGCCGAGCGGGATGTTGAGCACCGGGACGGCACGCAGCCCGACACGCCGGGCGACCCGGGCACCGACCAGCTGCATCATCGACTTGATCGCGCCGAAGGTCTTGCTCGCCGCCCAGCGCGAGGCCGCACGTACGCCGAACCGACTGCCCTTCTTGCTCGTCGCGGCCGCGCCCGTCGCGGTGGCGCCGCCGTCGAAGAGCATCTCCACACCGGCCAGCGAGAGGAACTCCTCGACGCGGGCGGGATCCTCCAGATCCTGACCGTAGGCAGCCGCGATGTGCATCACCAGACGCTGCTCGATCCACGCCAGCGCGACCAGGTCGCCCAGGATCGCGGTCGCGGCTGCCGCGGCGACCGCAGCCGGACCGCCGATCACCGCCGGCACCTCGGCGGCCGCGATCATCGCGCCACCACCGGCGCCCTGCAGCCGCGCGAGCCGACGGTGGCTCTTGATCAGGTCGTCGACGTACGCCTCGGCCTCGAAGCCGGGCTTGTTCCGGTCGGCCGCGACCTTCCTGGCGATCTCCGGACCCTGCGTGGCCACCAGGTGGCCGACCAGCACCTGCGGCGCTGCCGGGCCGGCCTTGATCAGCTCCTTGACCGGAAACTTCGGCTTGTTCATCTGCCCTCCGCGTACGTCGATGGCTTGGCGCCCCTGTGATGTCTCGAACCTATCCGAGCCGGAGCGATCGACGGTGACCGGCGACGGCACGGGCCGGTCGAAGCCTCAGTCGATCAGATACTCAGTCGATCAGATACTGGTGTGCCCACGCCGAGATGATGCGGGCCGCGCGCTGGGCCTGGCCCTTCTTGGTGAGGAGGTGGTCGGAGCCCTCCAGCGCGACGAAGGATCGCGGGTGACGTGCGGTGTTGAAGATGTCGGAGGCGTTCTCGATGCCGACGGTGGTGTCGGTGGGGCTGTGCATGACGAGCAGGGGCAGCTTGAGCTGCATGATCCGCTGCCGCAGGTCGGCGCGGCGTACGTCGTCGACGAACTCCTTGCGCAGCGTCAGCGACTTCCCGCCGGCCATCCAGTCGGCGTGTCCGTCCTCCATCACTCGCGCGAGGACCGAGTCGTAGTTGTGCTCGACGTGGGCCGGCTCGAAGGGAGCAGCGACGGTCACGACGGCATCGACGCCGACCGCGTCGGGAGCCGCGGCCAGGACCGCCGCGCCGCCGAAGGAGTGCCCGATGAGCAGCTCGGCCGGGGTGCCGCGGTCGGCCATGAAACGGGTGGCCTCGACCGTGTCGGCGACCTTGTGGGTGAACGACCCGTTGCCCCAGTCGCCCTCGGAGTCACCGAGCCCGAGGTTGTCGAAGCGCAGCATCCCCACGCCCTCGGCGGCGAGCTGCTTGCAGATCCGCGAGGCCGCCGGACAGTCCTTGCCGAGAGTGAAGCCGTGGCTGAAGACGCCCCAGCCGCGCACCTCGCCCTCGGGCTCGTCGATGAGACCGGCCAGCATCGGCCCGGACGTACTCTTGAAGGTCACCTTCTCGCTCACGCACCGGATTCTTTCAGACTCCGGCGTCCGATCCGGGACGATCCGCACTCAGCGGGCGAGGTGGGAGCAGTGAGGGCGAAGGTAGGACACGTTCTAGTATGAGCGGCATGGAACTCGCTTTCTTTCGGCGCACCGACGACGGCTTCGAGCCGACGCAGATGGCGTGCAGCATGTGGTCGCAGGACCAGATGCACGGGGTGGCCGCCAGCGGCCTGATCTCCCGCGGCCTCGAGGATCAGGTCGAGGAGCTCGGCCGCGCCGCCGAGCTGGTGCCGGCGCGCTATCACGTCGACCTGTTCCGGCCGCCGAGGATGAGGCTGACGACGATCCAGACGAGCCTCGTACGCAACGGCCCCCGCATCGCGCTGCTCGACGCCGAGATGGTCCAGGCCGACGATGACGGCGAGGAGCGGGTCGTCGCCCGCGCGACCTGCACCTACCTGCGTACGGGCGACAACCCTGCGGGCGAGGTCTGGTCGTCGTCCGGACGCGCCGCTCCCCCGCCGCTCGAGGTCGCGCCGCCGACCTCCGAGCCGCACGTGCCGTACTTCTCCTCGGAGAGCCCGTGGTCCGACGACTTCGGCCGGCACCAGAACGGCGGGCGCCACATCACCTGGCAGGTTGCGGTGCCGACCGTCGCCGGCGAACCGATGACCCCGTTCCAGACCGTCGCCTCCATCGCCGACGCCACCTCGATGGTCACCAACTGGGGCACCAACGGCGTCGAGTGGATCAACACCGACATCTCCCTCGCCCTCGCCCGACGCCCCGCCGGGATGGAGGTCGGCCTGGCTACCATCGACCACGTCGCCCACGACGGCATCTCCGTCGGCACCGCCGAGGTCTTCGACCGCGAGGGCACCATCGGCACCGCCACCGTCACCGCCCTGGCCAACGCCAAGCGCGCCGTCGACTTCACCGCCCCGGTCGTCGGCGGCCCCGCCACCTCAGTCTGACCGAGAGGTCACTCCTGCAGGTCGACACGTCACCGCGGTGACGTGTCGACCTGCAGAGGTGACTCCTCGGCCGGCGTACGTGACTCCTCGACCTGCAGGGGTGACTTCTCGGCGAGGGTGAGGTTCTGGTCGATGAGGACGGACATCAGGGTTCGCTGGCGGGCGGGGGTGAGGCCGAAGCCGGCGGGGGTCAGCTCGGGGGCGGCCAAGGACTCATCGATGCCGTGCAGACAGGCGGTGGCTCGGTTGACGTCGGCGATGGCGGTGCGCAGGGCGGCGGTGGCCGGGTCGCCGGCGGTGGGGTCGCCCACGAGGTTGAGCACGCCGGTGATGCCGAGCCGGTGCTCGTCGCCGACCCGGGCGAGGGCTGCTAGGAGAGCCTCACCGGCCGGACGGAGCGGTCCGAGATCCGGCGGGAACGGGTAGGTGGCGCGCAGTCGGGACGGGTTGTAGCGGTAGGCGGTGTTGAGCATCGTGCCACCGGCGCGCACCGCCCAGACGCGGTGGAGGTCGGAGGCCAGGAACGCGTACGCGGCCGCATCCTGCGTCGGGTAGACCACCAGGCCGTTGGAGAAGACATGGTCGGCACCGACCAGCACCGGCCAGAGATGTTTGCTGTGCTTGCTGAACGCGATGACGTGCGAGAGCCCGTCGGAGTCGCGGTAGAGCTCGTCGACAGGGCTCAGGAAGCCCCACCAACGGTCCTTGAGCTGGGGGTATTTCACGAACTGGCGGCGACGCTCGGGACGCACCCGGGTGCGCACCCGACGCGCGATCGCCGGATCCTCGGCGAGCTCGTCGAGACCGAGACCGCCGACGTCGAGCACGGACCGGGAGGCCACCGAGCCGCATGGCCTGACCAGATCCTCGCCGCTCAGATAGGGCCGCACCGTGTGCCCGAGCGGCCCACGACCCAGCGACTCCGCCTCGGCCGAGGTCAGCACGAGCGAGCGCCCGAGCACGATCGTGCCCTGATAGCCGTGCGGCAGCGGGACGTCGAGGTCGAGCGGGGCAGGCTCGGGATGCGGGAACCCGTCCTCGAGCGTGCCGGTGATGGCCGGCACCGAGCGCCCGTCGAGCCATGCGGAGGAGAGCGGCCGTGTGGTGAGCCAGATCTTGGCGAACCGCACCCCGGCTGTCGGCCATGGCGCCGACCGCTCCGCTCGAGCCACCTGCCATCCGCGTTCGAGCAGCGCACCCAGCCCGAACCGCGCCGTATCGCCCTCGCTGATCGAGTCGGTCGTGATCAGTCCGATCTCGCCACGGCTCAGCGCCGCCGCCCGGAGCAGGAAGTAGATGACGTAGTCGGCCCGCCTGGTCGTGCCGGCCGCGAGCGTGTGAGCCAGATAGTCCCTCAGCTCCTGCCCGATCGCGTCCCGCACCCGCTTGACGCCGAGGTAGGGCGGGTTGCCCACCACCACGTCGAAGCCGCCGCGTGCCATCACCTCGGGCGCGACCAGGGCCCAGTGGATCGGTCGTACGCCGGGCACCGGCAGACGCCGGCGGTCGGCCAACGCGGCGTACGCCTCCTCGAGCCGCTTCCCGGGCCGGCCACCGAGCGGCAGCGCGACCGCGACCATCGCGTCGGCGTACGCCTCCCGATCCCGTACGCCACCGGGCAGCTCGTCGACGTCGACGAGACCGACCAGCGAGTTGCCGCACAGGATGCGGCGGTCGAGGAAGGTCAGGGGCTGCGCGGGGTCTGCGCCGAGCAGCCACAGGGACAGCTTCGCGATGTCGACCGCGACCGGGTCGATGTCGGCACCGTAGATGCAGCCGGTGATGACCTCGGCCACCGGCACCTGGCATTGCGCGGCCAGATAGCGCGCGGAGGCGAGGAGGAAGACACCGGTGCCAGCGGCGATGTCGACCACGGTGGCATCGACGGCGGCGACCGGCGCCAGCGTGTGAGCGACGATCTCGTCGGCCAGCTCGGGCGGTGTGTAGTGCGCGCCGTTGTCACGCCGCGAGGAGTCCTCGAGGAGCGCCTCGTAGACATAGCCGATCTCCTCGAGACCAAGACCAGCGATTCCATCCGGATCAAGATAGTCCGACACCAGACGATCCAGTGCCGAACGATCTGGCATCGGACGATCCGGATCGCGCGAGAGCAGCAGCCCCGCCTCGTCCAGATCGCTCTCGGTGATCGGCAGACCTCGCGCCGCCGCGAAGGCCACCACCACACGGCGCATCACCGCGACCACCGCCGAGGAGCCACCGCCCAGCTCGGCGACCGCGGACCGCGCCCAGCTGTGCAGTGCCCGGGCGATGATCACAGGATGAACCTTAGAACGCCACCAGGTGCGAGGAGACGAATCGACGATGAAGAGTGATGCGCGAGGGTGCTCACGTTCACCGCGCCGTCACACCCCGCCGACAGAATCCGCCGCATGTCCATCGACTCGGAGCGGCCCGGGCCCCTCCTCCAGATCCGGCCAGGAACGGCGCCCCGCGTAGCGATCGTCTCGGCGAGCTACGGCGCCGGCCACAACTCGGCCTCCCGCGAGATCTCTCGAGCGCTGGGAGGAGCCGGCTGCGACGTCGAGATCTTCGACTTCGTCGACCTGATGCCGTGGCGCCTGGGACGCGCGCTCAAGGTCGGCTACAAGATGCAGCTGCGGATCAGCCCGGACTCCTGGGGCACCACCATGAGCCTGACCATGCCCGGTCGACCCTTCCACGAGCCGTTCACAAGACTCCTTCGCCTCTCCACGGCCAACATCGTCGAGGCCGTCCGCGGCGCGGACCTGATCATCTCGACGCACCCGTTCAGCTCCCAGGTCATCGGCCACCTCCGCACCACCGGCGCCGTCACGGTGCCGACGGTCACCTACCTCACCGACGCCGCAGTCCCAGCCCTGTGGATCCACCCCGGCATCGACCTCAACCTCGCCATCCACGAGGTCGCGGCCCGCGAGGCCCGCGCGCTCGGCGGCAGCACAGCCGTGGTGCAGCCGCTCGTCCCGCCAGGGGCGGCGTACGTCCCGGGGAAGACATTTCCCGACCCGTTGGCGGGGCTGGGCCTCATCGGCCCGCGCGCGCTGGTCACCGGCGGCTCGCTCGGCGCGGGCGCTCTGGAGCAGACCGCCCGCGACATCCTCGAGCACAGCGACATGACGCCGGTGGTGCTCTGTGCGACCGACCCCTGCCTCAAGCGACGCCTGGAGCGCATCCCGGGTGTCGTGGCGCTCGGCTGGCGCACCGACGTACGCGCCCTGATGGCGACCAGCGACTGCGTCGTGCAGAACGCCGGCGGCTTCACCTCGCTCGAGGCGCTCGCCTCCGGCACACCGGTGATCACCTACCGGTCGATCTCGGGTCACGGCGCCGCCAACTCGGTCAACCTCGACCGCGCCGGGCTGGTGCCCTGGGCCCGCGACGAGATCGAGCTCGCCAAGCATCTCGTCGTCGCCGCCGACTCACCCAGGTTCAACCGGCTCGCTCTCGGGGTGCCCGACATCGTCGGGATCCTCACCGGCACCCGCGACGCGACCGCCGTCGCCTAGGCGAACAAGCGCGCCGCGTTGTCGTGGAGGACCCCGCGCGCCCACTCCTCACCCAGCCCGAGGCCGAGGACCGCGTCGACCGCCTCCAGATAGGGGTAGGGGATGTTGGGGAAGTCGCTGCCGAACATCACCCGCTCCCCCAGCTCCTTCAACCGCGGCAGCTCCGCACGCGGGAACGGCGCCGTCTCCTCGGTGAAGGCGGTGAAAGCCATGGTCGTGTCGAGGTGCACCCCGTCATAGCGCTCCACCAGGTCCAGGAACCGGGAGTAGTCCGGGAGCCCCATGTGGGCGACGATCAGCACGAGGTCGGGATAGCGCGCGAGCAGCGCCTCCATGCCCGTCGGTCCGGTGAACTGCCCCGGCGCGGGCCCGTGGCCGGAGTGGATCACCAGCGGCGTACGCGACTCGGTGAGCACCTCCCAGACGGGGTCGAGCAGCGGCGAGTTGGGGTCGTAGTCACCGACCTGGACGTGCGCCTTGAAGATCTGCGCCCCGGCCTCGATCGCCTCACGCACGTAGTCGCCGGCACCCGGCTCGGGATAGAACGTCGCCGAGCGGAGGCAGTCGGGCTTGTCCGCCGCGAACTCGGCACCCCACTGGTTGAGCCATGCCGCCATGCCGGGTTTGTGCGGGTAGGTGAGCGCCGAGAAACGACGTACGCCGAGACCTCGCAGCGCCCGAAGCCGCTCCTCCTCCGAGTGCCGATAGGCGATCGGCCACGGCCGGCCGAGCAGCGGCCCGGCAGAGTCGAAGTAGGCCCACACCTTCTCGAGCATCCGAGCGGGCAGGAAGTGCGTGTGTACGTCGAAGATGCCCTCGAGCCCCAGGGCATCGAGCCGGGCGCGGATCTGCGCGGGCTCGTCGGGCGCGATGGTGACCTCTGACAGGGTGTGCTCACTCACGACCGCGAACCTATCGGGCAGATGCGACCGGCGAAGAGAAGGTCTCCGCGATCGCGAGCGCCCGCCCCGGAATCTCGTCGGCGGTCAGGCCCCAGGTGCCCTCGGCGAAGCGCCGAGCCAGCTTGGCCAACGAGTCGGCACCCTCGTTGAGCGCCTCGCCGACATGGCCGCGCACCCACTCGAACGAGAGCCGCTCGGACTCTCGGCACAGCTCGTCGTGCATCCGGTTGAGCCCGGCGAGCTCGGCGCGATGCTCGGTCTCGTAGCCCTTCGGCATCGACATCTCGCCCCCGAGCCAGTCGTGGATCAGGGCGAGCGCCACCCGGGAGTCGGTCCGGATCGTCAGGTCGCGCCTCGGCAGCGCGCGTACGGCCTCCGCGATTGCCTGCAGCTCGGAGAGCACCACCAACGAGTGCGGATCACGGATCCGCGCGTTGGGCACCTGCCGCCCGAAGCCGTGCTGTCCGTCGCCGGCGAGCCAGCCCCACCCGATGAAGCCTCGATGGGCCGAGCCGTCGGTCGCCACGACCAGCGGCTGCAGCGGCCCGGAGCGGTGGACGGCGAGCGCTTCGACGGCCGCCGCCCGGATGTCGGCGTCGTCGTCGGTGAACGGCACCACCGCGACGCCGGGATAGGCGTGGGCGATCTCGTCGGTCAGCATCCAGAAGCGCGCGTTGGACGGCAGCGCGACCACGACCTGCACCGGGTCGAGCGACTTCAGCGACCCGTAGGCGGCTCCGAGCGCCGCGATGATCGCGTCCTCGATCCCGCGGGCGTCGAGCGATCCGGCTGCCTGCATGTCGGGTCCGACCAGGACCCAGTCCCACTCCCCCTCGTCATGACGTTCTTTGACGATGATGAAGCAACGCAATGCCGACCTCCTGACTCGCCCGAACAAGCCAGCTGTGACGTTACCCCACGGGCCCGAATGTCTAGACCAGTGCCCGACCGCTGATCACGGAAGTGCCTCGAGCGCCTCCCGCACCGATGCCTGTACGTTGCGGCCGGCCGCCTCGAGCGGCTCGGTGGAGCGCAGCGCGCGGGCCAGCACGAAGGCTCCTTCGAGACTCGTGACGAAGCCGATGATGAGACGTCGGGAGACCTCGGGCGTGAACCCGTGCTGCTCGAGCGAGCGGGCACCGGTCTCGATCCAGTCCGTGAACGCATCGGCCGTGGCGACCCGCAGGGTCTCGTTGGTGCTCGCGACCTCGAGCGCGACGGTGGCGATCGGGCAGGCGTCGGCATAGTCGGTCGCGACGAGCACGTCTCCGGCAGCGGTGAAGGCGGTCGCGACGCTGTCGAGCAGGTCGTCGGGGCCGGTGAAGAAGGCGAGCACGAGGTCGCGGTACTCCGCACCGGCCCGACGGATCGTCTCCCCGGCCAGGTCGTCCTTGCCCCCGGGGAAGAAGTGGTAGATCGACCCGAACGGCGCCTTGGCCACCGCGGCGATCTGCTTCAGGCCGGTGCCGGACATGCCCTGACGACGGAACAGCTCCGTGCTGGCATCAAGGATTCGCGTACGCGTGCTGGTCATCGGCCCTCTATTTCGGTAGCGCCCGTCGGACTGCAGGTCTATGGTCAATATATGACTAGAACGATCTATCAAGAAACGCAGGTGGCGACGGCGAGCTGGACGTTCGTCCAGTGGGCGGTCCTGGTGATCTGCACGGTCAACATCGTGTGGTCGGCCGCCGGGTTCGCCGCCGAGCCGAGCTTCGCGGTCGGCCACCATGCGCCGACACAGAAGGTGCTGGCGATGGACTTCAACGGCTGGCACGCGATCTCCGGCATCGCGATGTTCGCGCCCGGCCTGTTCCTGTGCCGCCGCACCTCGTGGTCGGTGCTCTACCTCTTCGGCGCCTCCCTCGCCGCCGTCGTCCCGGGGATCTGGGCGCTCTTCTCGCCGCGGGTGCTGTGGGTGCTGCACATGCCCGACCACGTCACCGACGCGGTGATCCACTTCGCCATCGCCGCCGTCATGATCGCGGTCGCGCTCGTGCAGATCCGGCGAGACGGCGGCTGGGCCGCCACGATGGCCGACCTCCGCGCCCAGCCGAGGTAGTCCGGCAACTACCTCTTCGGTCGACGCGGGGTCGTGATCATGCGTACGACACCCGCGATCACGGCGCACACGACCGAGACCACGACCAGCGTCACGACCTGGGCAACACCCTCCCGGCCACGCAGCCCACCGTCGATCGCCGACATGAACACCGCGATCGCCAGCGGGCCGATCACCAGCAACGCCACGGTGATGCCGATGACCTTGAGCGCACCCATCGTCCGCAGGCCAGCATCGTCGGCGACGTGCCGCTGCGGGATCGGGATCCCCGACGCGTTCGCCTTCTCCGCGCCACGACCACGGCCTCGACGGCGGTCTCGCGAGACCTCCGCCAGCCGCTCTGCCAGCTGCTGCGCCAAGCCGAACGCCTCCGCCATCCGGAGCGGATCCTTCGGACGGAGCTCGCGGCGGCCGAAGACGGTCAGCTCGGAGCCCGAGATCTCGAGCGAGTAGGCGCCCGCGAAGCTTCGCAGCCGCTCGTCGAGCTCCGGAGTGACGACCTCCGCCCTCATCCCGGCTCTGATCGAGAAGCCCATCTTCACCCGCAAGAAGAGCCGCCGCTCCGGGTAGGCCGCGGACCCGGGATCCTCGACACCGTCGGCAGCGCGGGCCGCCCCGCCCAGCGGCCACAGATCCCCCACCTCGACGAACGTCTCACCGCGGGTGCGAACGCTGTGCAGCACCAGGTGCGAGCCGTCGGCGAAGAGCGAGCCGGCGTAGGAGGTCGCCGTCGTGCCATGGATCGCCTCCAGGCCGTTGGCCCGCGCGAACGCACTCACCGATCCACCTCGACCGGCCTGACGCAGACCATCGGCAGCCGCCAGCACCCCGCACGGGACGAGGAAGCCGAGACAGAACCAGCCGAACTCCCCCACGTGCCCGGTGATCAGCTGCACCAGGAACACCGCCAGCCCCGCGGCGGTGAGCAGCACACTGACAGTCATCCCGAGCAGATACAGGTTGTTGCCCGCGATCGCCGCCAGTCGCGCCCGGAGGCCCACTCGTCGGCCCAGCGGCGTGTAGTCGAGACTGCGAGACGGCAACGGCTTCTCCTCGGTTCGGCTCGTCCCTGACCACAGAGCCCGTCGATGACCGTCAGGGTACGACGCGCGCGGACCCGGCCGGGCCGTCATCGTGCATTCCGCTGAGCGGAAGTTCGGGCTGGCCGGTGCGGCCGGAGGAGGAGTTGACTCCCCCCATGGCTGCAGAACGTACTCAGGTCGTGATCGTCGGCGCCGGACCCGCGGGGATGCTGCTCAGTCATCTCCTCGCCGCCGACGGCGTCGAGTCGGTGGTGGTGGAGACCCGGAGCGAGGCGTACGTCGCCGCCCGGATCCGTGCCGGGATCCTGGAGCAGTCGAGCGTCGACCTGCTCACCGAGGTCGGCCTCGGTGACCGACTCGCCCGCGAGGCCGACAGGCATCGCGGGATCTATCTGCAGTGGCCCGAGGAGCGCCATCACCTCGACTTCGTCGACCTGGTCGGCCGTGCGGTCTATGTCTACGGCCAGACCGAGGTGCAGAGGGACCTCATCGATGCGCGACGGGCCGCAGGGCAGGTGGTCCACTACGAGGTCAGCGACACCGCGCTGCACGACATCGAGTCCGAGCGGCCGTCGGTCACCTTCACCGACGCAGAGGGTCGCCCCCGGCAGGTGGTCGCCGACGCGATCGTCGGCTGCGACGGCTCCTTCGGCCCCAGCCGCGCCGCGATCCCGGCGCGGGAGAGCTGGGAGCGCACCTACCCCTACAGCTGGTTCGGCATCCTCGCCGACGTAGCGCCCTCGACCGACGAGCTGATCTACGCGTGGCATCCCGACGGCTTCGCGCTGCACTCGATGCGCTCGGAGAAGGTCTCGCGCTTCTACCTCCAGGTGCCCAACGGCACCGACCCGGCCACCTGGTCCGACGACCAGATCTGGGACGCGCTCGCCGCCCGCCTCGGGCACGGCCAGAACGGCTGGTCGCTCCAGCCCGGCCCGATCACCGACCGCAGCGTGCTCCCGATGCGCTCGCACGTCTCCACGCCGATGCGCCACGGCCGGCTCTTCCTGGCCGGCGACGCCGCGCACATCGTTCCGCCGACCGGCGCGAAGGGCCTCAACCTGGCCGTCGCCGACGTCGCCCTGCTCGCGCCGGCGCTCACCGCTCTCCTCGCGGGCGACTCGCGCCTGGCCGACGGCTACTCGGAGACCGCACTGCGCCGGGTCTGGCGCTGCACGCACTTCTCCTGGTGGATGACCACGATGCTGCACACCGCGGAGGATCCGTTCGACGCCCAGCTCCAGCTCTCCCAGCTGCGCTGGGTGACCTCGAGCCGGCACGCCGCGGCGGGCCTGGCGGAGAACTACGCCGGCCTGCCGATCGGCTTCTGAGTGGCCCGCTCTTGCCCGATCGGCCGCAGGCATGTTTAGGTAAGCCTTACCTAAACATGGAGGTGCCATGCACTCGACCGCACGCACAGCCCGAAACATCCTGTCGTGCCCCCGCGACGGGACGCTGGTGATCGACGGCATCCCCTACTCGACCGACGAGCTGGAGATGCAGGGCTTCGCCGACGACGGCGGCCGCCCCACCTTCCTGTGCCCGCCCGACCAGCGCCTGGCGTACGCCGGACGTCGCGGCAGCCATGTCGTGCTGGTCCTGCAGGGCGCCCTGGGCGAGCGCGAGACGATCCGGCTCACCGGCACGCTGCGGTGGCTGCGTACCGACGCCTGCACCTGTTGCGAGACGGAGTGGGAGGAGGTCGTCATGGACCTCGCCAACGTGATCCTGATCCGCCCCAGCGGCGAGGCCTCCCCGATCCCGCTCGACGCCTTCACCGACCCGGGCCTCGACCTCAACGACGGCGTGCTCCACCGCAACCAGGACCACCTCAACAACCATCACGGCGACGACCTCCGCGACGCGGTCGCGACCAGGTCGTACGCCTCCGTCGGCAGCATCCTCGCCGCCCAGATCACCGGGCTCTGTGCCGATGGGTTCGAGTTCCAGTGGGTCGACGAGCGGGGCGCCCACACCGCGCGCACGACGTTCGACCGCCGGGCCCGCACACCGGACGACCTGATCACCGGCGTGCGGAAGGCGCTCGCCGCCGAGATCTGCTGAGCGGGACACGCCCAGAGCCTGTTCCCGGGACACAAATCCCATGTACCTTGGTGATGAATCAACATCGCGCAAGGAGGCTCGGATGGTTGTGCAGACACTTCGCTCGATCGGTAGCTATGTGGGCGCCGTCGCCGGCACCCCGGCGCGGGTGATCGCTCCCCGTACGCACGGCCGCCAGGGCTATGACGACACGCTGCGTACGTTGTCGGTGGCGTCGGTCGAGAAATACTTCAACGCGTTCAAGGACGTCGACTGGGACGCCCCGGAGATGGCCGTGCCCGAGGACGACGAGCGCTGGATCCTGCCCACGCTCGACCTCCTCGGCGCCCACCCCTGGTATCAGTCGCTGCCGAGGGCGCGGCAGATCGAGGTCGGCCGCCACCGCCTCACCGCGATAGTGAAGACCGGCTCGCAGTTCGAGCAGCTGCTGCTGCTCGGCGGCACCCAGTTCCTGATGAGCGTCGAGAACGGCGACCCCGAGTTCCGCTACTTCATGCACGAGCTCACCGAGGAGACCCACCACATCCAGATGTTCCAGGAGTTCACCAACCGGGTCTGCCCCGACGTCTCCGGCGCACCCGGCTGGCTGATGCGCTCCATCCCGCTCGTCGGCCACCTCGGCGGGCTCTACCCGGCTCTCTTCTTCGCCATCATCCTGGCCGGCGAGGAGCCGATCGACCACGTGCAGAAGGAGGTCATGCGCTCCGGGGGCACCCACCCGCTCCTCGACCGGATCATGGCCATCCACATCGCCGAGGAGGCCCGGCACATCGGCTTCGCCCACGCCTGGCTCGAGGAGCACGCGCCGTCGCTCAACCCGGTCTCCCGGCTCGCGCTCGGCCTCCTCACGCCCCTGGCGATGCGCATCGGCGCCGACGCGATCATCATCCCCTCGCGCGCCGATCGTGAGCTGATGGGCATGCCCGACGAGGTCGTGCGGGAGGTCTGGGGCTCCGGCCCTGACGCCACCGCGTTCCGGGAGCACCTCTTCGCCGACGTACGCATGCTTTTCGACAACATCGGGCTGCGGACGCCGCTGACTTCGTGGGCCTGGCGAGCGCTCGGAGTCGGCGGGCGGTCCGCACGGTTCCGGGGCGAGCCCGGACGGATCGCCGCCTAGACGTCTCGTCCCCGGCCGGCCCCGGCCACGTCAGGCATGCAATCGAGACGTAAGCGACAAGTAAGCCCCTTCCCTCAACCTGGCTGTCCAGGTGGCCGACGTACGGCCCCTGGACATGGGGGAAGAGCAATGTTCGTGCTCAGCAGCGAGGTCATGCTCGCATTCGGGGCAGCGTCGCTGGTGACGATGCTCATACCGGGACCGGCGGTCGTGTACGTCGTCACGCGCAGCGTCGAGCACGGCCGGGTCGCCGGGCTCTTCTCGATGGCCGGCCTCGAGACCGGCGCAGCCGTCCATGTCCTGTTGTCGATGACTGGGATCGCCGCCCTGCTGCGGGCGTCCGCGACGGCGTTCACCCTCCTCACCTGGGTCGGCGCCGGTTATCTGCTCTGGCTGGCCACGCGGGCGCTGCTCGTCCGTGACCGCCCGCGGACCGAGGAGGTGACGGCGATGCCGCCACGACGTCGGCGGTTCTACGTCGACGGCCTGCTGGTCGACCTGCTGAACCCCAAGACCGCACTGTTCTTCCTCGCCTTCCTGCCCCAGTTCGTCGATCCGCGGCGCGGCTCGGTGTCCCTGCAGGTCGCCGTGCTCGGCGTCATCTTCGTGCTCATCGCCGGGCTCTGCGACGGCACGTACGCCATCTTGGCCAGCCGGATGTCGCGGCGGCTGCGCTCCTCGACACGGGCGCGGCGGCGGCTCGGCTGGGCGAGCGCCGGGATCTACCTGTCGCTGGCCGTGGGCGCTGTGGCTGTCTGACGAACCCGCCCCCGGGGCCCGGATATTGCCGTTGCGCTGCATCTTTACCATGCCCACAATGGCAATTTGTGGGAGGTGTTCAGATGGACTTCCAGGTCCTGGGTCCGGTGCGAATCGTCGCCGACGGGCGGCGGCTTCCGGGTCCCGCGCCCATCCGGCAAGGGCTGTTGTCGGTGCTGCTCGCGCGCGCGAACGCGCCGGTCGCGACCGACCTGCTGCTGGACGCCATCTGGGGCGACCACCCGCGGGAGGTGAGTCTCCAGCGGCTCCAGGTCACCGTGCACCGCCTCCGCAAGTCGCTCGACGTCCCCGACCGTCTGACCCACACCGACGGTCATTACGTCCTCCGTGTGGAGGACGGCGAGCTGGACAGCGACCGCTTCCTCGAGCTGGTGCGCAGCGCCTCGACCACCGCGGACCCGGCCGAGCGTGCCGCGCTGCTGCGCTCGGCGCTGGCCCTGTGGCGCGGCACCCCGTTCCAAGGGGTCGACCTCGGCGAGCTCTGGAGTCACGCGCAGCTCCTGACCGAGCGTCGTCAGATGGCGCTCGAGGAGCTCTACGCGGCCGAGCTGGACTGCGGTCGCCACCTGGAGGTGGTCGCCGACCTCGCCGACGCGGCTCGCCGACACCCGCTGCAGGAGAGGCTCCAGGCCCTGCTGATGACCGCGCTGCATCGCGCCGGTCGCCAGGCCGAGGCGCTCGAGGTCTACCACGCGGCTCGCCGCCACCTGCTCGACGAGCTCGGCCTGGAACCCGGCCCGGAGCTGCAGCGCACCGAGCGCCGGATCCTCCTCGGCGAGGACGCCGAGGTCGCGCCGCGCCCGCAGGCGCCGCTCCTCAGACCGGCTCAGCTCCCTGCTCCGCCCGGCGAGCTCGTCGGACGGCGACCCGAACGGGACGTGCTCGACGGCGTTCTCGCCGAGGTGCCGGGCATGACGGCGCGGCTCGTGCTGCTCACCGGCACGGCCGGCGTCGGCAAGACCGCGCTGGCCACGTCCTGGGCACACGAGCACCGCGAGGACTTCCCCGACGGTCAGCTCTACGTCGACCTGCGAGGCTTCAGCCCCGACGATCCGGTGCCCGCCTTCACCGCACTGGCCGGCTTCCTGGTCGCGCTCGGGGAGAGACGCACCACCCTCCCGCCGGACCTCTCCGAACGCGCCGCCCTGTTCCGCACGCTCACTCACGACCGCCGACTGGTCATCATGCTCGACAACGCCCTCGCCGCCGACCAGGTCAGACCTCTCCTGCCCGGCGGGACATCCTGCTTCGTGATCGTGACCAGCCGAGGCGCACTCTCCGGCCTGTCCACGAGCCAGGGCGCCCACCGTCTAGATCTCGGGCCGCTGTCGGAGGACGAGTCGCTCGCGCTGCTGCGTTCCTCGCTCGCCCCTGACCTGGCCGACACCGGAGCAGCCGCCCGGCTGGTCGAGCACTGCGCGGGTCTTCCGCTGGCCCTTCGGGTGGCCGCCGAACGCCTCCACGGTCAGCACCGCCCCGGCATCGCTCAGCTGGTCGCCGAGCTCGACGCCGAGCGATCGCATCTGGATCTGCTCGAGACCGGGGACGTGCACACCTCGATCCGAGGAGTCCTGTCCTGGTCCTACCAACGGTTGAGTCCTGATGCCGCGCGCCTGTTCCGGCTCTGCGGGTTCCGGTGCAGGCATCCGCACCACTACCTCGACGCTCAACAAGCCGCTGCCCTGCTGGACGCGCCTGGCCTCGGGGGCATGCGCGGGCTGCTCGACGAGCTCGTTCGGTTCGGTCTCGCCCGGCGCGCCGCACCGGATCGGTACGCCCTGCACTCGCTGCTCCAGGCGTACGCCGAGGACCTGGCCAACCTGCACGACGACAAGGCCGCTTCCCACGACCGCCTGCTGGGTTATTGGCTCGACACCATCGCCCGGGCCGCCTCGTTGATACACCCGGTGGAGGCCGTTCGCCGCTCCATACCCGGGCAGAGTGGTCGTGCCGCCGCGCTGGACATGTGCGCGACGGCGCTGAGGTGGCTCGACGCGCGACGCTCCGAGCTCCTGTGCATCGCAGACTTCGGCATCCCCGAGTATCCGATCGATCTCTCCTTGATGCTGTGGCCCTACCTCGACCTGGGGCGACATGACGACATCGCCGGGCATCTGCACGCGAGCGCACGCGAGGCCGCCCGATCGCTCGGCGACCGCGAGGCAGAGGGCATCATCGTCCGGTCCCTCGGCGTCCGCGAGCTGCGCCTCGGCCGGCTCGACGCCGCCGGCGAGCTGCTGCGCGAGGCGCTCCGCATCCACGACGACCACCCGGAGGCGGCACTGCGCGCGACCACCACGGCATTCCTCGCCGAGACCCTGGCGGCGAGCGGACGCGCCTCCGAGGCGTACGCAGCAGCCGACTCGGTCTCGGACGCGCACCGCTCCGGCTCGATCGACGTCTCCTCGCTCACGCTCCTCCCGCTGGCTCGCGCCTACTACCTCGGCGGCCGGGCCCACGACGCAGCCCGCTGGCTGACCGAGGCCCACGAGGTGGCCCAACGACAGCGTCACCGGCCCGTCCAGGTCCGGGCGCTGCTCGAGCTGGCCGCGGTCCACCACAGCCGTGGGCGGACATCGGCGGCGCTCGTCTGCTCCCGACAGGCCGCCGTCCTCGCCGAGGAGCACGGCATCGAGACGCCCGAGTGCGCGACCGGCCTCGAGGCCTGCTTGGACGCGGTGGTCCCGCCACCACGATCGCGGACCACCGATGAAAGCGCCCTGAAAGTGCCTTCGGCAACACTCTGAGGAACACACTCGATCACCCGGAGGCATCCATGGCTCTCCACCGAAAGCTCATTGCCGCCCTCGCCCTGACTGCCACTCTCGCCGCGACGACCGCCGCGGGTGGCTCAGCATCTGCCACCGCCCCGACCTCTTCCGATCTCACCTGGGTCTGCCTCGCGAGCACGCAGGCGCCGGACCGCGAGCGATCGCTGCGGGTGCCGGAGAAGCTGGTGGACCTGCTGATCGCCACCACCGCGTCCTACCGCGGCCCCTGCGCCGAGCGCGGCGAGTCGGAGAGGTTCGGCGACGGCGTGCTGACGGCCTACAGCCAGTCGGTCGGCGATCGACCGCTGACGATCGGGCTGGTGTTGTCCGACGGCAGCCTCTCCGGGCTGCCGCAGCACCCGCCCCACGACGGCACGACCTGCTACGACGTCGACGGCGACGGGCACATCGACGAGATGACCGAGTGCGCCGGCGGCCATGCCCGGCAGCTCGACCTCGGTCGGCAGTTCCGCGAGGACGTGGACACCCCGTTCACGTACGTCCTGAGCAACTGGAACCCCGGCGGCCACCCGCCGCCCGACGTCTACGGCGATCCCCACTTCGACGTGCACTTCTACGTGAAGCCCGATGTCGAGCGCGTCGCGATCCGGCCGGGTCCGTGCGCACACCTGATGAACTGCGACGACCTCGAGCTCGCCAAGGTGATGCCGGCCGCCGAGTACCTCGCCCCGGACTACACGGACATGGACGCGATCGAGCCCGCCATGGGCAACCACCTGGTGGATCCGACCGCTCCGGAGTTCAACGGCGAGCCGTTCACGCACACCTGGATCTACGGCACCTGGAACGGCGAGGTCACCTTCTACGAGGCCATGGTCACCCACGAGTGGTTCGACCGCATGCGTGGTGGAGAGACCGAGGACGCCTGCCACGACTTCAAGCTGCCCGCGCAGTGGCAGGAGTCGGGGTGGTATCCGACCTCTTACTGCCTGCGCCACCGCGACAACCGCGACGAGATCACCGTCTCGCTCGAGGACTTCGTCCATCGCACCGCACGCTGACCAGGTTTCGCTCTCCTTTCTTGGCTGCTTCACGTTGAATGGGACCACCTTCATCCAACCCGGAGCAGCAACGAGGAGCAGCGATGTCGAACACCGAGACCGGCTCAGCGGACGACCGAGCGAACATCGGCGTGGTGGGGCTGGCCGTCATGGGGTCCAACCTGGCCCGCAACCTCGCCTCGCGCGAGGGCAACACGGTGGCGGTCTACAACCGCACCTACGCCCGCACCGAGGAGCTCGTCACCGAGCATCCCGAGGCCGGGTTCATCGCCTCCGAGACGATCGACGACTTCGTGGCGACGCTGGCCACGCCGCGTACGGCGATCATCATGGTGCAGGCCGGCAAGGGCACCGACGCGGTGATCGAGCAGCTGGCCGAGCGGTTCGAGCCGGGCGACATCATCGTCGACGGCGGCAACGCCAACTTCAACGACACGATCCGCCGCGAGCGCGAGCTGCGTGAGCGTGGCCTCAACTTCGTCGGCACCGGCATCTCCGGCGGCGAGGAGGGTGCGCTCAACGGGCCCTCGATCATGCCCGGCGGCTCGCCCGAGGCCTGGACGACGCTCGGCCCGATCCTGAAGAGCATCGCCGCAGTGGCCGAGGGCGAGCCGTGCGTGACCCATGTCGGCACCGACGGCGCCGGCCACTTCGTGAAGATGGTCCACAACGGCATCGAGTACGCCGACATGCAGCTGATCGCAGAGGCCTACGACCTCCTCCGGCGGGTGGGCGGGCTCTCGGTGGAGCAGCTCGTCGACGTCTTCAAGGACTGGAACACCGGCGACCTGGAGTCCTACCTGATCGAGATCTCCGCGGAGGTGCTCGCCCAGAAGGACGCCGAGACCGGCCAGCCGCTCGTGGACGTCATCCTCGACGAGGCCGGCTCGAAGGGCACCGGCGTCTGGACGGTCCAGAACGCGCTCGGCCTCGGCATCCCGGTCTCGGGCATCGGCGAGGCGGTCTTCGCCCGCGCGGTCTCCTCCAAGACCGCCCAGCGCGCCGCGATGCGCGCCTCCGTGCAGGGCTCCACGCGGGCACACCCCGCGACGCCGCAGGTGCCCGACACGTTCGTCGACGACGTACGGGCCGCCCTCTACGCCTCGAAGGTGGTCGCCTACGCGCAGGGGTTCGACCTGATCGTGGCCGGCGCGAAGGAGTACGGCTGGGACATCGACCTCGGCGCGCTCGCCAAGATCTGGCGGGCCGGCTGCATCATCCGGGCTCGCTTCCTCAACCGGATCGTCGATGCGTACGCCGCCGAGCCCGACCTCGAGACCCTGCTGGTCGACCCCTACTTCGCCGACGCGGTCGCCTCGGGCGAGGAGACGTGGCGGCGGGTCGTGGGGATCGCGGCCGCGGCCGGCGTGCCCGCCCCCGGGTTCTCCTCGGCGCTCTCCTACTTCGACTCGCTCGCCGCCGACCGCCTGCCCGCCGCGCTCATCCAGGGCCAGCGGGACTTCTTCGGCGCCCACACCTACAAGCGCGTCGACAAGGACGGCGCCTTCCACACGCTGTGGTCCGGTGACCGCTCGGAGATCTCGACGACACCCTCGACGCACTGAGCATGCCCGGCCAGGACCACGTCCTGGCCGGGCGCCCAGCGCCTAGGGCCTATCGAGCCGAACACGGCGAGATGGCGGCCCCGTGGGGTCACTTGAGGCTGCAGGTGGCGCCCTTGTCAGGGACCTCGAGATCAACGACGTAGTCGCTGACAACGTCATTGACACACGGGCTCTGACCGGCCATCGCGACGGTGTGCTGCTCGCCCTCGACGGTGAGCAGGGCGCCGCCGAGAGTGTCGGCGAGGGTGACTCCGCCCTGGTAGGGAGTGGTGGGGTCGCCGGTGATGGAGATCGTGAGGGTCTCAGGCAGGCCGTTGATGTTCTGTGCGTACGGGTAGGTGATCTCGGTCTTTCCCGGCATGGCCTCACAGCCGTCGCGGGCACCCTTGACGCTCTCCCCCGGGTCCAGGAACGGCGCTTTCGCCCAGATCTTCGCGCGCAGCTGCTCTTCCTCCTCGGGTGTGCGGCGCTGCTCGTCCATGCAGTTGATGACCACGTTCGCCTCCAGGTAGTTGGACCAGACACCCTGCGATCCGCGTTCCGCGAATCCGTCGCTGAGCGCGAGGAGGGCGTCGCCCTTGCCGTGGGTCAGCTCTTCGATACCGGCTTGCACGGTCGGCCAGGTCGTGGACTGGTAGAGCCCGCCGATGACTGCCCCGATCGCGGTGTTGTAGTTCACGGGACGGCCGCTGCTGGTCGTCACCGGCTTGTCGATGAGCGGACGGACGATGTCGTGGAACCGCTCCAGCGCACGTTCGCGATCCTGCCCGAGGACACAGTCCGGCTGCTTCGTGCAGGCGTCGGCCATCAGGTCGAAGGAGCGCTGGAACCCGGCGTACTGCGTGATCTTCCGTTCCGCGCTCTGCAGGGAGGGGTCCTGAGCGCCGTCGAGGACGAGGGCGCGCACCTTCGAGGGGAACATCTCGGCGTATATCGCACCGAGACGCGTTCCGTAGCTCTGGCCGATGTAGGTCAGCTTCTCGTCGCCGAGAACCTCCCGCAGTACGTCCATGTCACGCGCCACATTGGGGGTGCCGACCTCAGCGACGAACTTCTCGCCCCCCGAGCGCTTGACGCACTCGCTGGCGGCCTTCTCGGTGTCCTCGGCTGTCCACGAACCCTGGAGGACGCCGGCGGGGAACACGAAACCGGTCTTGTCGCTCTGCTTGTCGGAGATGCAATCGATGGCCGGCGACGACGCAGACACGCCACGGGGGTCGATTCCGACGATGTCGTACTGCTCGGTGATGGGGGTGTCCTTCAAACCGACGAAGGCGTTGAGCGCCTGCAGCTGTCCGGAGCCGCCAGGACCCCCGGAGTTGACGACCACCGACCCTTTCGCGTCTCCACGTGCAGCCATGCGCGTCACGGCCAGCTTCGTGGTGCCCTCGCTTGGATGGTCGTAGTCGACGGGCACCGTCAAGCGCGCACATTCGGCGCTAGGGATGTTCTTGAACGCCTGCTCCTGCAGCTCGGTGACGGCATAGTCCGTGCAGGATTCAAACTGCAGCTCTTGGTCGTAGAAGCTGCTCAGATCAGCCTTCGCCGGAGTCTCGCTCGCGGGTGCCGACCCGCAGGAGGCCAGCAAGAGTGCGGCCGGCGCGAGTGCAACGGCAACGATGGTTCGGACTGTGTGCTTTCGCAACATGATGTGTTCCTTCGTGGAGAGAGGTCTTCAGTGCCCGAGCGCGTGGATGCCGAGACCGCCGAGGACAGCGACGGCGACTCCCCAGACCACGATCGACGTCAGCTCCCAGACGAGGACCTTGGTGGGGTTCGCGCCGAGACCGACCATCGCCGCGGACGAGATCTGTGTCGGGTGACCGACGAAGGAGACCCCCGGGATCCCGAATCGCTGGAACAAGCGGCCGACGCGTTTGCGCCCGGGAGAGCTCGTCTCTGCCTTCGGCGCCGCCCGGAGGCGCTGCCGGATCCGGCTGGACACGACGACGACAAGCACGACAGCCGCGGCGTTCCCGGCGATCGCGGCACTGACCGCGACAGCAGGGTGCAGCCCGATGGCGACACCGATGAGGGTGCCGGCGTACGACTCGACGAACGGGATGGCGGCGACCAGGAAGACGGCGAACCATTGGAGCCAGCCGGGGAACGACTGGGCGAAGTCCTGGAGGGTCTCAATCACGATGGACTCTCTTTCTGTGGTGGGTAGGGCCACTCGGCGTCTGCGAATGGAACGACTAGCACGCTGTGCTAATCCAGACGGTAGCACAGCGTGCTAGCGTGAGTGCTACTTCGGAGACACGCCAGGGACAGAGAGGGATCATGAGCACGCGGGACAAGATCTTGGACGCGGCCGCATCGATCATGGGAGAAGACGGTGGGCAGCGCCTGACGGTGCGCGCGGTCGCCGCACGAGCAGGCGTCGGGATGGGGACGCTGCGACACCACTTCCCGACGCAGCGCGTCCTGCTCGACGCCGTCCTCGCGTCGATGTACGAGTCGGCGATGCCCGACGACCGCATCCACGACACGGCACTGCCCGCGCGGCAACGCCTCGTCGACAACCTGGGCAGACTCGTCGCCGCCATCGGCACAGGAGACGAGGCTCGGACCCGATGGGACGAGATCTTCCGGAACTACATCAGCCCCGACGCGCCTGACGACGTCCGCACCACGTACGCCACCTTCGACGTCCAGGCCACCCGTCGCATCGAGACATGGCTCTCGATACTCGTCGAGCAGGGCGCGCTCGAGGAGGGCGACAACAGGGCCAGGGCGCACTTCCTCCTCAGCGTCGTCAACGGCCTCGCCCTCTGGCGAGCCCTGCCGCTCACGGAGTCCACCCTCACCCGAGAGATCGACGCACTGACCTTCGCCGCGCACGCGCTGCCGTTCACGCGATAGCCCGCGACAACGTCGACCGAGGCCGCCCACCGAGGCCTCCGCCAACCGAAACGGAGACTCCCTCCCCCGGACCCGCTCGGCAATTTGCATCGGCCCCCTATCCTCAATAAGGTTGTAAAAGTCAACCAACTTGGAGGGGCGATGGCCGGACACGCGACGTACCAGGAGCTGATGTTTCAGCTCAGCGAGGTCGGGGCCGTGCGCAAGGGTCTCGTGCGCCACCTTCCGGCCGAGCTCTCCGCTGGGCCGGCCGGCGTGCTGACCATGCTGCGACAGCACGGCGACATGACCATGAGCGAGCTCACCGAGCTGCTCGCGGTCGACATCTCCGTGACCAGCCGGCACGTCGCCTACGTCGCCGAGCGCGGCTGGATCGAACGCTCCCCCAACCCGACCGACGGACGCTCCCGCATCCTGTGCCTGACCGACGCCGGCCGCGACCTGCTCGACGTCGCCTCACGGCAGATCGAGGAGCTGATCGCCGACCGGCTCAGCGGGTGGGAGGACGGCGACGTACACGAGCTGATCCGTCTGCTCACCAACCTTCGCGACAGCCTCGGCAGCTGCCGGGCCGCGACCCAGGACCCCACCCCCACAGACCACATTCGCACCAGCACCACCGGCAGCTAGGAAAGGAAGTCCATGGCAACCACGACGACAGCCGAGCGGACTCACCCCAGTCCCCCTGGAGGCTCGTCAGACGACGGCTTCCACATGTCTCACCGAGAGATCATGGAGGCACTCTCGGGCCTCCTGCTCGGCATGTTCGTGGCGATGATCTCCTCGACGATCGTCTCCAACGCACTGCCTGAGATCATCGCCGACATCGGCGGCGGGCAGTCGGCCTACACCTGGGTGATCACTTCCACCCTGCTCACCATGACGGCCACCACCCCGCTGTGGGGCAAGATGGCCGACCTGTTCAGCAAGAAGCTGCTCATGCAGGTCGCGCTGGTGATCTTCGTGGGCGCATCCGCCGTCGCCGGCCTGGCTCAGAACCCGGAGCAGCTCATCGCCGCCCGGGCCGTCCAGGGCATCGGCATGGGCGGTCTGACCGCTCTGGCCCAGGTCATCATGGCGGCGATGATCTCCCCGCGTGAGCGTGGCCGCTACTCGGGCTACCTCGGCGCCGTCTTCGCGGTCGCGACCGTCGGCGGGCCGCTGCTCGGCGGTGTCATCACCGACGCCGACTCGCTCGGCTGGCGCTGGTGCTTCTACGTCGGCATCCCGTTCGCGATCATCGCCTTCATCGTGCTGCAGAAGACCCTGCACCTCCCCCTCGTCAAGCGCGAGGGCGTCAAGGTCGACTGGGCCGGCGCGTTCTTCATGGCGGCCGGCGTGAGCCTGCTGCTGGTCTGGGTCACCTTCGCCGGCGACAAGTACGACTGGGCCTCCTGGGAGACCGCGGCCATGGTCGGCGGTTCCGTCGCGCTGCTGCTGATCTTCGTGCTGATCGAGTCGAAGGCCAAGGAGCCGATCATCCCGCTGCGGCTCTTCGCCAACCGCACCATCACCCTCTCCTCCCTCGCCTCGCTCTTCGTCGGCGTGGCGATGTTCTCCGGCACGATCTTCTTCAGCCAGTACTTCCAGCTCGCCCGCGACAAGTCGCCGACGATGGCCGGCGTGATGACGATCCCGATGATCGCCGGGCTGTTCCTGTCCTCGACCATCTCCGGCCAGGTCATCACCCGCACCGGGAAGTGGAAGGCGTGGCTGGTCGCCGGCGGCGTCTTCATCGTCGGCGGCCTGGGTCTGCTCGGCACGATCCGCTACGACACCGAGTACTGGCATGTCGCCATCTTCATGGCCCTCCTGGGTCTCGGCGTCGGCATGACGATGCAGAACCTGGTGCTCTCCACCCAGAACCAGGTCGCGCCGGCCGATCTCGGCGCGGCCAGCTCGATGGTCACCTTCTTCCGCAGCCTCGGCGGCGCGATGGGCGTCTCCGTGCTCGGCGCGCTGATGTCCCACCGGGTCAGCGACTACGTCGAGGACGGCCTGGCCGACCTCGGTCCGAAGTACGCCTCGGCTGCCCAGGGCTCCACGGGTGAGATCCCCGACATGGACAAGGTCCCGGAACCGCTGCGGACCGTGCTCGAGAGCGCCTTCGGACACGGGATCGCCGACATCTTCTTGGTCGCCTCGGGCATCGCCGTCATCGCGCTGGTCCTCATCCTGTTCATCAAGGAGGTCCCGCTAAAGACCAAGGGCGGTCTCGAGCAGGCCGCCGCCGAGGCGTCTGACCTCGACAGTCCGGCAGCGGTCTCCGAGGCGTTGGTCGGTGTCCCCGAGCAGCACTCCCACGAGGACACTGTTGACGACGTGAACCCCGCCGCGGTCTCGGCGCCGATCTCCCACGGGATCCCGCTGCACGGCTTCGTACGCGGCGCCGCGAGCGCTCCCATCCCGCACGCGGCGGTCACGCTGATCTCCCTCTCCGGGCGTCAGCTGGGCCGTTCGGTCGCCCACGCGGACGGCGCCTACTCGGTCGACGCCCCTGGCGCCGGCACCTACGTGCTGATCGCCTCTGCCGACGGCTTCCAGCCGCAGGCGTCCACGGTCGTCGTGAGCGGTGACCCCGTGGCGTACGACCTCCTGCTCAGCGGCACCACGGGCCTCAAGGGCATCGTGCGCGGCGGCGACGGCGGTGCGCCGGTGCCGGGTGCGATGGTGATCGTCACCGACGTACGCGGCGACCTGCTCTCCACGGGCACGACCGTCGCCGACGGCACCTTCTTCATCGACGAGCTGGTGCCCGGCCCGGCCACGGTCGCGGTCAACGCCGAGGGCTTCCGTCCGCACGCGGTGCCGATCGAGATCGGCGCCACCGGGGTCACCCGGCTCGAGGTGGAGCTGATCACCGGCTCGCGCCTGACCGGCCTGGTCAAGGCGTCGGTCGGTCCGCTCGCCGACGCCCGGGTCACGCTGGTCGACGCGGCCGGCAACGTGGTCGCGACCGCGACGACGGGCGAGGACGGGGCCTACGCCTTCGCCGATCTCGACGGCGGCGACTACACGGTGCTGGCCACCAGCTACCCACCTGCGACGAGCACCGTGACCCTCAGCGGTGCCGGTGTCGACGGCCACGAGATCGTGCTCACCCACCCCGACGAGTAGAGAGAACCAGCATGGCTCTGACCGCACAGATCCGCACCCGCGACGGCTGGGCCGTCGCCCACGCGGTGATCACCCTCACCGACACGGCGGGCGGTCAGGTGCTGCGTGCCGAGGCCGACCAGGACGGTGTCGTCACCGACGACACCGTCCTCAAGGCCGGGGCGTACGTCGCGATCGTCACCGCGATCGGATGGACCCCCACCGCGTCCACCGCGATCGTCACCGCCTCGGGCAAGGCCGACCTCGGCACCGTCACGCTGACCCGTCAGGGTGAGTCGTCGCTGCCGACCCCGGGGCCGTGGACGATCGATCCGGTCCACTCCAGCGTCGGTGCCGTCGCGCAGCATCTGGGCATCTCCAGCGTCCGCGGCCGGTTCACCGACTTCTCCGGTGTCGTCGAGATCGCACCGCAGGATCTCGCCAGGTCGCGGGTGGAGGCGATCATCCGGGCCGCCTCGATCGACACCGGCAACTCGATGCGCGACGGTCACCTCAAGAGCGCCGACTTCCTCGACGTGGAGAACCACCCCGAGATCGTCTACCGCTCCACGGGCCTCACGCCGACCGGCTCCGACCGCTGGACGGTGCACGGCGAGCTCTCGATGCACGGGCAGACCCGCGAGGTCGATCTCGACGTGACCTACCTCGGCACAGGCCCCGACCCGTGGGGCGGCACCCGGGCCGCGTTCCACGCGACCGCCCAGCTGCGGCGCGAGGACTTCGCGATGAACTACAACCAGGCCGTCGCCGCCGGCATCGCCGCCATCGGCACGACGCTGAAGGTCGAGCTGGACATCCAGGCCGTCCAGGGCGACTCGCTGCCCGGCTGAGCATCCAAACCGTCGAGTCGGCTCGTTCTGACGAGCCGACTCGACGTCGTTTTCGGTCAGAACGAGCCGACTCGACGTGGTTTTCGACTGCGGCTAGCGCGCGATGATCCAGATGCCGACCACGGCGGGCAGGAGGCCGAGGAGCAGCCACGGCGTCAACGGGCTGCGCTTGTGGATGAGGAACCCCCCGGCGACGCCGAGCACACCGAAGGCGCCGGCGATCACGCACAGGCCGATCCGCGAGCTCTGGTAGGCCGGGTCGATGGCCACGGCCCCGATGACCAGCCCGACCGCGAGGTGGGCGACCGTGAACACGGCCAGCACCGACATGACCCACTGCTGCACCCGGGTCAGCGACTTGTCGTTGACGGGTCGGACGGGATTGTCCGGGTCCATCAGATGACGCTGTCTCCGCGGCTGCTCGTTCACGGTCATGCGACTATTCTCCGCGCCCACGCCGTCGTCACCCAATCCGCTCGGCTCAGACCTCGCCGACCGCGGTGAGCAGGCGCGGCCAGGCCGCGGAGGCCGGGTCTCCCCAGGCGGCATGGTCGGCGCCGTCGACCGCCTCGAGGCGTACGCCGGGGTGGGCTGCCACATAACGCTCGGAGATCCCGTAGGGGATCACGGTGTCGGCAGCGCCGTGCAGGATCCGGACGGCGACCTGAGGGGCGAGGCCGACGGGGTCGGCGGCGGCGTACGCGTCGGGCACCTCGGCGGGCGACCCACCGAGGAACTCCTCGACCGCTCCGTCGCCGAGGCCCTCGTCGCTCATCGCGGCCAGTGCGGCGGCGGGAGCCAGGGCCACGACGCCGGTGACCAGGGTGCCCGGGCGGGAGGCTGCCCACAGGGCGAGCTGACCGCCGGAGGAGTGTCCGACCAGGGTGATCCGGCGCGGGGCGTCGTTGTGCACGGTCCACTCGCGGCCGCTGAGCTGGATCGACTCGATCGCGGTCTCGACGTCCTCGCACGCCTGGCGCCACTGGCCCTGGCCGTGCCGATACTCCACCGTCGCGGTGAGATGACCTGCCTCCCCCAGAGCCCGGCCGGCCGCCCAGGTGCGCATCCGGTCGGAGTCGCGCCACAGCCCGCCGTGGAGCAGCAGCACGAGGGAGTCGGTGGCCTCCTCTGGCTCGAAGACGTCGGCCACCTGACGAGCGGTGGCGCCGTAGCGCATCGTCGCGTCCGGGTAGGTCGACTCGGTCGTGGTCATGACTTCTCCTCGCTGTTGCGGCTGTCGCCGTCTTCTCGGCTGTTCCGGCTGTCGCTGTCGAGCAGCACGCTGACCACGACACCGACCACCAGCCCCCAGAAGGCGGAGCCGATGTTGAGCACGGTGATGTCGGCGACGGTCACCAGGAAGGTGACCAGGGCGCCGGTGACGTGGGGCCCGCTGAAGGCGGACTGGAAGGCACCCTGCAGCGGCTTGAGCATGGCCAGGCCACCCAGAGCCGCGACGTACGCCTCGGGCATGGTGGTGATCGCCCTGACCATCCCCGGGGCGAGCAGGCCGAACCCGATCGCGAGCACCCCGCACCAGATCGCTGCCGCGTAGTGCCGTCGAGGTTCGCCCGAGGCGGTGACCAGCGCGTTGGTGGGTCCGGCCAGGCAGGTGGAGACGCCGCCGAAGGGCGCGGCGACCAGCGAGGTGACCCCGCACCAGCCGGTCACCTGGTTCATCCGGGGGTCGTGGCCGACGGCGCGCAGCACCGCCATCCCCTGCCCGTTCTGCACGACCAGGACGGTGACCAGGAGCGGGATGGTGAGCTCGACGAAGGCGGACCCGGTGAACGACGGAGCCGTCCAGACCGGATCGACCACCCAGCGGCCGGTGACCTGGACGGCCGGCCGGTCGGCGAAGGAGACCGCCACCGCGCCGACGGCGAGCGCCGCCAGCACCGCGGGCAGCCAGCGCGCCAGCCGCGGGATCGCGCTGACGGCCACGAAAGCGGCCACCATCGGTCCGGCGATCGCGAGGTCACGATCGACGGCGAGCACCAGGTCGGTGCCGAAACGGAGGAAGACGCCCGCGACCATCGCCATCACGATCGGCATCGGCAGCAGGTGCATCACCCGGTCGACCTGGCGGGTCAGCGCCAGGGCGAGCAGCAGCACCGCCGCCATGACGAACCCGCCGACAGCCTCCGGCCAGGTCGTGCCCGCGGACATCGCCTGGCCGACGACCACGGTGCCGGGGATCGTCCAGAAGTAGACCAGCGGCTGCCGGCTCCACCGCGAGGCGATGATCGTCAGGACGCCGTTGAGGCAGAAGACGGCGCTCACCCAGGAGGCGACCGCGCCCGCGGAGAGGCCGGCGCCCTGGCCGACGGCGAGGATCACCGCGACCGGACCGGTGCAGGAGAACAGGAACCCGATGAAGCCGTTGGTCAGCTCGTGACTGCCCAGGTCGTGGAGCAGACCGGAGCGGGGCTCGCGGACGTCGATGTCGATGCTCATGACTCCTCCGTCGGCTCGGCGGACGACCCGGTGGATGACTCGACGGCCGGCTCGGCGGACATCGCCGCCAGCTCGGTGCGGCCGCGGACGCCGAGCTTCGAGTAGATGCGAGTCAGGTGATACTGGACGGTCTTGGGCGAGACGAACAGCTGCGCGGCCACCTCCCGGTTGGAGAGCCCGGAGGCGACCATCTCGGCGACGGCCTCCTCCTGCGGGGTCAGGTCGACCGGGCCGCGGCGGCCACGCGGCGCCCGCACTCCCCCGGCTCGCAGCTCGCGCTGGGCCGCATCGACGAAGGTGCGCGCACCCATGCCGTCCCACTGGTCGCGGGCCGCCGAGAGCAGCGCGTCCGCGTCGCGCCGGCGACCCGCGCGCCGCAACGCCTGGCCGTAGGCGAAGGTGACCCGGGCTCGCTCGTAGCGCAGCGGCAGCCCTTCGAGCAGGCCGAGCGCACTGTCGAAGGTCTCCCGCACCCCGACGAGATCGCCGCGGGCACCGTGCCAGCGGCCACGTGCGGTGGCGAGCCGCGCCTGGGCGGAGCGATGCTGCTCCTCGCGGGCGCGGGTCTCATGGGGGCCGAGGAAGGCGTCGGCCTCGTCCAGCCGGCCCTCGGCGACGAGCGCGGCAGCGTACGTCTCGGCCCAGGGCCAGATGGCCGGCTCGGTCAGCGCGCTGCCCGTCGGAGCGTGGGTGAGCGGCTCCAGGATGCGGAGCACAGCACGGAAGTCGCTGCGCGCCTCGGCGATGTGGGCGCGGGCGAGCATGGCCGGCACCCGCATGATCTCGTAGCCCTGGGCTCCGGCCTCGGCAGCGCGGGCGGCGCGGGCGGCGTCCTCCCAGCTGCCGTTCAGCAGGTGGGTCTCGGTGGCCGTCCACTCCAGCAGGGGCGTGATCAGGGCGATGCCCGACTCGGCCGCGAGCGCGCGGCCGGCCGCGACCGTGTGCAGGGCGGCCTCGCCCTCTCCCATCAGGAACTGCACACGTGCCAGCCAGGCGAGCGCCCACAACGAGATCCGGGTCGAGCCACCGAGGACGCGTGGGTCGGTGACGCCCTCCAGAAGGCTCCGGCTCTCGTCGGGCTCGTCCGCGAGCACCCCCAGCCAACCGCGGCCCATCGTGACCCGCTGGGTCTGCGCGCTGTGGCCGACCTCGCGGGCGGCGAGGACGTACGCGTCGTGGGCGTCCTCGAACCGGCCGGACATCGCGAGCCCGAGCCCGCGTATCGCTGCCGCCTCGACGCCGGCCGCGGTGTCCCGGCCGGCCAGCGAGATCGCTCGGTCGGCCCAGGTGACCAGCTCGGTGCCCCGGCACTGCGCCAGCGAGTGCAGCACGTGTCGCTGGGCGATCAGCGCCGCGGTCTCGGGCTCCCGGTCGGCGTTGACGATGTCCCAGGCCCGCTTGAGCCGCACCTCGGCCTCGGTGGCCCGCCCGCGCAGGATCGCCAGATAGGCGAGCACGGCATCGCGCAGCGGCGTCTCGCGCAGCCCCTCGATCACGGGCACCAGCGCCGCCGCGCCGGTGCCGTCGCCGGCCGCGACCAAAGCGTCGACGGACCGGATCAGCCGGTCGTCTCGGTCCAGCGGATCCACGGTGAGCCGGCTGGCGTCGCGGTAGAGGGCGGCGGCGTCGGCCCAGGCGCCTTCGTCGCCGCGCCGCTGGGCCAGCCGGGCGACCTCGTCGGCCAGATCGGCGTCGGCCATCGGGGTGGCGGCGACGAGGTGCCGGACCCGACCGACCTCGTCATCGACGATCTGCGCGGCGCGCTGGTGCGCGTCGGCGGCGCGGCGAGCGCCCATCGCCGCCAGCACCGCGGCACCGACGAGCGGCGTACGCCACCGCGGGAGGTGATCTCGGGAGGTCTCGGTCAGGCCGGCTGCCGCCAGGGCGTCGACCGCGGTCAACGGGTCCGCGAGGCCGGCGAGCGTGGCGGCCTGCCCCAGCGAGGCGCCCTCGCCGAGCACGGCGAGAGCCTCCGCCAGGGCGCGTCCCTCGGGGGTGCAGCCGGCCAGAGCGGCCTGCACCTCGTCGCGTACGTGGCTGGGTGCCGGCAGCTGGGTCTCGGGGCGCACCCACTGGCTCGGCGCGAGCTCGTCGAGCAGTGCGACCGCATCGCGAGGGTTGCCCGCGGTGTGCCGGGTGAGCACCTCGGCCATCGCCGGGTGCAGCACCCGCCCGCGCAGCGCGCCGAGCTCGGCGATCGCGGACGCGTCGAGGCCCTCGATGCGGATCGCGTCCGCGGCGATCTCGCTGAGGAAGGCGGTGCTGCGGGTGGCCGCCAGCACCACCAGGAAGGGTGAGTCACGGTGCCGGCGCAGCGCTGACGCGATCGCCTGAAGCGAGAAGGCATCGGCGAGATCCGCGTCGTCGAGGACGATCAGACCTGGCTCGTCACCGACAGCGACGACCAGCGCACGGGCCACCAGGGCGTCGGCGGCATCGGCCGGGTCGGCCGGCGGGTCCTCACCGAGCAGCTGGCGCAGCGCCGCGCCGGGCGTGCCCTGCTCCCACGCGCCGGCGCGGGCCTTCAGCGCCGGTGTGGCGGCGCGGTCGGCAAGACCGCGCAACAGCGCTGTCTTGCCCATCCCCCGGCCCCCGAGGGCCAGGATCGCTGCGGATCCCGAGGCACGGGTGAGGGCCAGCCGCGAGGCGAGCTCACCGAGCTCGTCCTCACGACCGACACACCCAGCTCTCTCTATGAGCACGGTCACACCCTAGGCCCCCTTCATGCTGCCACGGCTCCGTCGACCACGACGTCGACCACGGTCTCCTCGGGCGAGCGCGGCACGGCAACGGCGACCACTGCGCCGAGCAGCGCGATGCCCGCGAAGATCTGGAACGCGGTGCTGCCACCGACCCCGGCAGCGACCAGAGCACCGCCGATGATCGGCCCGACGATCCCGCCGAGCCGTCCGAACCCGGCGCACCAGGCGACGCCCGCGCCGCGGGCACGGGTCGGGTAGTAGTTGGCGACGAGGCCGTAGATGAGCACCTGCGTACCGATCGTGCCGACGCCGGCGATCGCCACGGCGGGGAAGAGCACGGCGAGCGGCAGCCCGAGGGGCAGCAGCACCAGCATCAGGCCGGCGAGCACAAAGGTCGTCGAGACGACCTTCTTGGCTCCGGTGCGGTCGGCGACGTACGAGGCCAGCAACCCACCGACGATGGCGCCGCCGTTGAGCACCAGCAAGAAGGTGAGCGCGTAGGCCTTGCCGTAGCCGTTGTCCTCCATGATCTTCGGGAGCCAGGTGTTGAGGCCGTAGGTCAACAGCAGTCCGGAGAAGCTCATCAGGCCGAGCACGATCGTCGGGAACGCGAGCGGTCGGCGGGCAAGAGCGCTGAAGCCGACCGCGTCCTGGGCCGCGCCGGCGCGCGCCGGCTGAGCGCGGGAGTCGAGCCACAGCTGCGACTCGGGAAGCTTGGCGACGGCGAAGGGCAGGAGCAGGATCAGCGGGCTGGCTCCGATCGCCATCAGGATCCGCCAGTTGGAGCCGCTCGGGTCGATGATCAGGGCCATCAGGGACGCGGTCACACCGCCGGCGGGGATGCCGCTGTAGACGAGCGCGTTGAGCCGGTTCTTCTTCTCCGGCGGTGCGAACTCGGCGACGAGCGCGCCGACGGTCGCCAGGATCGCGCCCAGCCCGATCCCGGTGAGGAAGCGCAGGGTGCCGAAGACGGCGATCGAAGACGCGAGCGCGGTCGCCGCCATCCCGAGGGAGAACCAGGTCACGCTGGCGAGCACCACCTTTCGCCGCCCGATCCGGTCGCTGACCGCGCCCGCGCTCAGCGCGCCGACGAGCACCCCGACCAGCGCATAGCTGCCCAGGGTGCCGGCCTGGCCCGCGGAGAGCTGCCCGATCTGGGACGAGTCGGCCATGAGCGTCGGCAGGACGGTGCCGTAGACCACGAGGTCGTAGCCGTCGAACATCAGGGCCAGCGCGGAGAGCGCGACGACCCAGGCGAGCTGGCGCCCGCGCTTGTCATCAGTACTTTCGGACATGGGTGATCTCCATGGGTCACGCGAGCGTGCTCGCGAAGGGAGGGTCGGCCCCGAGAGAGGACCTGGTGGCTCAGCCGAGGTCACCGCCGGCGACGGGAAGGACCGTGCCGGTGATGTAGGAGGCCTCCTCGGAGGCGAGGAAGCAGATCGCGGCGGCCTGCTCGTCGAGCGTGCCGTAGCGATGCATCAGCGAGGTCTCGAGGGTCTGGTCGATGTGCGCCTGGAACCACGCCTTCTCCGCGTCCGTGCCCGGCGCTGGTGTGCCCCGGGAGATCCGGCGCGGCGGTGCCTCCGTACCTCCCGGAGCCGTCGCCGTGACGCGGATGCCCGCGTCGGCGTACTCGAGCGCGAGGGAGGCGGTGATCGCGTTGATCCCGCCCTTCGCCGCCGAGTACGGGATCCGGTGGATGCCCCGGGTCGCGGCCGAGGAGACGTTGACGATGACGCCACGGCCCCGCTCGACCATGCCCGGCAGCGCGGCCCGGCAGGCGTAGAGGGTGGTCATCAGCGACCGGGTGATCTCGGCGTCGATCTGGTCGGCGGTGAACTCGACGAACGGCTTGAAGTTGATCGCGCCACCGACGTTGTTGATCAGCACGTCGATCCGGCCGTACGCCGCCAGGGCCTGCTCCACCAGCGCGGCGGCGCCGTCGTAGCGCTCGAGGTCGCACTCGACCGCCGTCGCCGTCCCACCCTGCTCGGTGAGGTCGGCGGCCACCTCACCGGCCAGCGGCGAGCGGTCGGCTAGGACGACCTTGCCGCCCTCGGCGCCCACCCTTCGGGCGACCTGGGCGCCGATGCCCTGGGCCGCCCCGGTGACCACCACGACCTGGCCGGCGAACCGGCCCGGGGTGATGAACCGTGGCTTGGTCGCGGCGGCCGACTCAGCCATCGCGCGCCGCATCGTCTCCTTCGAGCGCTCGCTGTGGGCCTTGATCAGGTCACGAGCGGCGATCCGGTCGCCGCGCTCGAAGGCCTCGACGATGTCGAGGTGGTCCTGGGTACAGCTCGGGTGGCACCAGGTGGCGTTGCGCAGCACGTCCTCCATCCGGCCCTTGACCCCGAGCGCCTGGTAGGCGGCCAGCAGATGGCTGTTGCCGGTCAGGGTGAACAGGTAGTCGTGGAAGGCCGCGTTGGTCTCGGTGTAGCCGTGGGCGTCGAGGAAGCGGTCGCCGTCGACGTACGGCAGGGTCGCGTCGGCGAGCAGCCGGTAGCCGGTCAGCTGCTGGGAGTCGAGCCGGCCGATGGTCAGGTCGAGCGCGCCGACCTCCAGCGCCGCCCGGGCCTCGAAGATCGCGTCGGAGGCCGAGATGTCCGGATGCTCCTCGCCGATCGTGTAGCCGTCCGCCGTCGTGTCCCCGCTGGTCGAGCCGGCTCCCCCGCTGGTCGAGCCGGCGGAGCCGCTAGGCGGAGGCCCCACCGGATCAAGCTCAGTGAGACCAACAGAGTCGTCTCGCGCAAACACCTCTTGTCCGCCGATGCCACGCGCCTCGGGGGACTCGAGCAGGTCCTCGACCGTGTTGGTCTCGACACCGGCCACTGCGTGTCCGGGCTCGACCAGCGGAGGAAGCACCAGCTGCCCGGCGATCCGGCGAATCCGGTCACCATCGTCGGTCGAGCCACCCCCGCCGGTCGAGCCGGCCTCGTGAGGAACGAACGAGGCCGTGTCGAGACCAACAGAGTCGTCAATCGCGAACACCTCCTGCCCGCCGATGCCACGCGCCTCGGGCGACTCGATCAGTGCCGCGACTGTGTTGGTCTCGACAGGCTCGCTGGCGCTCGCGGCTCGACCAGCGGATTCGGGCGCCTCGGCGGGCACGGCGAGGGCGAACTTCTCGTAGTAGAACCCGGTGGGCTCGAGGCCGGCGTCGGCGACGTGCGTACGCACCGCCTCGACCATCGGCGGCGGGCCGCACAGGTAGATCGCGACGTCGCCGTCATGGAGGTGCTCGTCGCCGATCAGGCTCATCACGTAGCCCTTGTTGGCGGCGGTCGAGGCCGGGTCGGAGACACAGTGGTCCCAGGTGAACCCGGGGATCCGCGAGACCAGCTCACCGACCTCGTCGAGCTTGACCAGGTCGTCGTCGGTGCTGACGCCGTAGACCAGTCGGCCACCACGGGCGCAGCCGTCGACCTCGAGCTGGCGCAGCATCGAGAGCACCGGCGCCAGGCCGGTGCCGCCGGCCAGCATCAGCACCGGCCGGCGCGCCTCGCGCAGGAAGAAGGAGCCGTTCGGCCCGGTGAAGGTGACCTCGTCGCCGACGGCGGCGCGCTCGGTCAGCCAGGTCGACATCGCGCCGCCCTCGGTCAGCTTGACCAGGAAGACGAGCCGCTCCTCGTGCGGGGCGTTGGCGAAGGAGTACGACCGGGTCACCTCGGTGCCGGGCACGGCGATGTTGACGTACTGGCCGGGCAGGAAGGCGAGCTCGCCGCGGTTGGGGATGTCGATGGCGAGCTCGACCGTGGTCGGGCTGAGCCGGTCCAGGCCGACGACCGTGCCGGTGTAGCTCGCGGCGCCGGTCTTGGCGACCTCGGAGGTGGTGGCGATCTGCAGCGCGAGGTCCGAGCGCGGCTTCATCGAGCAGGGCAGGGCGTACCCCTCGGCGGCCTCGGCATCGGAGAGCGCGTCCTCGATGTAGGTGCCGCCGTCGTACTCCCCCGACTCGCACAGTGCCTTGCACGTGCCGCAGGCGCCGTCGCGGCAGTCGAGCGGGATGTTGATCCGCTGACGGTAGGACGCGTCGGCGACGGTCTGGTCCTCACGGACGGTGATGAACCGGGTCACCCCGTCCTCGAAGGACAGTGCGACCTGGTGGGTCGCGATCTCAGTCTCGGTGGCAGTCATCCCACACCTCCTCAGAAGTGGTAGATGTCGACGACGTGGTGGATGTAGTCGTTCTTCAGCACCACGGTCTTGCGGCGGATCAGCGGCTGCTCTCCGGAGAAGTCGATCGTGTAGAACGACGTGCCGTAGTAGGGGTCGACGCTCTTGTAGCGGAAGTACATCGTGTGCCAGTTGAACCGCACGTCGACCAGGTCGCCGCGGCGCTCGATCACCTCGACGTTGCTGATGTTGTGCGACGTACGCGGCTCGGGCAGCGAGGTGGCCGAGGACCGCTCCGTACGGATCCGGAAGACGCGGTCCTCCAGGCCACCCTTGTTGGGGTAGTAGACCAGCGACATCTCGGTCTGCGGATCCTCGGTGAGGAGGTCGGCGTCGTCCCAGCAGGGCATCCAGTAGACGACGTCGTCGGCGTAGCACTCGAGCCACTTCTCGAACTCGCGGTCGTCGAGGAAGCGCGCCTCGCGGTAGAGGAACTGCTCGATCGCGTTCTGGGTGATCAGCTTCTCCCCGGCCGGAGCATCGTTCTGCGTGAGCGTCATGATCAGTTGCCCTTCTCGTTCGCGATGGCCGTACGCATCTGCTCGGTCCACTGCGCGTGCATGACCGGGTAGAGGCCCTCGTCCTCGTTCTTCGCACCGGCCGAGATGACCCCCGGCATGTCCAGGGCCTCGGCGACCTCGTCGGGCCCGGTGAGCCAGTGCTCGGCACCGCGGCTCATGTCGTTCCAGGGCGCGGCGGAGGCCTGGTAGGTCAGGAAGCAGGAGCGGAACTCCTCCAGGTCGTCGGGCGTGGCCATGCCGGAGGCGTTGAAGAAGTCCTCGTACTGCCGGATCCGCCAGGCCCGTGACGCGGGCGCCTCGCCCTTGGGCGCGATGCAGTAGATGGTCACCTCGGTCTGGTCGACCGAGATCGGCCGGAAGTGCCGGATCTGGGTCGAGAACTGGTCCATCAGATAGACGTTCGGGTAGAGCAGCAGGTTGCGCGAGCCCTTGACCATGAACTCGCCTTTGGCGTCGCCGAACTTCTCCTTGAGCCCGTCCATCTGGTCCCACAGCGGCCGGTCGGCCGGGTTGGCCGCCCAGGTCCACAGGCACAGGTGACCGTTGGGGTAGGACCAGTAGCCGCCGCCCGACTTGCCCCAGCTGCCGGCGTCGACGGTCTTGGTGGTGTTCTTCGACTCGCCGGTGTTGCGGCGCGAGGTGGTGGCGGCGTAGTTCCAGTGGGTCGCGGTGACGTGGTAGCCGTCGGCGCCGTTCTCGGCCTGCACCTTCCAGTTGCCGTCGTAGGTGTAGGTCGAGGAGCCGCGCAGCACCTCGAGGCCCTCGGGCGACTGGTCGACGAGCATGTCGATCACCTTGACGGTGTCGCCGAGGTGCTCCGCGAGCGGAAGCACGTCGTCGTTGAGCGAGCCGAACAGGAAGCCGCGGTAGCTCTCGAAGCGCGCGATGTGGGTGAGGTTGTGCGAGCCCTCGGTGTTGAAGCTCTCCGGGTAGCCGGCGTCGTCGGGGTCCTTGACCTTGAGCAGGGTGCCGTCGTTGCGGAACGTCCAGCCGTGGAAGGGACAGGTCAGGGTCATCCGGTTGTCGGTCTTGCGCCGGCACAGCATCGCGCCGCGGTGGGCGCAGGCGTTGATCATGCAGTGCAGCTCGCCGTCCTTGTCACGGGTGATCATGACCGGCTGGCGACCGATGTAGGTGGTGAAGTAGTCGCCGGGGTTCGGCACCTGGCTCTCGTGGGCGAGGTAGATCCAGTTGCCCTCGAAGATGTGCTTCATCTCCAGCTCGAAGATCTCCTCGTCGGTGAAGATCCGGCGGTTGGCGCGGTAGATCCCGGCCTCGCGGTCCTCGACGACAGCGTCGGACAGGACGTCCTCGACGTGGCCGAGGTTCTCGGTGAGCGGTGCGGTCATGATGAATCCTCCAGCGGGTGACGGTCCTCCGACCTTCGCAGCCAGTGGCGTCCGTCACACCAGGTGAATACCCAGTTCCGACCTGGGCATCTATTGATCTACAGGACCGATCAATAGACACGTTTTTCGTCCTTGTTGTTTATCGATCGCAGGCCTAGCGTGGCGCTCATCACCACATTTCGAGGAGGAGCGTCATGGAGCTACGCCATCTGCGTTACTTCGCGGCGGTCGCCGAGACCTGCCACTTCGGGCAGGCCGCGACCCAGCTGCACATCGCTCAGCCCGCGCTCTCCCAGGCGATCCGTCAGCTCGAGTCCGAGCTCGACGTCACCCTCTTCACCCGCACCACCCGTCAGGTGTCCCTCACCCCCGCCGGGGAGTTCCTGCGGGCAGAGGCCGTCCGGGTGCTGGCCGCCGTCGACGACAGCGTCCGAGGCGTACGCCGCATCGGCGCCGGCCGCCACGGCCTGGTCCGCCTCGGGCTGACCGGCACCGCCTCCTTCTCCCACCTGCCGGGCATCGCTCGCGTGGTCAAGCGCGAGCTGCCCGACGTGGCGCTGGAGATCCACGCCGACCTGCTCACCCCGGCACAGTGCGAGCGCCTGCAGAGCGGCTCGCTCGACCTCTGCGTGCTGCGACCGCCCGCCGTCGGCGACGGCCTGACCCTGCGCACCCTCGAGGTCGAGCCGCTCGTGCTCGCCGTCCCCGTCGACCACCGGCTGGCGGTCGAACCGGTGGTCGCGCTGGCCGACCTGCGAGCCGAGCCGTTCGTGGCGTACGCCGGGCGCGACTCCGCGGTCAACGAGGCCGTCCTGCGCAGCTGTCGCCAGGCCGGCTTCGTGCCGCGACGCGAGCACGAGGCGCCCAGCACCGCCGTGCTGCTCGCCCTCGTCGCGGCAGGTCTCGGCATCGCGGTCGTGCCGGCATCGGTGCGCGCCCTGCCGCTGGCCGGCGTGGTCTTCCGCGACCTGCTCGACGCCGGCAGCGTCGAGCTCGCGCTGGCCCACCGCACCGACGACGACAACCCGGTCGTCGAGGCCGTCATCGACATCCTCGACGCCGCCGCCCTGTTCTCCTCACCCGGCCTCGACGCTCCCTGATTCGGAGTCACATCATGAAGATCACCAACATCGAGGCGATCCCGTTCGCCATCCCTTACCGCAAGCCGCTGCGCTTCGCCTCCGGCGAGGTGCACGCCGCCGAGCACGTGCTCGTCCGCGTCCACACCGACGACGGTGTCGTGGGTGTGGCCGAGGCTCCGCCGCGGCCCTTCACCTACGGCGAGACCCAGGCCGGGATCATCGCGGTCATCGACCAGCTCTTCGCACCACAGCTGGCCGGGCTCACCCTGCTCGAGCGGGAGACCGCCCGCGTGCTGATGGGACGCACGGTCGGCAACCCGACCGCCAAGGCCGCCGTCGACATGGCGATGTGGGACGCCCTCGGCAAGACGCTGAACCTCCGCGTCGTCGACCTCCTCGGTGGCTTCACCGACCGGATGCGGGTCTCGCACATGCTCGGCTTCGACTCCCCCGAGGCGATGGTCGCCGAGGCGGAGCGGATGCTCGACACGTACGGGATCCGCACGTTCAAGGTGAAGGTCGGCCGCTCCCCCGTCGAGCTCGACACGGCTGTCGTGCGGGCGCTGCGCGAGCGGTTCGGCGACGAGATCGAGCTGTACGTCGACGGCAACCGCGGCTGGAGCGCGGCCGAGTCGGCCCGGGCGATGAAGCAGATGGCCGATCTCGACCTGCTCTTCGCCGAGGAGCTCAACCCCGCCGACGACGTGCTCGGCCGGCGCTGGCTGGTCAGCCAGATCGACGTGCCGTTCATCGCCGACGAGTCGGTGCCGACCGCGGCCGACGTCACTCGTGAGGTGCTCGGCGGGTCGGCCACCGCGATCAGCATCAAGACCGCGCGCACCGGTTTCACCGCGTCGCAGCAGGTGCTCCATCTCGCCGAAGGGCTCGGCCTGGAGGTGGTGATGGGCAACCAGATCGACAGCCAGGTCGGCACCGCCTGCACGATCGCGTTCGGCACCGCCCACCAGCTCACCTCACGCCGTGCCGGTGAGCTCTCGAACTTCCTCGACATGGCCGACGACCTGCTCACCGAGCCGCTCGAGATCCGCGACGGCGAGCTCGCCGTACGCCCTGGTGCGGGCCTCGGGGTCGAGATCGACCCCGACAAGCTCGACCGCTACCGCACCGACCGCTGAACACCACCCCACACGGTCTCGGGCCGTGCATCACGAGAGGAACAACCATGACCACCGACCAGACCGTCGAGTCCGCCGAGTCCACCGCCTCCGAAGCCGCCTCCGCTGCCGCGTCCGGCGCCTCCGCCACCGAGCGGTTCGCCGCTGACAAGTCGCCCTTCGAGGCCGTCAAGGACACCCCGCCCGAGCGCGTCGACAGCATCGCCAAGCGAGTGCTCGGCGCCGTCTACGACACCATCCGCGAGGAGAAGGTCACCTACGACGAGTTCAACGCGCTCAAGGCGTGGCTGATCCAGGTCGGCAAGGACGGCGAGTGGCCGCTCTTCCTCGACGTCTGGGTCGAGCACGAGGTCGAGAAGGTCGCCACCGAGCACCGTGAGGGCAACAAGGGCACCATCGAGGGCCCCTACTACGTGCCCGAGGCCCCCGAGCAGGGCGCGAACGGCACCATCCCGATGCGCGAGGGCGAGTCGGGGACGCCGCTGACCTGGCACGGCACGGTCACCTCCACCGACGGCACCGCGCTCGCCGGGGCCAAGATCGAGCTGTGGCACGCCGACGCCGACGGCTTCTACTCCCAGTTCGCCCCCGGCATCCCGGAGTGGAACCTGCGCGGCAGCTTCACCCTCGGCGACGACGGCGCCTTCGAGATCCACACGATCCAGCCGGCTCCCTACCAGATCCCGACCGACGGCTCCTGCGGCAAGCTCATCGCCGCCGCCGGCTGGCACGCCTGGCGTCCGGCCCACCTGCACGTCAAGGTCTCGGCCCCGGGCCACGAGCTCCTCACCGCCCAGCTCTACTTCCCCGGCGACGAGCACAACGACGACGACATCGCCTCGGCGGTCAAGCCCGAGCTGGTGCTCGCGCCGGTCGCCAACGAGGACGGCACGGTCAGCGTCGACTACGGCTTCGTGCTCGACCCGGTGCGCGACTGAGACCGATCACCGCCTCGGCGCTCGACCTGCAAGGATGAGCGCCGAGGTGATGAGATGTCGATGATCGACTATGCGGCGCCCGCCGGGTCCGTGCCGGGCTATCTGTCGGTGCCCGACGGCGACGGACCCTGGCCCGGGGTGGTGGTCGTGCAGGACATCTTGGGCATGACCACCGACATCAAGCGGATCAGCGACCGGTTCGCTGCCAACGGCTACCTGGCGCTGACCCCGGCGCTCTACCAGCGCGGGTCGAAGCCCGCCTGCGTCGTGAGCACGATCAGATCCCTCGTGACCGGCCGCGGCACCGCCGTCGACGACCTCGTCGCGGCCCGCGACCACCTCGCCGCCGACCCGAGGTGCACGGGCAAGGTCGGCGTCGTGGGCTTCTGCATGGGTGGCGGCTTCAGCCTGCAGCTGGCGCCGCGGGGCATCTTCGACGCCGCCGCGCCCAACTACGGCATCCCGCCGCGTGACCTCTCGGTGCTGAGCGAGTCTTGCCCGATGGTGGCCAGCTTCGGCGCCAAGGACCGCACCCTGCCCGGGGCCGCCGGCAAGGTCAAGGCTGCCCTCGCGGCGGGCGACGTGCCCCGCGACGTCAAGGAATACCCCGAGGTCGGCCACAGCTTCATGAACGACTGGGGCTTCCCCCGTCCGATGGGCACCCTCGAGCGGGTGGTCGGATTCAACTACTCCGAGCCCGAGGCCGAGGACGCGTGGCGACGCATCCTCGGCTTCTTCGCCGAGCACCTCTCCTGACCGGTCTCAGCTCGGCAGCAGGAGCTGGAGCGCGCCGGGGAGGACGTCGATCCTGGTGGCCTCGTCGACACCGGCCGGCAGCTGGCCCAACGGCTCGCCGTCGCCGCCCATCGGCACCGAGGGCGTGCCGTTGATCGTCACCGACCGCCCGCGCACCACGTGCACCTCGTCGAGCTCGACGTGGGCACCGTCATAGACCTTCGGCAGCGACTGGATCAGACCCCGCCTGCCGGCGGCCTCGATGACGACGACGTCGAGCAGACCGTCGTCGACCTCGGCCTGCGGCGCGATCTTCATGCCCGACCCATAGAACTTCGAGTTGGCCACGACCACCGTCGCGGCACCGAAGTCGTGGGCCACACCGTCGATCACCACGTGGGCCTCGATCGGCTTGTACGTCGCGAGCGCATGCACCGCGGCGTACGGGTACTGGAGCTTGCCGGGCAGCCATCGCACCTTGTCGACGATCTCACCGGCGACCGCGTCGACTCCCGTGTAGACGGAGCTGGCGACCACGCGCGGCTCCGCGTCGCCGATCCGCACCGAGAGCAGGTCGATCGCGCGGGGTGCGCCCTCGAGCAGGATGGCGGCGACCTCCTCCGGGTCCGAGGAGAGACCGAGCATCCGGGCGAAGTCGTTGCCTCGCCCGGCGGGCACGATGCCGAGGGTGCCGCCCAGCTGAGAGACGCGGCCCGCGATCGAGGACAGCATCCCGTCGCCACCGACGGAGACCACGATCTCGCCGCGGGCGACGGCGCCCTCGATGACGTCGAGGGTCGCGCGCGGACCCGAGGAGTAGGTCACGTCGACCGTGGCGCCGGCGTCGCGCAGGATCCGGGCGACGGGCACGACCGCCGCGGGGGCGGCGCCGCCGCCGGAGACCGGGTTGACCAGGAAGGAGAAGGTGCGGCCGCTGGGCTCGGTCACGGGATCAGCACCCCCGGGTTGAGCACGCCGTCGGGGTCGACCGCACCCTTGAGGCCGCGCAGCATCGCCACGCCGACCGGGCCGATCTCGCGAGCCAGCCACGGCTTGTGGTCGGTGCCGACCGCGTGGTGGTGGGTGATGGTGGCGCCGGACTCGACCATCGCGTCGGAGGCTGCCGCCTTCGCCGCGAGCCACTGCTCCAGCGGGGCGTCGGCCTGCTTGGCGGCGACGGTGAAGTAGAGCGAGCAGCCCGTCTCGTAGACGTGCGAGATGTGGCAGAGCACGAGGGTGCCCTCACCGAGCGAGGTCTCCAGCGCCTGCTTCACGGCCTGGTAGACCTTCTCGCGCGAGGACCAGAAGGTGGCGGTCTCCAGGGTCTCCACGAGCACCCCGACGTCGAGCAGCGAGTCGCGCAGGTAGGGCGCGTGGAAGCGGCCCTCGGCCCATGCCTGGCCGCGCTCCTCCCCCAGGTTGGTGCCGCCGAGCGACTCGAGGACGGCGCTGACCTCGGCGCGCGAGGCGGCCACCGAGGCTCCCTCGTGGCCCACGATCATCACGCAGCCGCTCACACCGTCGCCGCCGATGTCGCTCTGGCTGGCGAGGTTGACCATCGTCTCGGCCTCGTCGGAGATCCTGATCACGGTCGGCAGGAGGCCCGACTGCGCGAGCTTCCGCATCGCCTCGGCGCCCTCGGCGAAGGTGGCGAACGACCACGCCTCGTAGACCTTCTCAGCTGCCACGGCGCGCACCCGCACGGTGACCTCGGTGATCACACCGAGAGTGCCCTCCGAGCCCATGACGACCTCACGCAGGTCGGGGCCGGCGGCGTTGGCAGGGGACGAGCCCAGCACGAGCTCGCCGATCGGGGTGGCCATCCGCAGACCGACCACCATGTCGTCGAAGCGGCCGAAGCCCGCCGACGACTGGCCGCTGGAGCGCGTCGCGGCGAAACCGCCGATCGAGGCGTACTCGAACGACTGGGGGAAATGACCGAGCGTCATGCCGTGCTCGGCCAGGGCCTTCTCGGCCGCGGGGCCACGCATGCCCGGCTGGAGCACCGCCGTCATCGACACCGGGTCGACGGAGACGAGCTGGTCGAGGCGTACGAGGTCGAGGCTGATCAGGCCGGCGAAGCCGTCGCGGCGGGCGGCGAGACCACCGGTGACGCTGGTGCCACCACCGAACGGCACGACCGCGACCCGGTGCTCCACGGCCCAGGCCAGCACGGCCTCGACGTCGGCGTGGGAAGACGGACGCACCACGGCGTCGGGCGCGTCGGCGAGGTCGCCGGAGCGCGCCCGCAGCAGGTCGGGGGTCGACTTGCCACGGGTGCGGAGGCGACGCGACTCGTCGTCGACGAGCACGGCGTCGTCACCGATGGCCGTCTTCAGGGAGCCGAGCACGTCGTCGGACAGACCGGAGGCCGGCACGCTCACCTCGGTCACCGCCGGGGTGTCGCGGGTGCCCACGAACGCGTCCACCAGCCCGCGGACGGAGTCCGAGAGGGCGGATGCCTCCGACGGGGCGCCCCAACGCTGGGGATGCATTTCATTCGTCATTCGTTACAGTGTGACACATGACGTCAGGACGCAACAAACAACCCTCCACGGCAGAGCGGCTGATCACCGCTGCCCGAGAGTGTGTGATCGCCGTCGGCTGGCGGCGCACCACGCTCACCGACGTCGCCAACCGTGCGGGCGTCTCGCGGATGACCGTCTACCGCACCTACCCCGACATGACGACCCTGTTCGCCGACCTGATGACGCAGGAATGGCTCCAGGTCGTCTCGGAGGTGCTGCCGGCGGACGCGGACCCTCGCGGCCCCGAGCAGTTCGCGACGGCCATCACCGGCACCGTGAGCGCCGTACGCCGCAACGAGCTGTTCCGCCGGGCGATCGACCTCGATCCCGAGTGGCTGCTCCCCTACCTGTTCGTCCGTCGCGGCCGCTCCCAGGACGCCGTGCTGGAGCTGCTGGCGACCGAGCTGGCGCGCGCTCAGCAGGACGGCTCGATCCGCTCCGGCGACCCCGCTCAGCTGGCCCGGACGATCGTGCTCGCCGCCCACGGCCACGTGCTCTCGATCGCCACGATGACCGACGAAGACATCAGCACCGACTCACTCGACCGCGAGCTCACCGAGCTCGTCCGGAGGTATCTCACGCCATGACCGCCCGCATCCGAACCGGACTCGCCGGAGCACCCGACAACGTCGACCTGGTCGTCGTGGGCCTCGGGGTCACCGGCGCCGGCGTCGCCCTCGACGCCGCCTCGCGAGGGCTGAGCGTACTCGCCGTCGACGCGCACGACATCGCCTTCGGCACCTCTCGCTGGTCGAGCAAGCTGGTGCACGGCGGGCTGCGCTACCTCGCCTCGCTGCAGGTCGGTATCGCCCACGAGAGCGCCGTCGAGCGCGGCATCCTCATGGAGCGCACCGCTCCCCACCTGACCCGTCCGCTGCCGTGGCTGATGCCGCTCTCGAGCAACGTCTCCTTCGCCCAGGCCACCCTCTCCACCCTCGGTTTCCAGGCCGGCGACGTGCTGCGGCTGGGCGCCCGCACCAGCAGCGACACGCTCCCCCGGCCCCGCCGGGTCTCCCGCACCGAGGCCCTGGGCCTCGCGCCGGCGCTGCGGTCGGCCGGGCTGCGCGGCGGCCTCATCAACTGGGACGGTCAGCTCGAGGACGACGCGCGGCTGGTGACCTGCATCGCCCGCACCGCCGCCGCCCACGGGGCGCACGTGCACACCCGCGTACGCGTGCAGGAGGCGACCGGCACCCAGGTCGTGCTGCGCGACGAGATCACCGGCGAGAGCCGTACGGTGAGTGCTCGCGGCGTCGTGAACGCTGCCGGGGTGTGGGCCGGCGACCTGGTCGAGGAGGTGCGGCTGCGCCCCAGCCGCGGCACCCACGTGGTGCTGCGCGCCGAGGCCATCCCGGGCCTCCGCTCGGCGCTGACGGTGCCCGTGCCCGGCAGCACCAGCCGGTTCATCTTCGCGCTGCCTCAGCCCGAGGGCACCATCTATCTCGGCCTGACCGACGAGCCCGCCGACGGCGACATCCCCGACGTGCCGCAGCCGACGGAGGGCGAGATCGGCTTCCTCCTCGACATCGTCGGCTCGGTCCTCGACCAGCCCCTGAAGCGCTCCGACGTCGTCGGCGCGTTCGCCGGCCTGCGGCCGCTGCTGGAGAGCGACGGCTCGACCGCCGACCTCTCCCGCAAGCACGCCGTGCTCACCTCGCGTACGGGTGTGGTGACCGTCGTCGGCGGCAAGCTCACGACCTACCGGCAGATGGCGGAGGACGCCGTCGACGCCACCGGTCTGGCCACGACGCCCTCACCCACCCGCGACCTCCCACTGCTCGGCGCAGCGCCCCGCGCCGAGCTGGCCGCGATCGAGGAGCCCGAGCGGCTGGTGCGCCGGTTCGGCACCGAGGCGCGCTTCGTCATCGACGAGGCGGCCCGGGTCACCGGCCTGACCGAGGACGAGCTCGTCGCCCCGGGCCCCGGTGGCGTCACCCTGGCCGAGCTCGTCTTCGGCGTCACCCACGAGGGCGCAGCCGACGTCGACGACCTGCTCGACCGGCGTACGCGGGTGGGGCTCGTGCCCGCCGACCGCGAGGCCGCGGTCCCGCTCGCGGAGCGCGCCCTCTCCCTGGCGCACGCCAGGTCATGATTCCATGCCCGGGATCTGATCCAGAGGGGGCAGATCCCGGGCCTGGTCACAGCACGATCTCCGGACGCACCCGCTTGGGCGTCCAGACGCGCTGTCGGCGTGCGCCGTGGCCGGTCACCAGCAGCGCACCGACCAGGAAGGCCAGCAGGACGAGCACGTCGGTGACGACCCGTCCGGAGAGTCCGCCGTACATCAGCTGTCTCAGGCCGTCGACGGCATAGCTCATCGGCAGCACATGGTGCAGCCAGTGCAACGGCTCGGGGATGGTCTGCCACGGGAAGGTGCCGCCGGCGGTGACGAGCTGGATCACCATCAGCACCAGGCCGAGGAACTGACCGGGCGCGCCCAGCAGCGCGTTGAGCATGTGCACGATCGCGATGAACGTCGCGGAGATGAGCAGCAGGAACCCCAGCGTGCCCAACCAGTTGGCCGGGGTGATGTCGACGGCGAGGCCGACGACCACGAGCACGACGAGCATCTGCGCGACACCGATCAGCGCCGGCGTGATCCACCCGCCCAGCGCCACTCGCAGCGGCGTCTGGTTGGCGGCGAGCGCACGGGAGGAGATCGGCCGCACGAGCAGGAACAGCACGTAGCCGCCGATCCACGCCCCCAGGGCGAGGAAGAACGGCGCCAGCCCGGCGCCGTAGGAGGACGCCTTGGCCTCGGAGACCGAGTCGATGGCGACCGGGTCGGAGATCGTCGAGGCGATCTGCTTGCGCAGCTCCTCGTTGGTAGCCGGCGCCTGCGCGACGCCGTCACGCAGGCCCTTCGTCAGGTCGCCGGCGCCGTCGGTCAGCCTGCCGGCGCCGGCACGCAGCTTGGTCGCGCCGGCGCTGAGCTCGCCGGCGCCGTCGGCCGCCTTCGAGATCCCGGCGACCAGGTCGGGCATCGCGTCGGCCAGCTGCTCGTTGCCGTCGGCCACCTGGTCGGCGCCGGAGGCGAGCTCGTCGAGACGGTCGGAGACGTCACCGACGCGCTGGTCGACGCGGTCCAGCGGAGCACCGCCGCGGTCGTAGACGGCGAGCACATCGGCCCGCTCCTGGTCATCGAGACCTTGGGCCTTCATCCGGGCGTCGAGGTCCTTGCGGGTGGCGTCGTAGGAGGCGACCGCCTCGTCGACGGCCGACCTCGCCCGTTGCCCGGTCGCCGCGATCTGGTCGTTGCCGTCGGAGACCTGGCGCGCGCCGTCGGCCAGCTGACGGGTCTTGTCGGGCAGGTCGGTGACCTTGCCCTCGATCGTGCTCAGGCCGTCGCCGAGCTCTCCGGCTCCGGTCGCCAGCTCGCCGGAACCGTCCCGGAGGGTGCCCGCGCCCTTCTCGAGCTTCGCGGACCCGTCGGCGGCCTTGACCAGACCTGAGCGGAGGTCGGAGATGCCGAGCAGGAAGTTGGCCGCGGCCTGCTCGGAGACCTCGCTGGCGATGGCGTCGCGCACCTTGTCGGTGACGTTGGTCGCGATCGTGGTCGACAGGTAGGAGTTGGCGTCGTTGGTGATGACCTGGATCTGCGCCCGCTCCGGGTCGAGCCGCTCGGCCCCGCTCAGCGAGCGGGAGAAGCCCTCCGGGATGCGCAGCGCGAAGTAGTAGTCACCCTCGCGGATGTCGCGCTGCGCCTCGGCGGTCGATGTCTCGGACCAGTCGAAGTCGCCCGACTTCAGCAGCTTGTCGGCCACCTGCCGGCCCGCGTCGATCTTGGTGCCGTCGGTGGTGGTGGCGGCGGTGTCCTCCACGACGAGCGCCGCCGGCAGCTCGTCGAAGTGAGCGTACGGATCGTGGTTGGCGTAGAGGTAGAGCCCGGCGTAGAGCGTGGGCACGAGCACCAGCGCGACGATGACCAGCTTGGCCAGGCGTCCGGCGGTGATCCGGCGCAGCTCGGTGAGGGCGATACGCAGCGAGTTCATGCTTCCTCCGTCGGACCGATGGTGAACGTACGGACCCCGGCCGGGACGGCCACGGCAGGGCTCGCGGTGACCAGCACTCCGGGCTCGGGTGCGGAGCCGGCCAGGTCTTCGGCGATCTCGAGCCAGTCGGCGACCGGCAGGCCCAGACGTTCGGGGTAGGTGAGCACGAGGAAGCGCGTGCCGGGCCGCAGCGCCGCCATCTGGCCGAGCAGGCTCAGTCGGGCGCCGGGCGGGACCGCCTCCGTGGTGATGTCTGCCGGGAGGTCGTGCTTGCCCAGCCAGTGGTCGATGATCGCCGCGCTCGGCCGGCGTCGCGCCATCGCCAGCTCCTCGCCGACGATGGTGCGGAACGGCACCATCTCGTCGGGCTCGGAGACACCCGGCACGTCGACCAGCGCGACCGCGCCCTGCAGCACCCGGGGCGATGCCTCTGCATCGAGGGTCACGCTGCCCGCGTCGAGGCGCAGCCGGCCCGCCAGAGCGAGCGCCAGCGCCGTATGCCTGCCTCCCGGCGGACCGACCGCCACCGCCACCTCTCCCCCGCGCAGCGTCAGCGACGTGGACGGAAGCAGGTCACGAGCCCCCTGCCGCGCCTGCAGGCCGGTGGCCTGCAACGTCGTGGGCTCCTTCTCGTCCGCGTCTTCGCTCATGCCCGAAGCCTGTCATCACATCCGGCCGACGACACTCAGACACAGCGACACCGCACGCGGTCTCTCCCCACCCGATCGCGCCGCCCCGAACCGTTCAGACGGGCCAGTCCAGCCTCGTCCGTGACGGTTCCGAGGCGATGTGCGGCGGGCTTCGTTCGTGCGTACCTGCCTAGAGGGCGGTGTATCCACCGTCGATGACGATGTCTTGCGCAGTGAGGTAGGAGGACGCGTCGGAGGCCAGGAAGTTGACCAAGCCGGTGAGATCCTCAGGAGCGGCCATCCTCTTTTGAGGGATCTTCTCGACCCAGCCTTCGCGGAGCTCGGGTTGCTGGTCGAGGATCGCCCGGGTGAGGTCGGTCAGCACGTAGCCCGGGGAGATCGAATTGACCCGGATGCCGGCGGCGGCCCATTCGACGGCCAGTGACTTACCCAGATGTGCGACGGCCGCCTTCGACGCGTTGTAGGAAGCAGCCCACTGCGGGACGTTGACGATCGAGCCCGACATCGAGGCGACGAGAACAGCGCTGCCCGGAAGGCTCGCGCGCAGCAGCCCCTCGCCGAAAGCCTGGGCCGCGAAGAAGGTTCCGGAGAGGTTGACGTCGATCACCTTTCGCCACTGCTCGGCAGTCACGTCGACCGAGTCTCCGTTGATCTCGATCCCCGCCGCGGTGACCAGAGCCTGCGGGATACCGAGCTGATCACCCACGCTCCGGAACGCGTCGGCGACAACGGCTTGGTCGGTGACGTCGACCCGATGGCCGGATGCCTTCACGCCGTAATCGTCGGTGATCTGGCGCGCCGCGTCGTCGACGGAGTCGAGCAGGTCGAACAGGGCGATGTCCATCCCGTCGGCGGCGAGCGAGCGGGCGAGCGTGAGGCCGATCCCGCGGGCCCCTCCGGTGACGACGGCCGTACGGCCGCTCAAGGTGTTGGTCATGATGGTCTCCTTGGTGTGATGAGTTTGCGCGTCAGTTGGGTTGGTCAGCCGCGGCGAGCTTGCTCCCAGCCGGCTCGGGTCGCGGCGACGAGCGCGCGTACGGCGTCATGGGGGTCGTCAGCGGAGAGCACCCCGTTCGTCGCACCGGTGCCGTCGGCACCGCGCGCCATGATGGATCTGGCGATTTCCGGCGTCGCGACTCCTCCGGCATGCATCGCCAGTACGCCCGACCCGGCGTCGTGGATCGCCTTGGTGGAAGCGCCGATCCACCCTCGTGGGTCGGCACCGCCGCTGCCGATGAGCTCGGGCGGCTCGAACAGAACCGCCGATGGCCGCAGTGCAGCGAAACGGGTGGCGTCGGCCGACGTACCGGCGCAGACGATGGTCTGCAGGTGCAGGTCGTGAGCCCGCTCGAGAGCGAGGCCGAGGTGAATGTCGTCGAGGGGGTCTGCGTCGTGGTTGAGCATCACCCCGGCAGCGCCGGCGTCGACGAGCGACTCCGCGGTGACGCGATTCATCGAGGACCCGACGCGTGCCGTGCTCATGCCCTGTGCCAGGACGAGTGCGCTGGTGCCCAGATCTCGGACCGGCGCGATCAGTGCGGTCGGCACGGTGACGAGCACGGTCACACCGTGCTCGTCACCTGCCCTGGCGGCGGCAACGACGAGCGGCTCGATCGCGTTCCTCCGAAGTAGATTCTTCGGCCCGACCTCGAAGAACGGCGGCCTGACCCGCGTGGTCATGGGGCGATCAGCTCACGTAGACGCTCGGCGGTCGGGGGGAGCGACTGCTCCGGGTCACCCTCCGTGGAGCACTCGAGGTTGACCGCGCCGTCGAATCCGATCTCCGCGAGGGCGCCGAAGATCGACTCCCAGTCGAGGCGGCCGTGCCCAGGTAGCAGCCGGTTGTTGTCCCCGAGGTGGACATGGCGCACCTGACCGCCCGCCTGCCGGATCGCGTCGGCGGGATCGGCCTCTTCGATCGACATGTGGAAGGTGTCGGGCAGCAACCCGGCGTTGGGGTGCCCGACCGCATCGATGATCCGGAGGTTGTCGGCCGTCAGATTGAGGTATCGGCACTCGTAGCGGTTGATCGGTTCGAGCAGCACCTGCCCATCGCTGCCTTCGACGACCTCGAGGGCCTGACGGTAGAAGTCGATGAACTCGGTCTCTTGAGCGCCGTCGAGCTGCTGGTACGGGTGGAACAGCGGAAGTGGGTCGCGAGCTCCGTACTCGTACTCGATCTCTGTCACGGCGCCGATCTCGGCACAGACCGAAGCCGCCTCGATATACATGGCCCGGCAGCGGCCTCGCAGGTCCGGGTCAGGCGACATGGCGTGCCCGTATACGGCGTCCTGGAGGACGAACTCGACCGGACGTACGCCCGTGCGCCTCTCGAGCGTCAGGAGCTCCTGCCTGACGTCGGGCGTCCAGTCGTCCAGCGGCCAGAACAGTGCGATGGCGTCGTACCCCCAGCGCTTCGCCTTCTCGGCCTTCGCGGTCAGGGAGTCACCTGGGATCATCGGGGACGAGCAGGACAGCAGCATCGTGGTTCTCCTTCGGGGTCGGTCCGGGGTTGGTCATGAACAGTCGTTGGAGGTAGTCGTCGAACTGGTGGTAGCGCGCGTCCAGAGCGGCTGATCGCCGTGACGGATAGCGGACCGAGCTCGGTTGATCGAGGGCTGTCACGTCGTCGAGTCCGTCGAGGTCGCCGGAGGCGACGAGCGCCAACGCCGCCGCCCCGCGGCAGGTCGCTTCGCGCTCATCCGGAACGAGCACGTCGAGTCCACACGCGTCCGCCTTGAGCTGGTTCCAGAACGCGGAGGAGGCTCCGCCGCCGGTCGAGACGATCTCTGTGATCGGCTCAGCGGTCAGCGCATCGATGTTGCGGCGGAGCAGATGCGCGACGCCTTCCTCGACGGCGTAGGCCAGGTCGATCCGGTCGTGGGCGAGGTCGAGGCCCACGAATGCCCCGCGGGCGTCCGGGAAGTAGTCGGGCGGGTTGACCCCGGTGAGGTACGGCAGGAACATCGGCGCGCTTCGCGCTGCACGTGTCCGAAGCTGCTCCTCCAGATCGTCGTACGCCATCTCTCCGAGTCCCTCGCGACGGAACCACTCCAAGGATGCTCCACCGCTGTCGACACCGTTGAAGAGCACGATCTCGCCGGGGCGGAGACCGGGGTGGAACGAGACTCGTCGTCGGGGGTCGAAGGTCCATCCCGAGGTCAGGAGCGAGAGCGACAGCACGGTGCCTGCCGACTCGCTCACCACGCCTGGGCTGTACGACCCGGTGCCGGCCATCGCGCAGAAGTGATCGAGCGCACCGGCGTTGACGCGGTAGGAGGCGGCAGCGGGCAGCCGATCGAGGACGTCAGGCCTGACCGGACCGAGGTCGGTACCGGCCGGCACGACCGGTGCCAGCGTGTCCTCGGAGACGGACACGAAGTCGAGCATCTCGCCCCAGAACCGTCGCGCCGGCACGTCGTAGAGATAGGAGAACCCGCGTGTGGTGACCTCACCCGTGGCCGTTCCTGTGAAACGACGAATGATCTCGTCTTTGATCATGAGCACCTGGCTGGCGCGCGCCAGCACGCGTGGCTCGTGCCTGGCGAGCCAGCGGAGCTTCGCTGCCGGCCAGGTCGGCGACGGCGTCGGCTGCCCGGTCACGGCGAAGGCCGTGTCCGCATCGAACTGCTCCCCGATCTCACGCGCCTCGTTGCCGGCACGGTCGTCCAGCCAGGAGAGGGCGGGTCGCACCGGGGCCCCTCGACGGTCGTTCAAGACCAGGGACTCGGCTTGGCCGGTGAGCGCGATGATCGCGTCCTCCCCCTCAGACCCCTGAACTCTCGTGGCACACCGGCCGATCAGGTCGAGGACGAGGTCGAAGAGCCGGTCGGCCGAGAACTCGACACGGTCGCCGTCACGGCTGTAGGTCGCGAGGGCGGATGAGACCGCCCGTCGACGCAACCGCTCGTCGAAGGCGACCACCTTCACGTTGGTGGTGCCGAGGTCAACCGCGTACACAAGCATCGTCAGTCGCCAAGCACCTGGAAATGGACGGTGCGGGCACGTGGTCGCACCGCGTCGAGGTCTCCGAAGTACGTCCGTCCGAACTCCCCGAGCACGAGCTCGCCGTCGATCAACGGCACCGTCTCCGACCGGCCGAGGATCGAGGAGATGATGTGGCCGTCCGTGTTCAGCCCCCACTCCGGCAGCTCGTCCCGCAGGTCTGCGGCGTTGCGGATGTGGATCGGGCCGGGATGGAGATACTGACCTTCGTGGCGCGTCGGCGGGGCGACCTTGGCGAGCACGTTGAGGGTGTCTTGGAGCAGCAGCTGGGTGCCGTAGAAGGTGACGTCCTCGGACTCCTCCTGGAGGAAGACGCAGCAGCTGGTGTGCGCCGAGTAGACGATGGCGATCCCGTCCAGCACGCCGGTGCCGGCGACGAACTCCTGGAACTGCGGGGTGAGGTCGAAGAACTCCTGTCGAGCAGGCGTCTCGATCCTGACGGATCCGTGATGAACAGGCATGCCTTCGTTCCTCTCTGATGGACTGGCTCGCCTCGATCAGAGTGTCGGCAGGGGATCGTCAACGGAATCGCAGCTTCACTATGGTGAGATAACCAGCGGTTATCAGAGCGTCGAGGAGGTGCAGTGAATCGCGACGTCAACCTCCGTCTCCTCAGGTACTTCGAAGCAGTCGCGACCGAGCTGAACTACCGGAAGGCAGCCGAGCGTCTCTACGTCTCGCAGCCAGCGCTGTCCGTGGCGATTCGGCAGCTCGAGCGGCAGATCGGCGACAGGCTGTTCAACCGCGACACCCACTCGGTCACGCTCACCGCGATCGGGCGCGACTGGCTCCCACACGTCCGGTCCGCTCTACGTGAGGTCGATGCCGCGATCGACGTCGTGGCAGACCTCGTCGGCAACGCCGAGGTGCGTGTCGGCTACCTCACCGGCACCGGTGCCGACCTGCTTTTCGAGCTGCTGGACGGGGTCGAGGAGGTACTGCCCGAGATGTCGATCGTCACGACCGAGTTCGACTTCGGCGACCCCAGCGCCGGCCTCGCCTCCGGTGAGTCCGACATCGGGCTGCTGCGACCACCTGTTGACGTACCTGACCTCGAGTCGGTTGTGGTCGAGGAGGAGTCGTGGGTCGCCTGCCTACCCAGGAGCCACCGCCTGGCCGACCGCGCCGAGCTGCGGATCGAGGAGCTGCTGGACGAGCCGATCATCGTCGCTCCCGAATCGGCGGGCCGATGGCGTTCCTACTGGATGGCGGACGATGCGCGTGGCTCCCGTCCGGCCGTCGTCGCAGCCGAGGCGGCTACCTATGAGGCGGAGACCACGCTCGTCGCGCGCGGCGTCGGGATCAGTTTCACCACGTCCTCTTTGGAGCGGCTCTATAGCCGTCCAGGCATCCACATCGTCCCGATCGTCGACCGCCCGGCGAGCTATACGGCGCTGGCCTGGCGCGCCGGCCGACTGTCGGCGCCGGCTCGGCAGCTCCTCGAGTTCATGCTTCGACGCATCCCGAACTCGACGGGGCCGCAGTCATAACCACCGCTTAACAGCAGATAAGAGCTCGGACCTTCCAGCCGACCAAGGGTCGGCGGTTCACTGCTTGGCAACCTTCGGCGCCGCGCCGAGATAGTCAGCAAGGGAGATCGTGTCATGAGCGACCAAGAACCATCTCGCCTGGCCCCGCCACCACGTGTGGTGGGTGAAGACGAAGACGCACGTCTGGCCGAGTTCGGGTACGACCAGAAGCTCGATCGTTCCGTCGGCAAGATCGCGTCCTTCGCGATCGGATTCTCGACGATCAGCGCCACCACCGCCGTGTTCACCGGCTTCGGCGCTGGCTACCTCAACGCGGGCTCGCCCTTCATCTGGACGCTTTTCCTGGCGATCCCGGTGTTTCTCCTCTGGACGCTGATCGCAGCTGACCTGGCTGCCAAGATCCCGCTGGCGGGCTACGCCTACCAATGGACGAGCCGGCTCAATGGATCGAGCTACGGGTGGTTCACCGGCTCTGCGGCGCTCGTCGGCTGGGTGAGCGGGATGACCAGCCTCGGCTACATCTTCGCCGGATATCTGGGCAGCGTCCTGGGTTGGCAGCTCACCCAGCCGAAGCAGATCCTCATCGCGATCTTCGTCGTGACCACCTGCGTACTCATCAATGCCTACCGCGTTCGGCTGGCTACGTTCATCAACAACATCGGCGTCGCCCTGGAGCTGGTCGTCACCGTGGGGGTCACCCTTGTCGTTGCCGTCGTCGCGTTCGTGGTCCCGGGAAACTCACAGCCGCTCAGCTCGCTCTTCGACGGCACATCGGCCGGAGATGGGCCTTATCTGCTCGCGTGGCTGGCTGCCTCCCTCGGTCCGTTCTTCGGCCTCGTCGGCGTCGAGGCGGTGGCCGACGTCGCCGAAGAGACCAAGGGCGCCCGCCGGGTGATCCCGCGAACGATGTTCTATGCGTTCGCGACGTCGTGCGTGATCGAGTTCTTGATGTATCTCGTCTACGTTCTCGCGATCAAGGATGCGTCCACACTCACCGACTCCGCAGCTCCCATCGAGGAGATCATCACCCAACAGGTCGGCCCGGTCGCCTCACGGATCGTCGTCGCCATCGCTCTTACCAACATTCTGGTCTGTCTGCTGGCGAACGTCCTCGTCGGTACGCGGCTGCTGTACTCCCTCTCGCGCGACAACATGATGCCGTTCTCCCGAGCGCTCCGACGCGTGTCCCCTGCTCGTAAGACGCCGGCGACCGCAGTGCTGTCCCTCGGGGCCGTGTCTGTTCTGATGCTCCTGTCCGCACTGGTCAACGAGCAGGCGTTCAACTACTTCCTCGGCATCGCGACACTCGCTTTCTTCACGACGTACCTTCTCCAGACGGTCGGTCTGCTCATCGCCGCCAAACGGGGCCGGATCCCGGAGCCCGAGCGGGGGACGTTCGATCTCGGCCGAGCTCGAACCCCGGTGCTCGTCATGAGCCTGATCGTGTTCGGCGTCGTCGAGGCGGCGCTTCTGTTCCTCCCTGCCTTCGCCGGTAACGGATTCGTGCTCGCAGGCATACTCGGCCTCGCCGTGGTCTGGTGGCTCGTGGTGCTCCGCGGCCGGCTTCGTCAGGGGCAGGCTGGACCGCGCTACGCGCAGGACCACCCTGACGAGACGGTCGCCGTCAACGTCTGATTCCGCGGGCGGCGAGCCGGACACGTGGTGCAGGACCACGGCGAGAACGATCAGGAGGCCGGCGGAGAGCAGGGTGGAGGCGCTTCCGGCCAGGCCCGGACCGTATGGTCCGGGCCTTCGTCTTGGAGTATCAGGGACAGGATTTGAACCTGTGACCTCTGGGGTGTGAGCAGTCTGTACGCCGCCTGACCCCTGCACAGACGCACACCTTGTCGGCCCTTACATCTCACCTGTTCGGCCAGATCAGATCTCGTTTCTAGCCAGTCCGTCCCGCCGCGTCTAGGCAACGGATCTGGCCCTGAACCCTCCTCATCCGAGCGACCCGGAGACTTTCTTGTGGCTACGTCTCGGACGACGGGTTCTGCGTTTCGGTAGGACGCCGGTTGGGGTGATGGAGCAGATCATCGACGTACTCTGCAAGCGGAACCGGGCCACTCGCCATGAGCCCGAGCGGAACCTGTATCTCAGTCGAGGGCCCTGAGATGAGCAGCACGACCTTCGGCTCGGGGGTGATCGCCACGCTGTCCAGCGACTCCCACGGAGCCGACGTCGTGCGGCGGTAGCCGTGGTAGGTGACCAGATCGTGCGTCAGCACAAGCCGGTTGAGTCTGTACTTGCCCAGCAGCACCATCACGAGCACCGGGAGACACGCCACCGCGACGAGGAACGACAGCGCGAACATCGTCATGGAGCCTTCCTCGACACCATCGCGGAGGACCGCCACACCAAGCGAGATCGGGTAGAAGACGATGCCTACGAGCGCGATCACCAGCGCCGACGCGAAAAAGCGAGAACCGCGCAACACAACCTCGCCGGGGTGCTCGTCAAGCACGAGCAGGCCGGAACGCCGGCGTGCCATGCTCAGCGCAAGAGCGGCGGTCGGAATCAGGACGACAGCGGCCATCAGCACTGCCGCGGCCCGGGCAGCAACCGAACCTGAGATCCACAGGACCCAGAGGCCGAGGCCGAGGCAAGCGACCGCGAGTGCAATGAGCGCGAAGACCCGCAAGACCGACTTGGACAGGGCAGGTGGAGCGACGAACGGGCCGTCGGTGTGTCCTCCTGACGGGTCAGTCCCAGAATGTGATGGCATCGCCAACTGCCTCCAAGCCGTCATCGATCTTCTCACGCGGGACTGGCCCACTCCCCCGCGCTGACGATTCTGAGAGTCGAAGAGGCTTCCCAACGCCGCAATCCGTGCGCAGCATCATGCGAAGCCCCAGTCCAGACCCGGAAATCGAAGAAGCCCGGACCTGATGGTCCGGGCTTCTTCTTTGGAGTAGCGGGGACAGGATTTGAACCTGTGACCTCTGGGTTATGAGCCCAGCGAGCTACCGAGCTGCTCCACCCCGCGTCGCAAGAAGAACATTACACGCGGGGTGAACCGAACCCAAATCGGGGGTGTCCTCAGCCCCCGGAGATCAGCTCGGCGGCCTGGTCGACCTTGTCCTGCGCCTGGCCGAGAAGGTCCTCGCGTTCGGCGTAGTCGCCGGCCTTGCCGGCCTTGTCGGCCTGGGCGAAGAGGGCGCGGGCGTCCTCGAGGAGCTGGCCGGCCTCGCCCGGGGAGTCGCCACCGGAGGGCGGCTTGGTCTCGGCCGGGTCCTCGTCCGGGTCGGAGGTCGACGGGGCCGGGGAAGCGCCGGTGAGCGCGACCGTCAGCGCCTCGCTCAAGGTCGAGCCGTAGCCGACGCGGCCGTCGTAGGAGACCAGCACGAAGGCGAGCTGGGCATAGCCCGACGTGGAGGCGGTGGCCCGGCGGGCGTAGATCGGCTCGACGTACAGGATGCCGTTCTTCGCCGTCGGATAGGTCACGACCTGTCCCCAGACCGGGGCGGAGCCCGAGCGGTTGAACGAGGCGACCTCGTCGGCGATCGCCTTGTCCGTACGGAACTCGTTGGAGACCATGCCCGGACCCTGGGTGTCTTCGGGGAATCCGGTGGTGATCCGGATCTTGCCGTAGTTGTCGGAGGTGGCGTCGGAGTCGACCGACATCATCGACGCCAGGTTGGGCCGGTTGTAGGGCACGAACGCCGACGTCAACGACCAGCGGGCGGTGCCGGTGCCGTCGTCGAGGAACATCCGGTAGGGGGCCTGCTGGTGGTTGTCGTCGTTCGGGTCCTCGGGCACCGCCCAGCGCTCGTTGCCGGAGAAGAAGACGTCGGGGTCGGAGACGTGGTAGCGCGCGAGCTGGTAGCGCTGCACCTTGTAGAGATCCTCCGGGTAGCGCAGGTGCTCGGTGAGCTCCTTCGGGATCGACGACTTCGGCATCACGGTGCCGGGGAAGGCCGCCTCCCACGTCTTCAGCATCGGGTCTTCCTCGTCCCACTCGTAGAGCGTGACCGTGCCGTCGTAGGCGTCCACGGTGGCCTTCACCGCGTTGCGCATGTAGTTGATCTCGTCGGTCGGCAGCGTCTGCGGACCCGCCGAGGACTGAGTGGCGTCGTCGGTCATCGAGGCGAACGAGTCGGTCGCCGCCTGCGGGTAGCGGTCGGTGGTGGTGTAACCGTCGACCACCCACTGGATCCGACCGCCCACGACGACCGGGTAGACGTCGTCGTCGAGCGTCAGCCAGGGCGCGACCTTCTGCACGCGCTCCTTCGGTGAGCGGTCGTAGAGGATCTCGGAGTTCTCGTTGACCCGCGAGGAGAGCAGGAAGTTGGTGGAGCCGAACTGGATGGCATACATCAGCTGGCGGAAGTTGGACCCGATCGGCACACCACCGGCACCCTCGTACGTCGTGCGGGTCTCGCCGTCCTCGGAGTTGTAGTCGAGCTCGACGGCGCCCTTCTTGGCACCCTTGCCGACGATCGAGTATTCCGGGGAATCCTCGCCGAAGTAGACCTTGTCCTGGAACTTGCTCTGGCTCCCGGTCAGGTCGTGCTGGCCGGTGCGGTCGCCCTCGGCCCACTGCATCTGGCTCGACTCGGACTTGTCGTCGGCGCCGCGCATGTTGGCGTAGGCACCGATGACGCCGTTGGAGTGGGTGTAGACCGTGTGCAGGTTGGTCCAGGTGCGGTCGGAGTCGGAGATGCCGGCCTGGTTGAGCTCGCGTACGCCGAGCACGACCGCGCGTTCCTTGCCGCCGACGTCGTAGGTCGAGATGTCGAGCGGCTCGTGCACGGAGTAGTAGGAGCGGCCCTGCTGCACCTGCTCGAACTCGCGGTGCACCACGGCGGGGTCGACGATCGGCAGCGAGGAGGCGGTCTCGTTGAGCTGGTCGGGCGAGGCACCGTCGGCCTCGGCGTTCGACTTGTACTCGGTCACCTCGAGGTTGTCCTTCGAGATGTCGTAGGCATCCTGGGTGGCCTTGATGTTGGCGGCCAGGTAGGGCTTCTCCTTGTCCTGCTCGCTCGGCCGCACCTGGAAGCCTTGCACGATCGCGGGCCAGATCATCCCGATCAGCAGCACCGAGATCGCGAACAGCGAGATCGCGACCGAGGGCAGCTGCCAGCTGCGCCGCCACAGGTTGACCACGAACAGCACACCGCAGATCACCGCGATCGCCAGCAGGATCTGGTTGGCCGGGAGCACCGCGTGCTCGTCGGTGTAGGTCATCCCGTCGAGTCGCGGCCCCGAGCCGTTGACCAGGTCGTAGCGGTCGACCCAGTAGTCGAGACCCTTGACGAGCAGCACCAGCCCGAACATCGCGCTGAGCTGGATCTGCGCCGACCGGGTGAACCGGTCACGGGGCGCGGTGAGCCGGATCCCGCCGTAGACGTAGTGCACGATGATCGCGCCGAAGGCACCGAGGATCAGCCCGGTCAGCGCGAAGTTGACCAGGTAGTGCCACCACGGCAGGTCGAAGACGTAGAAGCCGATGTCCTTGCCGAAGAACGGGTCGGACTTGTCGAAGTCGCGGCCGTGCCGCCACATCAGATAGGTGCGCCACTGGCCCGAGCCGGAGAACCCGGCGAAGAGCCCCGACACCCCCGCGATGCCGATCAGCAGCCACGTACGGATCGGGGCGATCGCGTCGCGGTAGCGATCGAGGCCGCCGATGTCGTCGGCCGGGTGGAAGTAAGGACGGGTGCGGTAGGCGAGCGCCGCCGGCAGACCGATCATGATCGCCATCAGCACGCCGAAGACGACGAAGAGCGCCGTGCGGGTCCAGAAGACGGTGCCGAAGACGCTGCTGAAGTCGATCGCGTCGTACCAGAGCGCGTCGGTGTAGATCGCCGCGAAGGCGCTGATGCCGAAGAAGAGCACGATGACCGAGACGGCCGCGATCGCCAGCCAGCGGTTACGGCCGGTGCTCTGCGTACGCGCCGGCGCCTGCGCCGGGTCGTCGTCGTCGAACAAGCTCATTCGTCACCCTCGCTGTCCTCAAGAGTGACACGCAGCAGCTCGAGCAGCTCGGGGACCAGGTCGACGCCACCGATGACCGACTGGTCGTCGTCGTGGGCCTTCAACCGCAACGCACAGTACGTCGCGCCGGCACGCGTCGCGCCGGCCACGATGCGCACCTCCTGCCGGTCGGGGTGGGCCTTGGCGAACTCCACCGCCTCCGCGGCGTCCTCGGGGATCTTCCCGTCGGCGTCAGGGGGAAGCACGAGACGCTCGACGACGGCGGCACAGCCGGCGACCTCAGCGGGCCAGGCGGTCGTCTGGAGCACCTCCTCCAGCTGGGTCGTCACCGGCACCTGGTCCTGCTCGATCGGCGTCAGCGACCCGTCCTGGTCGGGGCTGTCGAGGCCCATCATCGCCGCCAGCGCGGGCTCGGCCTTGACCAGCGCGGCGGTGTCGACGAGCGCGAAGAGCCGCGCCGGACCGTCCCAGCCCTCGCTCGCGACGTGCGACTCGATCTCGAGGACGGCCGCCGCCAGCGCGGGGTCGGTCTCCAGGTCGAGTCCGCGGCTGAGCTCAGGCATGGGCTCAGGCATGGGCTCAGGGGTGTCGTTCACTTCGTGCTCCCACAGGTCGGCAGCTTGGCATTTGGGTCCTTGGTCCAGGTCTCGATCGACTTGATGGCGTCCTCGAGAGTCTTCACGCGGGTCAGGCGCATGTCACCGTGGGCTGCGCCCTGGATGTCTTGGCAGTTGCCGGCCGGCACCAGGAACAGCTTGGCACCGTCGTTGGCGGCGCCGGGGATCTTCTGCTGGATGCCGCCGATCGGGCCGACGTTGCCCGAGCCGTCGATCGTGCCGGTGCCGGCGATCGACTTGTTGTCGGTCAGCGGCCCCTTGGTCAGCGTGTCGTAGACGGAGAGCGCCATCATCAACCCGGCGCTCGGCCCGCCGATGGCTGGATCGAGGGTGATCTTGATGTCGTAGGGGAACGTGTAGGTCGCGCCCAGCGAGACTCCGATGAAGGCCTTGCCTTCCTTCTCACCGGTCTTGACGCTCTGGGTGAGGCTCTTGCCCTTGCGCCGGATCGTCATCTCGAGCGTGGTGCCCGGCTTGACCTTCTGCACCTCGTTGACCACCGCCTGCGGCGTGTCGACCGCCTTCGTGCCGACCTTGGTGACCACGTCACCGGCGGCGAGCTTGCCGGTCGCGGGCGCATTCTTGGTGACCTCGGCGACCGAGACCTCGTCGACGTCCTCACCGAGCTCGGTCAGCGCGGCGGCGATCGCGGCGTCCTGGGCGCTGGCCATCTGCACCTGCCCGGCCTCGCGGTCCTCCTTGACCGTGCCCTGGTCGGGGTAGGCGACCTCGCGCGGGTAGACCGCCTCGGTCTCGCTCATCCAGGCGCCCAGCAGGGTCCACAGGCCCAGGCGCGCCTCACGGGTGGTCTCGGAGACCGTGGTCATCCGCAGCTGAGCCTTCTCGCCGTTGCGGTAGGCCTTGTGGTCCTTGACCTGCACGATGTCCTTGTTCTGGAACTTGCCCAGGACATTCACCGTCGGCCCGGGGCTGTAGATCGTGTAAGGCAGTGGAACCACCCAGGCGATCACGATGAGGGCGACGACGAGCGGCAGGGCGATGAGACCGGCCAGGGTGCGCTGCGTCATAGCGTCACCTTCTCATTCGCGTCCAACTGGCCTCTGAGGGCCCGCACTAAGAGGCGTCGCGGTTGACGCGCACCGCGATCCCGGTCGACCTGTCGGGCGGCGGCTGAGGGGCGGCGTAGCGCCGCGAGCGCTCGCGCGTCTTGGGCTTCTCCAGGGCGATGCCGAGGCGGCGTACGACTTCTTCCCGGTCCTGCTCGCGGCCCTCGCGGCCGAGGAACGCGACCCATGCCATCGACAGGACGGTGATGACCGCCGACGGCACGAGCCAGAGCAGGATGTCCACGTACGCAGCCTATTTGGTCAGCCCAAGGCGCGCATCAGGGCGCGCCGACCCATTCGTCGGTGCCGTCGGAGAAGATCTGGTGCTTCCAGATCGGCACCTCGGCCTTGAGGGTGTCGATGAGGACTCGGGAAGCGGTGAAGGCCTCGCCGCGATGGCCGGAGGCGGTGGCCACGATGACCGCGATCTCACCGATGGCGAGGTGTCCGGTGCGGTGGACGGCAGCGACGCCGGCGACGTCGTGGCCGGCGGCCACCTTCTCGGCGACCTCCTCCAGCCGCGCGAGCGCGGACGGGTGGGCCTGATAGTCGAGCCCGATGACGCCCTTGCCACCGTCGTGGTCGCGGACCCGGCCGACGAAGAGGGTCAGGCCGCCCGAGGCGTCGTCTTCGAGAGCGTCCATCACCTCGGTGACCTCGAGGGGTGTCTCGCGGATGTCGACAAGCTTGACGGCGGGGTGCATGGAGCAAGCCTAATGCTTGCGTACAGCACTCTTCCCTCACCGCGTAGGCTGGACATATGAGTCAGACCCCAGGTGGCCCCGACGAGCCGGAGGAGCCGGAGAACCCCTTCAAGGGCACGCCTTTCGAAGCATTCTTCGGTGGTTTCCCCATCGGTGGCGTAGGTGGCGGCCCCGGCGGCATGCCCGACCTGAGCCAGATCTTCGGCCAGATCCAGTCGCTGCTGCAGCCTTACGACGGCCCGCTCAACTGGGACGTCGCGATGGACCTTGCCCGCAAGGTGGCCGCGTCCACGCCCGACCCGACCCCCTCCCAGAAGCAGAAGGACGCTGTCGCCGACGCCATCCAGCTCGCCGACCACTGGCTGGAGGAGACCACCTCCTTCCCCAGCGGCGTGAAGTCGGCGACCGCATGGTCGAAGGCGGAGTGGCTGGTCAACACACTCGATGCATGGAAGCCGCTGATCGAGCCGGTCGCCGCCTCGACCGCGTCGGCGATGAGCGGACAGCTCCCCGAGGACATGAAGGCCCAGATGGGTCCGATGATCGGGTTCGTCGGCAAGGCGATGGGGGCGTTGTACGCCAACCAGGCCGGCACCGGTCTGGGCCATCTCGCCGGCGAGGTCATCTCCGTCTCCGACATCGGCATCCCGCTCGCCGAGCCGGGCAATGCCGCACTGCTGCCGGTCAACGTCGAGCCGTTCGCCGAGGGTCTCGGCGTCAGCACCGACGACGTGCTGCTCTTCCTCGCCCTGCGTGAGGCCGCCCACCAGCGGCTCTTCGCCGGGGTGCCGTGGCTGCGCGACCACGTGGTCGCCGCCGTCACCGACTACGCGCGCGGCGTCGAGCTCAACATGGAGGCGATGCAGCAGCGTATCGAGGAGCAGATGCGCGGCCTCGACCTCTCCGCCATGCAAGACCCGACCCAGCTGCAGAACATGTTCGAGGAGGGCATGTTCGAGGTGCCCGAGTCGCCCGCCCAGAAGGCAGCGCTCGAGCGGCTCGAGATCGTGCTCGCGCTCGTCGAGGGCTGGGTCGACGAGGTCGTCGCCCTCGCCACCGCCGACAAGATGCCGGTCGCGACCCAGCTGCAGGAGACCGTACGCCGCCGGCGGGCTGCCGGCGGTCCGGCCGAGCAGACCTTCGCGACCCTGGTCGGTCTCGAGCTGCGGCCACGACGGCTGCGTGATGCGGCTGCGCTGTGGGGCTCGCTGCGCAACCGTCAGGGCATCGAGGCTCGCGACGGCGTGTGGATGTCGCCCGCGCTGCTGCCCACCTCGGCCGACCTCGACGACCCGCTGGGCTTCCGCGAGGGCGCCGAGGCCCCCGACGTCGACTCGATCGACTTCGACGAGGAGCTGAAGAAGCTGCTCGGCGGCTCGGGACCGGACGACTCGAAGGGCTCTGACGGCAGCGACGACGCAGACGGCACGGACACGGAGTGAGCCTGCACGCTGACGCGCTCGCGAACCTGCGAGCGTGGCAGGCGCCGTCTGTCGAGCAGGACGACCTACGCCGGCGTTACGTCTCCCATCTGGAGGCCAACCCCGACGGGGTCTTCAAGGCCTGCGTGCCCGACCACCTCACCGCGTCGTGCCTGGTGATCTCCGACGACGGCGCCTCGGTGCTGCTGACCCATCACCGCAAGGCGCGGCGCTGGTTCCAGTTCGGCGGTCATCTCGAGACCGGCGACGAGACGTTGTGGGCGGCCGCCGCCCGCGAGCTGCACGAGGAGTCGGGCGTGCCCGGCCTGGAGCCGCTGCCCGGGGTCGTCCAGCTCTCCGAGCATCCGGTGCCGTTCTGCGCTCCCTCGGGCGACGTCCACCACCTCGACGTACGTTTCGTGGCGGTGGCTCCGGCCGACGCCGTGCCCGCGGTCAGCGAGGAGTCGTTGGACGTGCGCTGGTGGCCGGTCGACGCCATTCCTGATCCCGAAGACAACCTTCTCGAGCTCATCAAGCTCGCGCAGGGCGCGCTCTAGCGTTCGGCGCCGGGTCAGTCGACCTGGTCCTGGTCCTCGTCGTCGTTCTCCCCCGGTGGGGCCGGGAGCCTGGCGCCGGCGGACCAGCCGGCCAGATATCCCTTGGCGCGCTCGGCCTGCGGGTAGCGCTCGACCCACGCCCAGAAGGCGTCGTTGTGCTTGGCCTCGAAGAGGTGGGCGAGCTCGTGGACCAGCACGTAGTCGACGACCCAGGTGGGCATGCCCTGGAGGCGTGCGCTGAGCCGGATCGAGCGGTCACCCGGTGTGCAGGAGCCCCAGCGGTTCTGCTGGTTGTCGACCCAGCGTACGGAGTCGGGCTTGGCCAGCCCGCCGAAGTAGAGGTTGCTGAGCGTCTTGGCCCGCCGCACCAGCTCGTCGTCCGACGGCTTGCGTCGGCGCTCGGCCTTCTCGAGGCGGGCCACCATCTGCTCGACCCATTCGGCCTCCTCGCGCTGCGACATCGCAGCCGGGATCATGACGATGATGCGCTCGCCGTCACGGTAGGCAGAGACCGTACGCCGGCGGCGCTTGCTGCGCCGCACCTCGATCTCTGGCCGGTCCATACCTCAAGAAACTACCTGTTCGCCCAGGCCAGCAGGCGTTCACGGGGCCAGGTGTTGACGATCCGTTCCTCTTCGATCCCTGCGGCCTCGGCCCGTTCGCAGCCCAGGACGAGGAAGTCGAGCTGCCCCGGGGCGTGCGCGTCGGAGTCGATGGAGAACAGGCAGCCGACGTCGCGAGCGAGCTCGAGGAGCTTGGTCGGCGGGTCGCGTCGCTCCGGCCTGGAGTTGATCTCCACGGCGACGTCGTGCTCGGCGCAGGCCTCGAAGACCTTGCGTGCGTCGAACTGGCTGCCCGGGCGGGTGCCACGGTTGCCGGTGACCAGGCGGCCGGTGCAGTGGCCGAGCACGTTCATCCTCGTCGCGGAGACGGCGTTGACCATCCGGGTCGTCATCTTGTCCTTGTCCATCTTGAGCTTGGAGTGGACGCTGGCGACGCGCAGCTCGAGCTTGGCGAGCATCTCGTCGCTCTGGTCCAGGCTGCCGTCGTCGAGGATGTCGACCTCGATGCCCTTCAGCAGCGTGAAGCCGTGGCCGGCCAGGTGCTCGTTGACGGCGTCGACGACGCCGAGCTGACGCTCCAGCCGAGCGGCGCTGAGCCCGTTGGCGACGGTCAGTCGCGGGCTGTGGTCGGTGAGCACCAGGTAGTCGTGACCGAGCTCGATCGCGGTGAAGGCCATCTCCTCGATCGGCGAGCCACCGTCGGACCAGTCCGAGTGACTGTGCAGATCGCCCCTCAGGCTGCTTCTGAGCCGCTCCCCCGCGCCCCCGGCGGTCAGCGAGCGGCCATGCTCGGCCTCGGTCTCCTGCAGGCGTCGAGGCACCTCGCCGCGGGCAGCCTCGGTGATGACCTTGGCCGTGCTCGCACCGACCCCGCTCAGCTCGGTCAGGGTGCCGTCGTCCGCCCGGCGGCGTACGTCATCGGTGGAGAGGGGAAGGATCGCGGCCGCGGCCGCGCGGAAGGCCTTCACCTTGTAGGTGTCCGCGCGGGCGCGCTCGAGCAGGAACGCGATCCGGCGCAGGGCGGCGACCGGGGTCGGGGCCTCGTCAGGACCGCTCACGGCGCGCCTCGTCCATTCGTACGTCTATCAAAACCGGCCTCTCTCACATCTTCTTCCAACTATTTTTTCATCCACAGCCGACGAAGATCGCTTTTCCCAGGTCACAACCTGGATTCAACCGGTCATCCTCGGGCCCTCCGTCATGGTTACTCACAGGATCAGCCATGTCTTCCACCGGCTGTCCCCAAACAAAACCGGGTTGTCCACACCTTGTCCACAAGCAACGCGGAGTGGGACGTTGACTGACCCTCTCAACGTCTTTAGGTTCGTTGTCAGTGGGACCCCCGGCGCCGCCGGACGGCCTTCGCAAGGGGAAGGCGAAGGACGATCCAGGCACCGGGGGTCCCTCCAGTTTTCGCAACGCCTCGGCGGCCTTCGCGCACCGCTTCGATGCTTCATCGAAAGCCCCGTTTCCCCCGGCATGACGCCAACACGCCGACACACGCCGGATAGCCCGTGTTGCCGCCGGGAGCGCCGCGTGTCGTAGGGTCGAGACGGCTCGCTTGGGCGAGCTTCCGACGGGCTTCCCTGACAACCCCGTCGCGACGACCAGTTAAATAAAGGCAAGGAGGCCGTCATGGCGGAGACCTGGAGCGGCGAGTTCTACTGCGTGAAGTGCAAGGAGAAGCGCGAGGCAACCGGTGAGATCCGGGTGAACGACAAGGGCACCAAGATGGCCAAGGCCGTCTGCCCCGTCTGCAGCACCAATCTCAACCGCATCCTCGGCAAGGCCTGAGCGCTAGCTCATCCTGAGCCAACGCGGCGGCGCCCCGGCATGGACCGGCGGCGCCGCTTCGCGTTTTCCTCCCGTCCTGAACCCCTCACCCCCGCCGGCCGAAGCGTCACCCCTGCAGGTCGAGAAGTCACTTCTGCAGGCCGAAGCGTCACCCCGGTGCCGTCTCGACCTGCAGAAGTGACTTCTCGGCGAGTTATCCACAGGGGCTGTGGATTGTCGGTGCGGGAAGATTCGTAGGGTGTGAGACTCCCGCCATGGATACGCGCTACCGGATTCGGCCGGGTTATGTGGCCGTACGACGTGATGAGAACCGACTTCAGATCGGCATCGACCCGCCGCGGCGGGCGATCGTGCAGGACGGCGTGGAGGTACGCCGCCTGTTGACCGACCTCGCCGCCGGACGGGCCGTCGAGCCCGACCATCTGCCCGGCCGGCACGCGATGCAGCAGCTCGCCGCCGCCGGCCTCCTGGTGGCAGCCGACCACTCCGAGCCGCCGCCGCGGATGACCTTCGACGGACCGCCGGCGCTGGTCGCGACAGCGCAGGCGTTGGCAGGCCCCGTCTCCCCCGCTCCCGAGATCGTCGTGCTCCTCTCCGAGGGGCCGCTCGACCGCGAGCGCGCCGACGAGATGATGCGCGAGGGGCAGGCACACCTCGTGGTCGAGGGCGGCCCCGACGCCTGGTCGGTCGGCCCCCTGATCGTGCCCGGGGTGACCGCGTGCCTGCGGTGCGTCGACGCGACCCTCGCCGAGGACGACGAGCGCCGCGCCGTGATCGTGCGCCAGCTCACCGGCGTCGAGGTGCCGCCGGACCCGTTGCTCCAGGCCCTCTCCCTCTCCTGGGCCGTACGCGACGCGCGCACCTATCTCGCCGGCCGCACTCCCGCCACCTGGTCGACCACGGTCACCCTCACCCGCGACGAGGAGCCGGACACCAGGATGTGGCTGCGCCATCCCTACTGCGGCTGCACCTGGGACCTCGTCGCGTCGGGGAGCGCCGGCACCGGCCGACCGGCTTGACCTCCGCCTGAGGCGTACTGCACTCTTGCGAACATGGTCACGAAGAGCGCGCTGCGACGACGAGGCACGGGTCTCTGACCCCGCCTTCGCGCCGGCTACCCTCTTCACCCTCCTAGGACCACTCCGTGCACGAGCACACTCTCGCCCTGTCCGCCCACCTGCGGAGCGCCGTCGTCGCCTGTTTCGGTGACGCCTACGCCCAGATCGACACCGAGCTGCGGCCGGCCACCCGGCCCGAGTTCGGCCACCTCCAGTCCAACCTCCCGCTGCGGTTGGCCGGGCCGCTCGGCCTGGCGCCCCGCGAGATCGGCGCCCGGCTCCTCGAGGCGCTCGACATCGGCGGCCTGGGCAGCGTCGAGCTGGCCGGTGCCGGATTCCTCAACGTCACCTGGTCTCCCGAGCACCTCGCCGATGCTGTCCGAGAGCTGTTGGCCGACCGGCACCTGAGCGTGCCCGCGCCCGAGACACCGCAGCGCGTGGTCGTCGACTACTCCTCCCCCAACGTCGCCAAGCAGATGCACGTCGGCCATCTGCGCTCCACGGTGATCGGCGACGCGCTGGCCCGCGTGCTCACCTACGCCGGCCACGAGGTCGTGCGGCAGAACCACCTCGGCGACTGGGGCACGCAGTTCGGGATGCTGGTCGAGGAGCTGCTCGGCGAGGACATCCGCGACCCCGACGCTGTCGGCGCTCTGGACATGTCCGAGCTGCTCGCGCTCTACCAGCGCGCCAAGGCTCGGTTCGACGACGACCCGGGATTCGCCGACGCTGCCCGGCGCCGGGTGGTCGAGCTGCAGTCCGGCGACCCGACCACTCTGGCGCTGTGGCAGGCACTCGTCGACGCCTCGATGACCGAGTTCGACGCCACCTACAGCCGGCTCGGTGTGCTCCTCACCGACGACGACTTCGACGGTGAGAGCCGCTACAACGACAGGCTTCCGGGCATCGTCGCCGACCTTCAGACACTGGGGGCGCTGACCGAGTCCGACGGAGCCCAGGTGGCATACGCCGACGGGTTCACCGGCCGCGACGGGGCGCCGCTGCCGCTGATCGTACGGAAGGCCGACGGCGGCTTCGGCTACGCGGCGACCGACCTCGCCACGATCCGCCACCGTGTCGACGACCTGGCGGTCGACCGTGCCGTCTATGTCGTCGACCATCGGCAGAGCCAGCACTTCGAGATGGTCTTCGCCGTCGCCCGGGCCGTCGGCTGGCTGCCCGGATCGGTCGAGGTGCAGCACATCGGCTTCGGCACCGTGCTCGGCCCCGACGGTCGCCCTTTCAAGACCCGATCGGGCGAGACCGTCACTCTCACCACGCTCCTCGACGACGCCGAGGCGGCCGTCGCCGAGCGCTACGACAACCCCGAGGTCGTACGCGCAGTCGCCAACGCCGCGGTGAAGTACGCCGACCTCTCCAACCATCTCGCCCGCGACTACGTCTTCGACCTGGGCCGGATGTCGGCGACGACCGGCGAGACCGGCCCCTATCTGCAGTATGCCCACGCCCGCGTCTGCAACGTGCTGGCCAAGGGCGGGCAGACCACCGGACAGATCATCGGGAAGACGTACGCCGTCGGCACCCTGCACCACCCGGCCGAGCAGCGGCTCGCGCTGGCACTGACCGGCTTCGCGCCGGTGGTCGCCAAGGTGGCCGACACGTTGGAGCCGCATCACCTCACCGCCTACCTCTACGGGCTGGCGACCGCGCTGACGGCGTTCTACGAGACCTGTCCGGTGCTGAGGTCCGAGGGCGAGGTCAGGCAGACCCGGCTGGCCCTGTGCGAGGCGACCAGGCAGGTGATGTCAGCAGGGCTCGGGCTCCTCGGGATCGAGGCGCCTGAGCGGATGTGACCGCGGAGCGGGTCAGGCCCACCAGTCGGAGTCGAGCTTGGCTTCCATCGAGCGTACGTAGCGCCGCGAGCAGGCCTCGCAGAACGACTTCGCGCGCCCGCGCTCGACCGCCGTGGTCCACGCCAGGAGGCGCTGAGGATCGGCCTCGTAGCATCCGCAGAAATCGCAGGTCTTCATGTGTCAACGATAGGTCGCTACTGCGCGCTCACCACGTCGAAACACCGAAAATCCGCATCCCCGGTCAACTCTTGACCGGCGTGAGCACGCAGGCGCTGTCGAGACCGAGCACGCGGTTGAGACGGCCGAACGCGAGCCAGGACCCGAGGCACATGCTCAGCTCGACGATCTCGGCCTCGGTGTACTCGGCAGCCATGCGGTCCCACACGTCCTGGTCGATGCTGTGGTGGTCGAGCGCGTAGAGCTCGGCGAACTCTGCGGCCAGCCGGGTGCGGTCGTCGAAGGAATCCGTCGTACGCCACTCGGCCACCGCGTCGACGAAGGACTCCTCCACCTTCTGACCGTCACGTTCGGTGCGCCAGTCGAGGCAGAACACACAGCCGTTGATCTGCGCGATCCGCAGCCGGGCGGCCTCGAACTCACGGAGCCCGAGCGTCGAGTGCTCGTAGACCGCGAGCGAGAGCCCCGCGGCGGCGGGTCCGATCCCCGGCACCATCTCTCCCCAGACGTGAGCGATCGGGTCTCGTCCTTCGGGGACGTTGATCATCATGGCATCGTTCCTTCGGTCGTCTCGGTCGTCTCGGTCGTCTTGCTCGTCTCGGCCGCCCGGGCGGCGCCGAGCCTGCCCGTCGCGGGAAGCAGCGGTACGTCCAGCGCGTCGTAGAGCCCCGGCGGGGCGTCGATGAGCCATTCGACCGCACCCACGAGGCGCCCGACCGCGGTGGCGTTGCCTCCCGCGGCACGGTTGCCGGCCCGATCGGTCGCCTCGACGGTCACCTCGATCCGCGGGTCGCCCTCGATGATCACCCGGTGCGCACCGTCACCGTCGGGCGGCGTCGGCCAGTGCGCGGCGCAGGAGGGATGGATGCGGGTGACGTGCTCGATGACGATGAGCGGCTCCCCGGCGACGATCCCCTGGACCTCGAAGCGCACCGCACCCTGCGTACCCGCATCGAAGTCGCCCATCGACGCGGTGGTCACGGTCTCCTCCAGCGGCAGCCGCTCGACGCTCTCGCGGATCTCGTCGAGCTCGACCTCGAGCGCACGAGCCAGCAGCCGCACCTGGCCGCCCCACACCATGGTCGGCACGGTCTCGGCGAGCATCGGGGCGTCGTAGTCCATCGGCTGGCCCATCCCGACGAGGTAGCGGACCGAGTCGGGCTGGTCGTAGGTCGAGTAGTCGAAGATCTCCTGGCACCGGACGACGTCCACGCTGCTGCCCAGGCCGCTGACCAGCAGTGGCAGCACGTCGTTCGCCCAGCCGGGATCGACGCCGGAGACGAAGAGGGACCCGCCGCCCTCGGTGATCGCGGCCAGCACCGGCCCGCGCATCTCCGGCGGAGCGTTGCGCTGGTCGTAGAGCGCGTAGAGGGCCGGCGTGACCACCACAGCCCCGGCGCCGAGCGCTCTCACGATGTCGGCGACCGCCTCGTCGGGCCGGATGTCGCCCGAAGCGGCGTACACGATGGCCTCCGGTCGCGTCGCGATCACCGAGTCGATGTCGTCGGTGGCGGCGACACCGAGATCGCGGCCGAGGTCGCCGAGGTCGCCCGCATCGCGCCCGACCTTCTCAGGGTCGTGGACGAGCACGCTCGTCAGCTCGAGCCGTGGATGTGCGTCGACTGCACGGATGGCGAGCCGGCCGATGTTGCCGGTGCCCCAAACGCATAGGCTGACCATGCGACCTCCCTGGTCGGTTTGTGGTGCGGGTTTGCGTAGATGTTGCGAAACCTGTGACACCCCCACCGGCATACTAGAACATGTTCTAGCAATCAGTGGATGAAAAGGGAGGTCATCTTGAGCAACACACCACGAGAGGACAGGTCACGTGGCCTGTCACGCCGAGGATTCATGCTCGGCGCGGGATCACTGGCTGGAGCCGGGATGCTGGGAGGAGCATTCGGGACCAGCCCGACCTGGGCGTCGTCGGCGGCCATGGCCGCCTCGGCGTCGTCGATCGGCGACGGCGCGAAGGTGCCCGTGCTGGTCATCGGCACGGGATACGGCGGCTCGGTCGCGGCTCTGCGGCTGGCCCAGGCCGGCGTCGACGTCCACATGGTCGAGATGGGACAGGACTGGGCCACCGTCGCCCCCGGGCCCGACGGCAAGATCCATCCGAAGGTCACCAGTCCCGACTACCGCTCCTTCTGGATGCGCACCCGGACCAAGCAGCCGGTCAGCAACTTCCTGGGGTTCCCGATCGACAAGGACGTCCCGAAGCACGCCGGCATCCTCGACGCCGAGGACTTCGCCGGGATCAGCGTCTATCAGGGGCGTGGCGTCGGCGGCGGCTCGCTCGTCAACGGCGGCATGGCGGTCACACCGAAACGCGAGAACTTCGGCGACGTGCTGCCATCGGTGAACGCCGAGGAGATGTACGCCACCTACTACCCACGCGCCAACGCCGGTCTCGGCGTCGGCCAGATCGATCCGGACTGGTTCGAGCGCACGGCCTACTACCAGTACTCGCGGGTCGGCCGGAAGCACGCCGAACGCTCGGGCTTCGACTGGACCTTCGTGCCGGACGTCTACGACTGGGACTACATGGAGGCCGAGGACGCCGGCAGCGTCCCCAAGTCGGCACTGGGCCAGGAGATCCTCTACGGCAACAACCACGGCAAGAAGACGCTGCCGAAGACCTACCTGGCCGAGGCGTCCGCCACCGGAAAGGTCGCGATCTCGGCCCTGCACCGCGCCGCGTCGGTGACCCCGGCCGCCGACGGCGGCTACCAGGTCGTGCTGGAGCAGATCAACACCGACGGCGACATCGTGGCCACCAAGACAGTCACCGCGGGCAAGGTGTTCTTCGCGGCCGGCAGCGTCGGCACCAGCAAGCTGCTGGTGAAGATGAAGGCCACCGGTGCGCTGCCCGGGCTCAACAGCGAGGTCGGGCAGGGCTGGGGCGAGAACGGCAACGTCATGGTCGGTCGCGCCAACCACATGTGGGACCCGACCGGCCCGGAACAGTCGACGATCCCGTGCTCGGGCATCGACAACTGGGACGCCGGCGGCGCCTTCGCCGAGGTCGCGCCGCTGCCGACCGGCATCGAGACGTACGCATCGCTGTATCTCTCGATCACCAAGAATCCGCACCGTGGGACCTTCACCTACAACTCGGCGAGCGATGCGGTCGACCTGTCGTGGCAGACCGCCTGGAAGCAGGACTCGATCACGATGGCCAAGACCATCTTCGACAAGATCAACAGCACGGAAGGGACGATCTACCGGACCGACCTGTTCGGCGGCTACAAGATCTGGAACGACCAGCTGACCTATCACCCGCTGGGCGGGGCCGTCCTCGACAGGGCGACCGACAACTACGGCCGGCTGCACGGCTATGACGGCCTCTACGTCATCGACGGTGGCCTCATTCCGGGCAACACGAGCGTCAATCCGTTCGTGACCATCACCGCGCTCGCGGAGCGCAACATCGAGGAGATCATCGCGACCGATCTCGCCTGAGACCGGAAACGTAGGACCGGCCAGCCCGAGGTTCTCTCGGACTGGCCGGTCATCTTCCACACCCGCGATCAGAGGGGTGAGGTCTGGAGTCCCATCACGCGGGACTTAGAGCGCGCGGGCCAGAGCCAGCTTCGCCTGGACGGCGGCCCGCTCGGCCTTGCGGCCAAGACGCGCAGCCTTGACGAGGGCGTGCCCTCGCCGCAGTTCATGCGCCTCTCCCAGGCGCGCGGACATTTGCGCGCGCGCCAGGTCTTCGTAAAGCAAGTTCATCTGAGTGCTCCGTACTCGATCAGTGTTCATGGTGTGGTCTTTCTAGGCGGTCAGCGGGCCGGGCCCGTGGTCATCAGAATCGTGGTCATGGTGGTTGCCCTTCGTCGTTGAAACGGCTCTGTGATGCTGGATGTGTTGCTGGAACGCCTGCTCAGGCGGCGTCCTTACGGGGCCGGCCGCGGGGCCTCTTGCGGGGGATCACCTTCCCCTGCAGGAAAAGCTGCCCGCCCCAAACGCCCCAGGGCTCACGCCGGTCGACTGCACCGTTGAGGCACAGGCTCTGCACGGGGCAGGTCTGGCACAACGCTTTTGCGAACTCGACGTCAGCAGGTGACTCGGCGAACCACAGCTCGGGGTTGTTGGCCCGGCAGGGAAGCAGGTCCTCGTCAAACCGGTTGGCCCGGTCATGGAGAACGCCGAGGGTGACCTCGGGTTCGAGAATGCTGGTCATATGTACACCTCCTCTTCTGACTGATCGCGGGTTTTTGAGAAACAGAAAGGCCGCGGATCCCGGGTTTCGGGTTCCGCGGCCTGGAGGCTGCTGTGACTACGTGGTTCTACGTAGTCGGACAGCTCCAGGCTCGAATCCCGTGGGACTTGACCTTGATGGCATCTGCCTGCGGGGACACGAGTCCCTTCGCAGCGCGCATGCCGTAACCGGCGCCCGTAAAGGCCCCAGCAGCCGGGGTGGACAGCTCGAGGCGGCCGCACGCGGACACAGCGATGCCATTGATCGGCGTCGTCATCGTGTTGATCTTCATCTGGGGCCACCTCCTTCGGGGCTGTCGGGCGCGCTCAACAGGCACGCGGCTTTACTTGATGAAAGAACAGTAACCGGCCGGGCATGTCCGCGGCAAACGATTAAACTGGTTGATTTCAAGGAATTTTGGTGAACGCTTTTCAGGCGTCGGCAGCGATGACGTTGAGAACTTCCGCGCCATAGGTCTCCACCTTGCTGCGACCGATGCCGGCGATGCGCTGCAGATCCTGGAGCGTGCCGGGCTTCTGCTCGGCGATCTGCTCCAAGGTGGCGTCGGTGAAGACGACGAAAACAGGCTTACGGACCGCCTCAGCGGCCTCCTTGCGCCACTGTTTCAGTCTGCCGTAGAGCTCCTCGTCGTACGGAGCGTCACACCCCTCGTGACGGCCCATCCGCTTCTCGGCAGCCGAGCCGAGCGGGCCGCCGCACGCCTTGCACATCCGCGCCCTGCCCGATCCGGGGCGACGCTTCGGCGGCGCGGACCGCGCCGGCAGGAGCGGGTCGAGGAAACGGGAGGGCCGTCGCCGCGCGGACTGGCCGGGCTGACGCGCCAGCGCCCACGACAGGTTGAGATCCACTCGCGCCCGGGTGAGCCCGACGTAGAGCAGCCGCCGCTCCTCCTCGATCTCGGCAGGGGTCGGCTCTTCGCCACGCGAGATGAAAGGCATCGTGCCGTCCTGCAGCCCCACCAGGAACACCGAGTCCCACTCCAGGCCCTTGGCGGCGTGGAAGGTCGCCAGGGTCACGCCCGAGGGCACCGGGGCGTGCTGCTCGGCCGCTCGCCGGTCGAGCTCGGCGACCAGCCCGGCCAGGTCGCCGCCCGCCGCCGCGAAGGCACGCGCCTGGTCGATCAGCGCCTGCCACGACTCCCAACGGTCACGGGTCTGGCCGCGGCCCTCGGGTGGCTCCGAGGTCCAGCCCATGCCGGCCAGGATGCCGTGGACGGACTCCAGCAGCTCGTCGGCGACCGTGGCTCCGTGGCCGCCCCTGGCAGCGCCCCGGATCCGGGTCACCGCCTCACGGACCTCGGGCCGGTCGAAGAATCTGGCGGCGCCACGGAGGACGTAGGGGATCCGGCGCGCGGTGAGAGCCTCTTCGTAGGCCTCCGACTGGGCGTTGATCCGGAACAGGATCGCCATCTCGGAGTAGTCCTTGCCCGACTGGTGGAGGCGGAGGATCTCGGCGGCGGTGCCTTCGGCCTCGGCGACCTCGTCGGGATGCTCGGCGTGCTCGACGGCAGGCCCGGCGTCGCGCTGGGCCTGCAGCTGGACGCCGGCGCTCGGCGTACCGTCCAGGATCTTGTTGGCCGACCTGACCACCTGCGGCGTGGACCGGTAGTTGCGGACCAGCTCGACCGAGGTGGCACCGGGATGCTTCTTCGCGAAGTCACGCAGATAGCTCGCGTCGGCACCGGCGAAGGTGTAGATCGTCTGGGCGGGGTCGCCCACCACACAGATCTCGTCGCGCCCGCCCAGCCACAGGTCGAGCAGCGCCGACTGCAACGGCGAGACGTCTTGGAACTCGTCGACGGTGAACCACTTGTACTGCCGTCGCACCTGAGCCGCGACCCGCTCGTCGTGCTCGAGGAGACCAGCGGTCAGCAGCAGCACGTCCTCCATGTCCATACGGCCCTGGGTGCGCTTGACGTCCTCGTAGGCCCCGTAGACGTGGGCGACCATCGCGGAGGTGAGGCCACCCACCTCGCGGCCGCGCGCCTGCGCCGTCTTCGGGTAGTCGTCGGGATGGACGTTGGAGACCTTCGACCACTCGATCTCCGAGGCGAGGTCGCGCGCCTGGGCCTGGTCGACGTTGATCCGCTGGCGCTGGGCGGCAGCGCGGATGAGCGGGATCTTCGACTCGGTCAGGGTGGGCAGCTCGGTGCCGTAGACCTTCGGCCAGAAGAAGCGCAGCTGGCGTAGCGCGGCGGAGTGGAAGGTGCGCGCCTGGACCGCCCCGGCGCCCATCGCACGCAGCCGCTGCCGCATCTCCCCTGCGGCCCTGGTGGTGAAGGTGACCGCGAGCACCTCCTGCGGCGCATAGACGCCGGTCGCCACGCCGTAGGCGATCCGGTGGGTGATCGCCCGGGTCTTGCCTGTGCCCGCACCCGCCAGCACCCGCACCGGACCGCGTAATGCCTCCGCAACCCGCCGCTGCTCAGGGTCGAGGGCGTCGAGGAGCGACTCTGGGGTCATGGGACGAACGGGGTTCAACGGGGAATGACTCCTGGGCATGGAACGTTAGGGCGTGCGGCCAACACACTAGAGGCCCGCACCGACAGTTTGATCAGCACCGTTTGATCAACACAGTTCGATCAGCACCGTTTGACCAGCACCGTTCGACGAGGAGAGTCCATGAGCAGCTTCACGATGTACACCACCCCCTGGTGCGGCTACTGCCAGCGGCTCAAGGGACAGCTCGGCCGCGAGGGCATCACCTTCGACGAGGTCGACATCGAGCAGGTCCCCGAGGCTGCCGAGATCGTCGAGAAGGCCAACGGCGGCAACCAGACCGTGCCGACCCTCGTCTACTCCGACGGCGCCGCGCAGACCAACCCGTCGCTCGCCCAGGTCAAGGCGAAGATCGCCGAGCTGGGGGCGTAGGTCACCAGGAGCCGGGCAGCTCGCCGCCGTACCACTCCTCGACCAGCGAACGGCTGATCGAGACACCGCTGGGCAGCTTGACCTCGCCCGACTCGGCCACGGCGGCGAGATCGGCTCGGGTGAACCAGCGCGCCTCGCGGATCTCGTCGGCGTCGACGGTGATCTCGGTCGACTCGGCTCGGGCGAAGTAGCCGAGCATCAGGCTGGCCGGCAGCGGCCACGGCTGGTTGCCGAAGAAGTCGACCTGCCCGATGCGTACGCCGACCTCCTCGGCGACCTCGCGGCGCACCGTGTCCTCGAGCGCCTCCCCGGGCTCGACGAAGCCGGCGAGGGTGGAGAAGTAGGGCATCGGCCAGCGGGTGTGGTTGCCGAGCAGGCAACGCTCCTCGTCGGAGCCGGGTTCGCCGGTCGTCACCAGCATGATCACCGCCGGGTCGGTGCGCGGGAAGGTCACGTGTCCTTCCGCGCAGACCAGCTCGTGACCGGCCGAGCGCGGCTCGAGGCCGCCGCCGCAGCGCGAGCAGAACCGGGTCGCGCGGTGCCACTCGGCCAGCCCGACCGCGTGCATCAGGAGGCTCGCCTCGGTGGTGTCGGCGAGCATCGCGGGGAAGAGCCCGCGCAGGTCGAGCCACCCCTCCCCCGACTCCTCCCTGCTGGCGAGCACCGCGAACCGGGCACCGTCGGGGCTGTCGCCGAGGAGCAGCCGGATCCCTGCCGGGGCGGCCGCCGGCGTACGCCATCTCACTCCGGTCTCGCCCGCGGGCTCGACCCTGTTGCCGGCGACCACGAGGACCTTCGTGGCCGGATCCGCCCAAGCCCTCTGGACCCAGTCGTCGTCGGTGCGCAGATGGCCGGTGCGGTCGTGCGGATCCTGGGTGAGTCGCTGATGGATGGGCAGATTCGGAGCGTCCACCCGGCAAAGCCTAGGAGGTTCGGTATATGTTCCGCGCGTGGTCCGGTTCTGGCGCATCGCCGCTGTCGTCTCCGTCGTGGTCGCTCTCGCGGTCAACGTCTACATCGCGTGGGGCTCGAGCCTCTCGTTCATGTATGACGAGATCGGCACCGTCATCCATGGCCGGACGGCCCTCGGGCTCGAGACGCCACAGCTGAACACACCCGGCTACTACCCGGGCTGGGGCGTGCTGCTGGCGCCGTTGTGGCTGGTCACGTCCAACGTGTTCACGTTCTACAAGCTCGCGCTCGTCGTCGGGCTGGCGATCAGCATGCTGACGATCTGGCCACTGGCGCGGATCGCGGTGCGGCTCAGCGGGGTGACGCCCGCGCAGGGTGTGGTCGCCGGCGCGATCGTGATGGCGCTTCCGCCGCGCGCCGTCCAGGCCGACTACATCCTCTCCGAGCGGCTGGTCACGCTGCTCGTCGTCGTGGCGACCCTGGTGGCGTTCCGGCTCTGCGAGAAGCCCACCTTCCGCAACGCGCTCCTGCTCAGTCTGCTCGCCGGTCTCTCGCTCTTCTCCCACGCCCGCATGCAGGTCTTCGTCGCCGCGGTGGCGTTGTGGCTGGTCTGCCTCCTCGTCCACAGTCTCGTCTCGCGCAGGTGGCGGGTCGCGCTCGTCTTCCTCGTCGGGCTCGTCGCCACCGGTGTGCTGGCCGTCCTCGCCAACAAGGCAGCGCTCTGGTTCCACGAACAGCTGGTGCCGTGGAAGTTCCTCCAGGCCGAGGGCTTCTTCGAGAAGGTCGCCGCGGCCAACCCGCGGTTCTGGGTCGACACCTTCGCGGGTGAGGCCTGGACGCAGATGGTCGGCAGCTTCGGTGTCGTGGTCGTCGGGGTCGTCGCCGTGACCGCGACGCTCTGGAAGGAGCTTCGCTCCCGCGCGGTGGGACCGGCCGCGTTCGTGCTGATCGCCGCCGGGTCGATGTATGTGCTCAGCTGCCTGAACTGGGGCAACGAGCGAGCGCTGTTCACCATGGAGTGGCGCCGCTTCGACTACTGGATCTACGGCCGCTACATCGACCCGGTCTTCGCTGTCCTCGTGCTGGCCGGGGTCTGTGCGGCGATCCAGGCCGTACGCTCTCGGGCGATCCTCGGCTGGTCCTGGGTGCTCGTCGCCGGCATCTCCCTGGTCACCATCCTCGTCGTCGCGCCCGACGCACCCACCTGGGCGTACGCGACGCCGGCACACATCCCCGGCGCGATCCCGTGGTGGTGGGCGCTGCCCGACGGCGAGTTCCCGCAGCCCGGGCCGATCCCCTCCTTCACCAACGAGAACCGCTTCTGGCTGATCGCGACCTTGTGCGCGCTCGTGCCGCTGGTGGTGTGGACCCTGCTCGCCACCCTGGGGCGAGTCGCGCCTCGGCTCGGCGCACGGTTGACGGACACGGTTCGCGCGGTGGGCGTCACGGCGCTCGTGCTCGTGCTGGGCACGACCGCGTCGGCGGTCGCCGACACGTCCTCGGACCGGTTCCACGACCACTTCGACCGCGCCACTCCGGTGGTCGGCGAGCTCCGCTCCATCCTCGCCGAGCACCCCGAGGCCGACATCGCCTACGACAACAACTGCCCGCGCCGGCGATCGTCGATGAACGCCGAGCGCAACTGGGTGATGTGGTGGATGCTCCCCACCATCGTCAAGCGACAGTGGGAGTGGGGCGACGACATCGTCTTCTCCTGCCCGACCGGCGAACCGGCGTACGTCACCGGCGCGGTGATGCTCCGCGACCGTCCGTTCCCGCTGGCCACCGTGTGGATCCTTCCCGGCGACCTGCTCGACTCGCTGCGCGAGTCGGGTGACCTGCCGCCGGTGGCGAAGGTGGTCAGGTAGCGCGAGGCGGGCCCCAGTCGGCTGGCATCGGAGGCACCTCCACCGCGGCGCCGCCACACACGAGCTCGGTTGCCGGCGCGCGCTTCACCTGCGGCGAGCTCCCGAAGGGCGGACCAGACCCGCACGGCGTGGATCTCCTCGTCGCCGGACGGCAGCCGCACCCGCACGACGCCGTTGAAGTCGGGGTGCGACACCCACCGGATCCATCGACTGCGAAGCGGCCGACGACCATCGCGATGAATCTGTCGCGGCCACCCGAGGCCTGCTTCACCGCTGACGGCACCTGGCGCAGACGGCGGGCGACCGCGCTCATGGTGATCTGGTCCGATCCGCTCTCGAGCAAGATGTCGATGACCGCGTCGGCGTAGATGGCCGCATGGTGCGGTGACGTCGGCTCACCGACCTACTGACGTGTCGCGCCGGTCGACATCGTCTGGACCCCTCGGCCCCGAAGGTGCCTTCGCGATCTGACTGACCGGTCAGTCAGATCGCTAGGACCCCGCTGCCGGCGGAGCCACGATCTGCTCCAGGCGGGCGCGGTCCGGAAGAGCCTGCGGCTCGACGAGCTTTCCCGAGCGTACGTAGTAGAACGCTGCCCTGACCTGCGACAACGGGATGCCCATCAGCTCAGCCCAGCCGAGACGGTAGAGCGCGAGCTGGAGCGGGTCGGCGTTCTGGGCCTGGTTGGTCTTCCAGTCGACGATCAGGTAGCTGCCGTCGGGTTCCTGATAGACGGCGTCGACGCGACCGCGCACGACCTGACCTGCGAGCACGATCGCGAACGCGGCTTCGACGCGGAACGGCGGCCGGTTGGCGAACGGGCCCTTCTCGAAGGCGGCGATGACCTCCTCGAGACCTGACTCGTCCTCGATGCCGTGGTCGGCGCGGCCGGGCAGGTCGTCGGGGTCGAAGAGGTCCTGCTGGCCGAAACGGGCCTCCACCCAGGCGTGGAACCGAGTGCCGAATCGGGCCTGAGAAGACGGCTTGCGGGGCATCGGACGCACCAGATCGGCGGCGAAACCGAGCGGGTCGTCACGCAACCTCGACATCGAGGTGGCCGACATCGAGGACGGCAGCGGCACGACCACCTCGGGAGCACGCTCGCGCTCGGCCTCGGTGAGCAGCCGCTCGATCTCCTCGTCCCACTGGTTCACCGTCTCGAGCAGGGTGAGGTCGTCGAGATCATCAGGCCCCGGCGATGCCTCCCTGACCAACTTGGCCGCCTCCAGACGTCGCTCCACCTCAGGGGTGTGGTGGTTGATCGGCCAGGGCTGGTCGACCTCCTGGGCGGCGTACGGGTTCTCCTCCTCGCCCTTCACGACGACCTCGGCCCAGCGGTCGGGCCTGGCGCCCCACTGCAGCAGCGCCTCCCGGGTCTTCTCCACGTAGAGCGACGGCCCGCGCCCCTCCTTGATCGACGGCGACCAGCGCCAGCAGGAGACGAACTGGGTGTGCCGGGCGCGGGTCCAGGCGACGTACGCGAGCCGCAGCTCCTCCACGCGCTCGTGCTCCTTGCGCTCGGCGAGGAGCGCATCGATCGAGTCGGCGTCGTGGCCGAGGAGCTGCGGCAGGTCGTCGCGGTCACCACGGAGCGCGGCGGGCATGACCGAGGGCACGGTCAGCCACGACGAGCGCGTCTGGCCGGTGGGGAACTTCTTGTGGGTCACGCCGACCAGGAAGACGGCGTCCCACTCGAGGCCCTTGGCACGGTGGACGGTGAGCAGCTTGACCGAGTCGGCCTCCGACGGAGTGGCGACGTCGAGGCCCTGGCCGTATTCGTCCTCGGCCTCCAGGTAGGCCAGCAGCGCGGCCAGGGTGACCTGTCCGTCGAGCCCCTCGAACTCGGCGACCGCCTGCACGAAGAGGTCGAGGTTGTCGCGTCGGGCCGTTGCCGCCGGCGAGACCGAGGCGGCCAGCTCGACGTCGATGCCGGTGACGTCGATGATCCGACGAACCAGGTCGAGGAGCGGCTCGTTGACAGAGCGCCGCAGCCCGCGCAGCTCGTCGGCCAGCATCGTGAACCGCTCCCTGGCCTGCGGCGAGTAGTCGTAGCCCTCGTCGCCGGGATCCTCCAGGGCGTCGTTGAGCGAGGGGATCTCGGTCGGGTCGGTGCCCTCGACCGCCGCCTCCAGCTGCCGCTCGATGTCGGCGAACTCGGCCGCGCCGCCGACCACACCGGCCAGGTCGCGCGACCTGCGGCCCAAGATCGCCAGGTCACGTGGGCCGATCGTCCAGCGCGGACCGGCGAGCAGGGTGAGCAGCGCGGCGTTGGCGGTGACGTCGTGGAGCAGCTCCATCGTGGCGACCACCTCGGCCACCTCAGGCAGCCTGAGCAGCCCCTTCAGGCCGACGATCTCGACCGGGATCTCGCGAGCGGTGAGCGCGTCGAAGACGGCTGCGGCCTGAGAGTTGTCCCTGGTCAGCACGCCGATCTCCTTCCACTCCCCCACCGCCTCATGGGCCTCGACCACCTGGTCGGCGAGCCAGAGCAGCTCCTCGTCGTACGTCTCGTGGACATGCACCCGCACCTCGCCGTCGCTGGCCCCCTCGGCGGCTACCAGACGCTCCCGCTCACGGCCCTCGTAGAGCTGGGCGGCCAGGTGGTTGGCGGTGGCGAGGATGCGGGCGTCGGAGCGGCGGTTGACCGTCAGGGAGTACGCCGGCCGGCGCCCGTCGGCGGTCGGGAAGTCGCGGCCGAACTCGATGATGTTGCTCACCGACGCGCCGCGCCAGCCGTAGATCGCCTGGTTGGGGTCGCCGACCGCGGTGACGGGGTGACCGTCACCGAAGAGACGAGCGAGCATCTGCGCCTGCGCGACCGAGGTGTCCTGGTATTCGTCGAGGAGCACCACCTTGAACTTGCCGCGCTCGATCTCGCCCACGTCGGGCGTCTCCATCGCGAGCCGCGCCGCCAGGGCGATCTGGTCGGAGAAGTCCATGAGGCCGAGCCGGTCCTTGAGGCGCCGGTAGCCGTCGACGAGATCGAGCAGCTCATAGCGCTTGTCGATCGCGTCGATCGCCTTCTCGACCTTGGTGAGCTTGGTCTTCACCCGCTTGCCGTCGGCCAGCTGCGCGCTCAGATCGGCCACCTCGAGCGCGAACAGCGACCGCTCGTTGCGGTCGTAGGCCCGCAGGGTCGTGATGTCGACGAGATGCTCGGAGAGCTCGGCGTCGAGGGCGAGCAGCTGCTGCACGGCCAGCTTGGGATAGTCGGTCAGCTTCTCGACCGGGTTGGTGTGCCGCGCCACCGCGCGAGCGGCCAGCTGGTAGCGGGTCGCGTCGGCGATCAGCCGGGTGTCGGGCTCGTGACCGATCCGCAGGCCGTGCTCGGAGAGGAGCCCGGAGGCATAGGAGTGGTAGGTCGCCACCGTCGGCTCGACGGGTTCGTCGTCCTCCTCGCCGGGCCGAGGCGGACCCTCCGTGCCGCCCACGCCCACGCTCGCGCGACGCTCCGGCCACAGACCCGCCTTCTGCAGCGACTCCCGGATCCTGGTGTTCAGCTCGGCGGTCGCCTTCGTGGTGAAGGTCAGGCCCAGCACCTCACCGGGGAGCACACGGCCGGTGGCGACCAGCCACACCACCCGCGCCGCCATCACCGCGGTCTTGCCGGACCCGGCGCCCGCGATCACCACCGCCGGCTCCAGCGGTGCGGTGATCGCGCGGAACTGCTCCTCGCTGTAGAGCCAGTCGTGGCCCATCAGCTTGGCGAGCTCCTCGGGCGTGTCGACCTTCATGGCCGAGCTCATCTCATGGTGCGCATCCGAGGTCATGACAGCACCGATCCCGAGGTCTGGGTGGGGCAGAGCGCGACGAACTGGCACCGGTCGCAGTGCTTGCCGGGTCTGGCCACGAAGTCTTCGGCCCGCACCGTCGCCACGGCCTTCTCCAGCTGGGTGATGATCTCCGGCGGCTCGGGCGCCTGCACCTGCACCTTCGGCAGCTCGCTCCCGGAGCCCGCGGCATGGCGCAGCTGGATCAGCTCGGCTCCCCCGGACGTCGCTCCGGACGCCAGCGCGGAGGCCGCGCCGTGCTCGACGGCGAGCTGGTAGAGACCGAGCTGACCGTGCTCCTTGACCTCCTGCGCGGTCGGCGGATATTTCCCCGTCTTCAGGTCGACGACCACGATCCTCCCGCTCTCGTCGAGCTCCAACCGGTCGGCATAGCCGTTGAGCCGCACGGTCTCCCCGCTGGGCAGCTCGACCTTCGCGGTCAGCTGCTCCTCGAACCCGATGACGGTGCGCGCTCCGGGGCGCCGATGCCAGGTCAAGAACCTTGCCAGCACGTCGTAGACGGCCTCGCGCTCGCGGGCGGCCGACCACGGCGTACGGAACTCGAGTCGGCCCCAGACCTCGTCGACGAACGGCATCAGGTCATCGACCCCTGCGGCGTCGAGGTCGCCGCGGGCGAGCTGCTCGGCGATCGCGTGCACCACCTTGCCGAACCCCTGGCTCGAGGAGTCGACGACGGCGCCCCCGGCCTCGCGGGCGAGGAACCACTGCGCGGGGCAGGTCAGGATCGCCTCCAGCGCCGACGCGCTCAGCGTGATCGGACGGTCTTCGGCGCGCACCGGGGCCGAGGCGTACGTCGGAGCCCGCAGCCCCCACCAGGTCGACGGGTCGGCGGCGGCCGCGATCCGCTTGCCACGCACCTCGGTGGCGGCCAGCTTCTGCAACCTCCGGGCGGCGGCGTCACGCAGCCCGGCGGGCTGAGCCGGGTCGGCCGCGGTGCGGCGCAGCTCGGCGACCAGCCCGGCCAAGGACAGTGGTCGCGTCGGACGGCCGACGCGGTGGCGGATCTGATCCTCGCGCAGGCCCAGCTCGTTGATGAACCGCGACGGCTGGTCACCGTCGTCATCGGGCGACTTCACCGCGGTCACGACCAGCCGGGAGCGAGCGCGGGTGGCGGCGACGTAGAAGAGCCGGCGCTCCTCGGCAAGCATCGCCGTGCGGGTCAGCGGCGGCAGCAGACCACCATGATGACCGTCGGGCATCGCCGGCGCGATCCGGTCGGGGCCGAGGAGCGAGTCGCGCCGGCGCAGGTCGGGCCAGGCCCCCTCCTGGACGTGGGCGGCCACCACGAGACCCCACTCCAGCCCCTTGGAGCGGTGGGCGGTCAGCAGCCGCACCGCCGAGCCGCGTACGCCCTTGTCGGCCAGGGTGTCGGCCGGGATCTCCTGGGCGCGGAGCGTGGCCAGGAAGGTCTCGACCGAGGTGAACTCCTGACGGCCCTCGATCTTCGCGGCCGTGTCGAAGAGCGCCACGACCGCGTCGAGGTCGCGGTGGGCGAGCCGCGCCGCCGGCCCGCCCGATTCCACCTGCGACCGCAGCCGCTGGCCCCAGTCGGCGCCGTCCCACAGCGTCCACAGCACCTGCTCGGCCCCGGCCCCACCCTTCAGCGCGGCCCGGGCCTCGGCGAGAAGCCCCGCAAGGCGACGTACGCGCCCCAGCACCCGCTCCTCGCCGTCACTGGTCGAGCCGCCCCCGCCGGTCGAGCCGGATTCGTGAGGTACGAACGAATCCGTGTCGAGACCAACACGGTCCCCCGTCGCGCTCGAGTCGACCGTGTTGGTCTCGACACGCTCGGCCGCAGGCGGCCTCGCGGCTCGACCAGCGGGAGGGGCGGCGAGCAGCGACGGATCGAGCACGGAGCGGCGTACGAGATCATGGGCGGCGACGTCCGGGAACCTGGCCCGCAGCGTGCGGGTCAACGCGCGAACATCGGTGGCATCCAAGCCGCCGAGCGGACCGGTCAGCAGCTCCTCACAGCGGTCGGCACGCACGTAGCGCTCGTCGAGATCGGAGTCGACGTCGGCGTCGATGACCACCCCGAGCGCGCCGAGCAGCACGGCCGCGGCCGGCTCCCGCACGAGCGGCGTCTCGTCGGCGGCGACCTCGACCGGCACCCCTGCCGCGGTCAGCGACCGGCGCAGCTGCGGGATCGAGGTGCGTCCCGAGCGCACCAGCACGGCCATGTCGGACCAGTCGGTGCCGTCCTCGAGGTGAGCCCGGCGGAGCAGGTCGGCGATGTGCTCGGTCTCGGCACGGTCGGTGTCGAAGGTGAGCACCTCGGCGCGCCCGGGGTCGGAGGCCAGCGGGTGCGGGTTGCGGAACGTGTCGTAGGCACCCGCCGGGATCGACCCACGCACCGAGATGCCCGCGGCGATCGAGCGCGAGGCCCGCAGCAGCCGCGAGCCGAACCGCCTGGTCGTGCCCAGAGCCACCACCGGGGCGTGCCGACGCTCCCGGGTGGGGAACTGCGAGGGGAAGTCGAGGATCCCGTTGACGTCGGCGCCCCGGAACCCGTAGATCGACTGGTCGGGATCGCCGACGGCGACCAGGTCGCGGCCGTCTCCGGCCAGCGCCTGCAGCAGGGCCACCTGTGAAGGGTCGGTGTCCTGATACTCGTCGACGAAGACACAGGCGAACTCGGCACGCAGCTCGGCCGCATGCCGCTCGGCCTCGATCACCCCGCGCATGATCAGGTCGGGATAGTCGATGGCCGACTGGGCGCCGAGCACGTCGAGATACTGCTCCAGGAACCACCCGGCCGCGACGAACTCGGCGATGCCCTCGTCACGGCCGAGCGCTACCAGCTGGTCGGGGTCCAACCCCCGCTCGCGCGCCCGCGCGATCACCGTCTGCACCTCGCGCGCGAAGCCTCGGGTGCCGACCGCCATCCGGAACCGCTCCGGCCAGCGCACCGACTCCGGGCTGTCGGCCAGCAGCTCCTGCAGCACCACGTCGGCCTCCGGCGCGGAGAGGAGGGTCAGCGGCGCGGAGTAGAGCTCGGCCGGCGCATAGCGCCGCACCAGCCCGTAGGCGAAGGAGTGGAACGTCGAGGACACCGCCCCCGACAGAGTGCGCCCGAGCCGCGCGGTGACCCGGTCACGCAGCTGCTCGGCGGCCTTGCGGGAGAAGGTCAGCGCCAGCAGCTGATCAGGGCGTACGCCGCGGTTCTCGATGCGATCCACGACGGCCTCGACCAACGTGGTGGTCTTGCCGGTGCCGGGCCCGGCCAGCACCAGCAGCGGCCCGCCGGGATGCTCCACGACCGAGCGCTGGTGCTCGTCGAGCACCGGCACGGGGGCAGCGCTCGGCGGCGGGGCAAGGCGGTAGGCGACGCTCACGGGACCACCCAATCAGAGAGCACCGACATCCGAGCCTTGCCCGGCGCTTGCGTCGGGCAGACGCGAGGAGATCGAGCGAGCGCAGCGGCTGAGCCAGCGAAGCCGCGAAGCGGGTCGAGATCCACTCAGTCGTGGCCCAACCGCATCCGCACCTCCAGGACGTCGTCGAGGTCGATCCCTTCCGCCCTGCGTACGACGACCTTCAACGGGAGCAGGTAGGTGCCGTCCTTGGGGAACAGCGCCGTCGTGAACGTCGTCTCGCCGATGGTGGCGGTGACGGCGACCTGGCCCCAGTACTCCAGCCCGCGGGCGTCCTCCTTGAGGTCCTCGGCGTCCTCCACCGGCATGGGCACGTAGAAGTAGGGCGCCGGCCCGCGCCACTCGATGACGGCTCCTTCGAAGATGTAGTCAGCGCTCACCCGGCTCATTGTGCCGTCCCGCGTCGGCCGGGTCGTCGGGGAAGCGCGGGTCGCCGAGCAGATACTGCCACCACGGCCCGGGCTTCTTGTGCGGCGCGGGCTTGGGGCCACCGCCGTCACGGCCCTCGACGGCGTCCCAGACCGCGTCGACGGGGCGGGTCATGCGGCGTACGACCTTTCCGGGAAGCCCGGTGTGCGGGAGGTGCGGATGCGGGCGCGAGGGCGCACGGCGGTCGGCGGCCGCGATCCGCTCGGCGACCAGGAGCAGATCGTCGTCGGGAGCCTCCGCGACCAGCTGCGCGACCAGCTCGTCCTCCATCTCCTGCTGAGCGACCAGGGCCGCCTCGACCTCGTCCCACAAGCGCGGCCAGTCGTGGGTGGTCTCCCAGGTGGAGCCGTACTCGTGCGCCTTGACGTGGAAGAGCAGCACCTCCAGATGACGCGCTACAGGCAGGTAGCGATGGACCAGGTCGGCGCCGTCGGCACAGTGCGCGCTGACCGCGGGCAGGAGCGCCTCGTCGACCGCGTGCAGGTGGCGGCTCGCGCCGGCGTTGAACTGGTCGATCGGCGGACAACCCCGTCGGGTCTGCTCCGGTCTGGCGATGATGCTGCGAGCGTGGACCAGTCGGCCGGCAAGCTCGTCGTGCTTGTGTCGCAGCTCGTCCTGCAACACGGTCGTGGTGGCCATCTGCCTCACCTCGGCTGCTAGGAGAAATCCACCTCCCAGCGTGCGCCCGTTCTCGGCCGGGCGCAAGAGCCGATCAGGCGTCTGCCGGCCGTTCGTTGTAGACGCCGGCCAGCTCTTGACCGCTCAGCGCGGCGATCGACTCCATCACCTCGTCGGTGATCACGCGGCGAGCCTTGCCGAGAGGCACCCCGTCGAAACGGCCGGCCACCTCGATCGGCCGCCCGAACGCGACCGAGACCTTGGCCAGACGAGGCACGTTGGACCCCACCGGCTGCAGCTCAGCCGTGCCCCGAAGCCCCACCGGCACGACCGACACACCGGCCGTCAGCGCCAGGTGCGCCACGCCCGTACGCCCGCGGTAGAGCCGCCCGTCGCGCGAGCGGGTGCCCTCGGGGTAGATCCCGAACGCCTCGCCCTTGCCCAGGACCTCCAGCGCCACCTCCAGCGAGCCCAGCGCTGCCTGCGGGTCGTCGCGGTCGACCGGAAGCATCCCGAGCCCCTCGAACCACGCCTTCTGGGCGGCGCCCTTGAGCCCGGTGCCGGTGAAGTAGTCCGACTTGGCCAGGAAGTGCACGCGCCTGGGCGAGACCGACGGGATCACGATCGAGTCGGCGAAGCTGAGATGGTTGCTGGCCAGGATCACCCCGCCGCTGCGCGGGACGTTCTCGGCCCCCGTCACCGCAGGGCGCCAGATCGCGCGAAGCAGGGGTGGCACGACTGCGTGGAGGGCGCGATACATCACCCCGACATCGTAGGCGGCAGCCACATCGCGCTGCGCAGGTCCACCGCTCCAGACGTACGCCGCGGGGTGCCCTCCTCGAGATAGGCCTGTCGGGCGTCCTCCCCGTGGGAGGCCGGCAACGAGCCGTCGGCGCGCACCACCCTCCACCAGGGCATCCCGGCGCCCTCGCGCGACATCACCGAGCCGACCTGTCGCGGCCCGCCCCCGAACTCGTCGAAGAGGGCGTCGGCGATCGCGCCGTAGGTGGTCACCTGCCCGCGCGGGACCTGCTCGACCAGCCGCAGCACAGCCTCGACGTACGCCTCCCGGTCGGTCATGGCTCGAGGTTAGCGAGTCACGTCCGACCGGGAGGAATCAAACGGTTCGATCAAGCGGTGTCGCTCAGAGGGCACCCTTGAACGGCTCGGTGCCGTTGACCAGGCGCAGTCCGGAGATGCCGGAGGTCGCCTTGGCGTAGTCGAGCTCGAGGTCGAGGTCACCGATGTTGTTCGAGGCCGGCAGCGGCGCCAGGCCCAGGGTCGACAGCGTGCCGACGGCCTTGCCCTCGCCGCTCAGGAAGCCCGAGCCGGAGTCGCCGGGGATGCCGGGCGTGACGTTGTAGAGCGGGTGCGACCAGCGGGTGCCGCTGACGTCGTCACCGAGCGAGAGGCCGACCTTCGGGGAGAGCAGGTCGAGGTCGGCACGCAGCGAGGAGTTGCCGTAGGAGTAGACCCGGTCACCGGCGGCGGTGCCGTCGGTGTCGATGCCCGTCGGGCCGCCCCAGATCGGGATGCTCGGGTTGACCTTGCCCTTGTCGGCGTCACTCACCTTGACCAGCGCGAGGTCGTTGTAGGCGCAGGTGTCGGGGTCCTTGGTGCCACGCTTCTGCATGGTCTCCCAGGAGGAGTAGACCAGGGTGCCCTTGCCGATCACGGTGCCCTCGTCGAGCAGCGAGCCACCCTCGTTGAAGGTCACCGGGGTGCCGACCGGGAGCGACTTGGCCGCACAGCCGTTGGTGTCGGTGGCCTCTCCGAGGCCGGCGCAGTGCGCGGCGTAGCCGACGTAGACGTTGGAGGCGGAGTCGGTGTAGACGAAGTTGGACGTGCACTGAGCACCCTTGGTGTACATCTGCACGCCGGGGGTGATCCGGGCGGTGTCAGCAGGCGCCCAGGCGTGGGCGGGGGTGGGGATCAGGGCGGGCACGAGAGCGGCAGTCAGGACGCTGGCAGCGAGGGCTGCGGCGCGGCGGACGGAGCGACGTGTGCGGAGCATGTGGGGAGCCTCGGTTCATCGGTGACGTGACTCACACTCAACGACGCCCGAGGCGTGGAGGTTACGACTTGTTCACCACGTGGGACGGCTGACAGATCAACCTTCAGGGGTGGCGACGACCACGGTGTTGCCCTGGAACGAGGTGCCGTCCCAGTCGTCGCAGGTCACCACCACGAGGCGGGCCTCGCCGTCGGGGTCGAACAGCATCTCGCTGCGCTCGGCGACCTGCGCCTTGGAGAGATCGCGCACCGAACGGACGGTGTAGTCGAACTCGTCGTTCTTCGTGCGTACGACGATCTTCTCGCCCACGCCGACCTCGCCCAGATGGTTGAGCACGCCGCCGCCGTTGTGCAGGGTGTGCCCCACGATCAGCACAGACCCGGCGTCGGCACCGGGCTTGGCGCCGCCCTTCCACCAGCCCATGAGGGCGGAGTCGGCGGGCGGAGTGAGCGTGCCGCTCTCCATCGACAACGGCACCACGTCGGCGTGCACGTTGAGCGTGGGGATCGAGACGCCGCGCACCTTGCCCTTCTTCTTCGGCACCTCGGCGAGGGCCTCCGCGGGGATCGACGACGTCGTCCCGGACGGGGCGGCGCTCGCCTGCTGCGCCTCGCCGATCTTGGCGTAGTAGTCGTAGGCGGCATAGCCGAGCACCGCGACGGCGATCACCAGGACGACGACGAAGACCTCCCCGACGAGCGTTCTCAGGCTGGGTTGCCGCCTGGGCCGCCGGGGAGGCTCGTAGTGGTCGTAGCCGTAGCTCACTCGGCCGAGCGTGCCACAGCCTCAGCCCGTCTGCGGCGGACAGCCATGGTGACGCCCGCGCCCATCAGCAGGGCGCCGACACCGGCGAAGACATAGGACGGGGGTATTCCGCGGGTCGGGTCGGCGACGTTCGACTCCAGTCTCTGGGGGTCGATCGTCGAGCCGACGGCGGAGTCTGAGGCCGGCCTGGGGACCTCGTCGCTCGCATGGGCAGGGGCACCGAGAAGCAGACCGCCGGCCAGGGTGGCACCGGCGAGCGTCGCGCTGAGACGAGCGCGTGTGGACAACGTCGAATCCTCCGAGGTTCGTGCATTGGGCAGCTCCGCCCCCCGCAGCTGCGCCGTCAAACTATCGGCTACCCCCGACACAGATAAAGCCAGCGGCGACCCCAGAGGGGCCACCGCTGGCCAACAGAACAGTAACCCGGTTCTCGAGCCTGCCGAGACTCGCCGGGAAGGCGGATCAGTAGGAGGGCTGCGACGGGTCGATCTGGTTGACCCACGCGACCACGCCACCGCCGACGTGCACGGCGTCGCCGTAGCCGGCGCCCTTCGCGATCGCCAGCACCTCGGCGCTGCGTACGCCGCTCTTGCAGTGGAACACGAGCGGCTTGGCACCGTCCGAGGTCAGCTCGGCGACCTGCGGGATCGCGTTGCCGTTGAGGAAGTCGCCCTTGGGGATCAGCACCGCGCCCGGGATCTTGTTGATCTCGAACTCGTTGGGCTCGCGCACGTCGACGAGCACGAAGTCACGGTTGCCCTCGTCGCGCTCCTTGATCATGTCGGCGAGCTGGGTGACCGAGATCGTCGAACCGGCCGCGGCGTCGGCGGCCTCGGTGGAGACCGCGCCGCAGAAGGCGTCGTAGTCGATCAGCTCGGTGACGGTCGCGTTCTCGCCGCACAGCGCGCAGTTCGGGTCCTTGCGGACCTTCAGCTTGCGGTATTCCATCTCGAGCGCGTCGTAGATCATCAGCCTGCCGACCAGCGGCTCACCGATGCCGGTGAGGAGCTTGATGGCCTCGTTGACCTGGATCGAGCCGATCGAGGAGCACAGCACGCCGAGCACGCCGCCCTCGGCGCAGCTCGGCACCATGCCCGGGGGCGGGGGCTCGGGGTAGAGGCAGCGGTAGCAGGGCGCGTCGTCGGCCAGGGAGGGCGCGAAGACCGAGGCCTGACCGTCGAAGCGGTAGATCGAGCCCCAGACGTACGGGATCCCGAGGAAGTACGCCGCGTCGTTGACCATGTAGCGGGTCGCGAAGTTGTCGGTGCCGTCGACGATCAGGTCGTAGCCCCGGAAAACGTCCATGACGTTGTCGTTGTCGAGCCGACCCTCATGAAGGATCACCTCGACGTTGGGGTTGGTCTCGGCGATCGTCTCCTTGGCGGACAGCGCCTTGGACTTCCCGATGTCGGACTGACCGTGGATGATCTGGCGCTGCAGGTTCGACTCGTCGACCTCGTCGAACTCCGCGATGCCCAGAGTGTGGACGCCGGCGGCGGCCAGGTAGAGCAGCGCGGGCGATCCGAGGCCGCCGGCGCCGATGACCAGCACCTTGGCGTTCTTCAGGCGCTTCTGCCCGTCCATGCCGACGTCGGGGATGATGAGGTGGCGGCTGTAGCGGCGCACCTCGTCGATCGTCAGCTCGTCGGCGGGCTCCACGAGCGGGGCTAGGGACACAACTGCTCCTCAGTTCGGACGTACGTATGCCTGCTTGAACACCGCGGGCACCACTCCATGTTCCCTCATCGGAGGAGATGGGAACGACCCGTCCCGCAATCCGAGTACCAGCGGGTAGGCTGCGGGCGTGACCATGCACCAATCCGAGCTCGACCCCACTCGTCCGCGCGGGGCACGTCTGCCCCGGACGGAGCGACGAGCCCAGCTTCTCGACTCCGCTCTCGAGGTCTTCGTCGCCTACGGCTTCCACGCTGCCGCGATGGACGACATCGCCGAGCGAGCCGGCGTCTCGAAGCCCGTCCTCTACCAGCACTTCCCCGGCAAGCTCGACCTCTATCTCGCCCTGCTGGAGAAGTCCAGCAACGAGATCATCGACGGCTGTCGCGCAGCGCTGGCATCGACCGACGAGAACAAGGAGCGCGTGGCCCGCACCGTCGAGGCCTTCTACGACTACGTCGCCTCCGAGACCGGTGCGTTCCGGCTCGTCTTCGAGTCCGACCTGACCAACGACCCCGCCGTGCGCGAGCAGGTCGACCGGGTCACCAACGCGTGCGCCGAGGCCGTCGCCGAGGTCATCGCCGAAGACACCGGCTTCCCCGCCGCCGCCTCCCACCTGCTCGCTGTCGGGCTCGTCGGCCAGGCGCAGGTCAGCGCCCGCTTCTGGCTCCACGACAACGGCGGCCTCTCCCAGGCCGACGCCGCTCGCCTGGTCGCCGGCCTCGCCTGGCGTGGCATCCGCGGCTATCCCAAGAACGACTGAGCACGAACGACCGAGACCACCCGATTCCGCTCGTAGCGCAACGACGGGGTTCCTCACCTCCTGTGTGAGAGGATTCCGAAGCATTGATCGACCCATCGCAAGGAGGACCCGTGGAGGTCAAGATCGGCGTCCAGCAGGCCGCCCGTGAGCTCGTCGTAGAGACCGAGGAGTCGAGCGAGTCGGTGGAGAAGCTCATCACCGACGCCCTCGATGGCGGCAAGGTGCTCGCACTGACCGACACCAAGGGCCGCAAGGTGATCGTGCCGACCGACAAGCTCGCCTACGTCGAGCTCGGCCCGACCAAGACCGGCAAGGTCGGCTTCGCCGGCTGACCCGGTCGACGAAGGCCCTGATCCGGGAGCACTTTCCGGGTTTGGGCCATGTTGTCCGTGCAAACTCGTCCCAACAGGTGCAAGATCGAGTTATCGGCGCATTCTTAGCGTCAATCTCAACCTGAAGGGATAAGGCATGATCGGGACCATTCTCGTCACCCTCATCGGTGGCGTCGTCATCGGTTTGCTAGGCAAGTTCCTCGCCCCGGGCAGCCGGGACAACATTCCGTTCTGGCTCGTCGTCGTCTGCGGCATCATCGGCATGCTCGTCGGTGGCTGGATCTACTACGCCATCTTCGGTGTGGCCGGCAACGTCGAGGGCAACCCCGACTACGACATGTGGAACACGTCCAAGGGCATCGACTGGTGGCGTCACCTCTGGCAGGTCGTCGTCGCCGCCATCGCGGTCGTCGTGGCTGCCGGCATCACCGGCAAGTCCAAGGCCTGAGCTTCACCCAGGTCGCTCGAAGCGGCTCTGCCCCTGGGGGCAGGGCCGCTTCGCTGTTCCCGGCTGGGCGGCGGCGAGCTGTAACACGTCGTTCGTAGTACTACTCGCCCTATCTAAACGACCGGATAGTCCTACGAACAGCGTGTTACAGCTCCTGATCACGCCCAGTTCGGCTGGCTCGGAGGTTCGGGCGGCGCGACGTCCGGCGGGTGGATGACGTAGACGACCCTCCCCGACCGGGCCCAGGCGCGGTCGAGCTCGACGAGGTCGTACGTCGCTCGCACCTCCTCGTCGCTGGGGATCTTGTGGGAGGCGGGGTCGTGGACGACCGGGTTGCCGTCGGTGTCGAAGCCGACCAGCACCAGCAGGTGGCCGTTGGTGACATACCCGGCGCCGGTCAGCTCGCCCTCCTGGTGGGAGACGGCGAGCACGAGCGGGATCCCTGCCTCGACGAACCGGGCGGCCTCGGCGAAGGAGCGGAGCCGGGTGACGTACGCGACCAGGCCGCGCGAGCCCGCGTAGGCGGTGTTGAACGCCCAGTTGCCGGCGCCGCCGAAGGCCTCGTCGTAGACCTCGCGCACCGTGAACGGCACCTGCGGGTCAGGGGTCTTGTAGTCGACCCAGGCCATCTCCGCGCTCGACGGACCGACGCCCCAGAAGTCGGCGACCATCGCCGTCGACACCGCACTGCACCACGACTGACCGCCGCCGTCCCAGCGCGGACAGCGATCACGATGGAGCTGCTGCGAATAGGCCGGTACGCCACCCACGACCCTCCCGCGAGCCGACGGCCCCGGGACGGCTCCCGGCGCCGAGCCACGAGCATCGGCGGAGACCATCGCCCCCAGCAGGCTCACCCGGGGCCGGCTCGCCCGGGGCCGGCTCGCCCGGGGCCGGCTCCCCGCGGGACCGTGCACCGTGAGCCGCACCACGAAACCCGTGAACATGCGCCCCTCGCGCCCCAGGATCGTGTCGTCGGCCGCGACCGCGATCGGGTCGTCCTGACCGCCGACGGAGGTCGAGACGAAGGCCGGGTCGCTCGACCACCGCGCCAGGACCAGCCAACCGCTGCGCTCCCCCGATGCCGCGACCACCTGCGCGGCGACCTCGACCCACGTCTGGGGCGGGGTGGTCACGTTCCAGGAGGCGACCAGCTCGTCGAAGGCGAAACCCGGGCTGACCTCAGGAGATGTCCACACGCCGGAGGCGTCGGGAGCGATCTGCGCTCCCGACCATCCGGTCCAGGTGATGCCGGGGATCGGCCCGATCCTCAGTGCTCGAGGCCGAGCTTGCCCATGCGCTCGACGTGGCGCTGGGTGATCCGGGTCAGCATCTCTCCGATGGTGCCGAGGTCGAGCCCCGGCAGGTGGTCGTCGATGATCAGGCCGCTGAGACCCTCGCGGGTGGCCGCGATCTGCTGCGTCTGGGTGATCGCCTCGCCCATCAGACGACGACCCCACAGCGCCAGCCGGCCGCCGATGAGGTGGTCGGCCTCGATGCCGGCCCGCACCCGGTCGACCACGAAGTCTGCTCGCCCGGAGTCCTCGAGGGTGGTGACGACGAGCTTGCGGGTCTCCTCGTCGAGGTAGCCCGCGATCTCGCGGTAGAAGTCGTTGGCGAGCCCGTCGCCGACGTAGGCCTTGACCAGCGACTCCCACCAGTCGGACGGCCTGGTGTGGGTGTGGAACGCGTCGAAGCCCTCACGCAGCGGCTCCATGGCGGCGTACGCGTCGACTCCGAGCTCCCCGAGCCGGTCGAGGACCGGCTGGATCTTGGCCTGCTGAGCGGCCGCCATCGCGAGCAGCGCCGTCTTGTCCTCCAGCGACGGCGCCATCTTCGCGTCGTCGGTCAGGCGCTCGACGGCCGAGACCTCGCCGTAGGCGACCGCACCCAGCACGTCGATGACAGCGGCCTTGTAGACGGGATCACCGAACGGATCCTGAAGACCCTTGGACTCTGAGGATGCAACCACGGGAGAACCCTACCGATAGAATGATGATCGACCGACCCAGCACCGCCCGGATTCACATCACACGGCGGAGGACTGGATCCCGTATGTGCGCGGCGTGGCACTCGCCCCCGGCAAGCCCGAGACACCCGTGAGTCGCTCGCCGCATTCGATGAGACAAGCGAGTAGCGACGAAATCATGACAACGTTCAAGGACCTCGGTGTTCACCCCGAGATCTGCGCTCCCCTCGAGCGCAAAGGCATCACCACCCCCTTCGCCATCCAGGAGATGACCCTCTCGGTCGCCCTGCAGGGCACCGACCTGATCGGCCAGGCGCGCACCGGCTCCGGCAAGACGCTGGCCTTCGGCATCCCGGTCGTGCAGCGCAGCGTCTCCCCGAAGGACCCCGACTACCTCGACCTGCCCCAGGGCAAGCCGCAGGCGCTGATCGTGGCCCCGACCCGCGAGCTGGCCATGCAGGTCTCGGCCGAGATCTCGCTGATCTCCGAAGACCGCGGCCTCCGCGTGCTGACCATCTACGGCGGCGCCGGCTACGAGCCGCAGATCGAGGGTCTGGAGAAGGGCGTCGACATCGTCGTCGGCACCCCCGGCCGCCTGATCGACCTGGCCAACCGGAAGGTGCTCGACCTCTCCCACGTGCACGCGCTCGTGCTCGACGAGGCCGACGAGATGCTCGACCTCGGCTTCCTGCCCGACGTGGAGAAGCTGGTCACCCTCACCCCGGAGACCCGCCAGACCCTGCTCTTCTCGGCCACCATGCCGGGCGCGATCGTGGCGCTGGCGCGCTCTTACATGCGCCACCCGATGAACATCCGCGCCGAGTCCTCGACCGAGCGCGAGACGGTGCCCGCCACCGCCCAGTTCGTCTACCAGGCCCACGACCTCGACAAGCCCGAGATGATCGGCCGCCTGCTGCAGTGCGAGGACCACGACAAGGTCGTCGTCTTCGCCCGCACCAAGCGCCAGGCCCAGCGCGTCGCCGACGACCTCGCCGACCGCGGTTTCCCCGCCTCGCCGCTCCACGGCGACATGCAGCAGGCCGCGCGCGAGCGGGTCATGCAGCGGTTCCGTGACGGCAAGATCGAGGTGCTGGTGGCCACCGACGTCGCCGCTCGCGGCATCGACGTCACCGGCGTCTCCCACGTGGTCAACTACACGACCCCCGACGACGAGAAGACCTACGTCCACCGCATCGGCCGCACCGGCCGCGCCGGCGCCTCCGGTGTCGCGGTCACGCTGGTCGACTGGGCCGACCTGCACAAGTGGAAGATGATCAACAAGGCCCTCGACCTGCCCTTCGAGGAGCCGGTCGAGACCTACTCGTCCTCGGAGAACTTCCTCCACGACATGGGCATCCCGAAGGGCACCAAGGGCCGGATCAAGGCGGCCACTCCCGACCGCCCCAAGGACAAGGGCCCCAGGTCCGAGGGCGAGAAGCGCGAGCGCGCTCCCCGCAACCGTGACCGCCAGCGCACCCGGTCGCGCGGCGGCCAGGTCGTCGAGAAGTCCGGCGCGCCGGCTGCCGCCAACGCCGGGTCCGGCGAGGGCAAGAGCGAGGGGTCGGCGCCCCGCCGGCGCCGTCGCCGTCGTTCCTCGGGCGGCTCCTCCCCCAAGGCCGACTGACCGGCTCACCGAGTCGCCGGCGCCCTAGCGCGTCACGACCACTCGCGTGCCGACCGACGCGAAGCGCCACATGGCCTTCGCGTCGGGTTCGGCCTGCCGCACGCAGCCGTGCGAGAGCGGCGTGCCGAGCTGGCCCCGGGTCTGCACGCGCTTGCCCTTGTCGACCGGGATGTTGTGGAACCCGATCGCGGCGTTGGGGCCCTTCGTGAAGCGTACGAACCATCGCATCGTGCCCGAGTCGTCGATGCCCCTGGCGTGCTCGGAGCGGGAGAAGACCTTGTACCTCCCGGGCTTCAGGTTGTCGTAGACGCTGCCGGAGACTGGATACGTACGCCGCACCCGATCCTTCTCCGACACGATCCAGACACGCTGGCGGCTGATCGAGAAGACCGCCCGTCGACCGTCTCCGGAGCGCTCGGGAAGCGCCTTCTCCAAGGTGATCCGCCGCTCGGCGAGCCGACGGGACAGGTCGGCCTCGCGCTGGGCGTCGATCGGCGAGATCGGGTCGCGGAAGGTCACGTCCGGATCGATGCGCGCGCCCGCGGCCCCGGTGACCGGCTCGCCGGTCGCGCGAGGGTCGGCGAGGATCTCGACGCCGCCGTAGATCCCGGCGGAGGTCAGCATGGCCGCGGCAATGACCGACTTGGCCCGTCCCTTACGAGGGGACCGGCCGACCCGGTGCCGCCCTGAGCGGCTCACCTCTGCGTCATGCGCCGGAGACGCCGGCAAGCGTTGTCCACGAGCACCATCATCTACCCGTACGACCGCAAGTCAACTGTCACACGACAGGCCCACCGGACGGACATGGTAGAACTTGGCCGCATGTCGAACCCCACCGCGCTGATCACAGGCGCCACCGCCGGAATCGGACTCGCCTTCGCCCAGCAGCTCGCTTCCCGCGGCCACGACCTGATCCTCGTCGCACGTGACGAGGCCCGACTCGACGGCGTCTCCAAGGACCTCACCGCTGCTCACGGCATCACCGTCGAGACGCTCCGCGCCGACCTGGGCGACCGCGACGGCCAGCGGGTGGTCGAGGCCCGTCTCGCCGACGCCGACCGTCCGGTCGACCTGCTGGTCAACAACGCCGGCCACGGTCTCAAGAACCACTTCCTCGACAACACCACCGACGAGGAGACCGCGATGGCCGAGGTGCTCATCACGGCCCCGCTGCGCCTCTCCCACGCTGCTCTGGGCGCCCAGGTCGCCCGTGGCCACGGCGGCATCATCAACGTGGGCTCCGTCGCCTCCTACCTCCCCCGCGGCACCTACTCGGCCGCGAAGGCCTGGATCAACTCCTTCACCGAGTGGGCCCACAACGAGTACGCCGGCAACGGCATCAAGGTGATGGCCCTGCTCCCGGGGTTCACCAAGACCGAGTTCCACCAGCGCCTCGGCTCCGGCCACGACTCCGCACCCGCCTGGATGTGGCTCAACGTCGACGACCTTGTCCGCGAGGCCCTCGACGACTACGACGACAACAAGACCTTCTCGATCCCCAGCAAGCGCTACAAGACCCTCGCCACCCTCGCCCGGGTCGTGCCGAGCGGGGTGCTCCAGAAGTTCCAGAGCCTCGGCCGCAAGTAGCTCGGAGGTAGTCCCAGACGTTCCGGCCCATCACCCTCTGGGACTACCTCGAACCTCAGCCGTTGGCGTTGGCGATGAAGGTGGTCACGGCGTCGGCGACCATCTGGACGGCGATCGCGGAGAGCAGCAGACCGGCGATGCGGGTGATGAGGAGCACGCCGGACTCCTTGAGCACCTTGAGGATCGGGATGGAGAAGATCATCGCGAGCAGGAGGGTGAGGTGCACGACGACCAGGCCGAGACCGAGCCCGAACCCCGTCCCGATCGAGTCGACGTCCTGGACGAAGACCATCGTCGCGACGATCGCGCCCGGGCCTGCCAGGAGCGGGGTGCCGAGCGGCACCATCGCCACGTTGGCTCCGGCGGCGGCGACCGGGTCGTCGAAGTTGTCGGTGAGCAGCTCGAGGGCGACCAGCAGCAGGAGCAGCCCGCCCGCGCACTGCAGCGCTTCGAGGGAGATGTGCAGGAAGTGCAGGATCGCCTGGCCGAAGAGCGCGAAGATCGTGATCACCAGGAACGAGACCGCGACCGCCAAGATCGCGGCGCGGCGCTGCTTGGCCGGTGACTGGCCGGCGGTCAGCGAGAGGAAGACCGGGATCGTGCCGACCGGGTCCATGATCACGAAGAGCGTCACGAACGTGGAGACGAAGATCTCGGTCAACGTACGACCTCCGGGGTGGTTCGTCCGGAGGCCGCCGAGGCCGCGGCGGCTCGCTCCAGGAGCCGCGCATACTCGGCTGGTGCAGTGGTGTTCACACCCAGATCGTGACCCACCTTGCCGGTGCCGTGGTAATCGCTGGATCCGGTCACCACGAGGTCGAGGTCACGGGCGATCACCCGCAGCTTGTCGCGCACTTCGGGGCTGTGATCCTGGTGGTCGATCTCCAGCCCGGACAGGCCCGCATCGACCAGCGCGGAGATGGCGGCCTCGTCGGGCTGCTGGCGCGTCGACCGGCCCCACGGGTGGGCGATCACGGTGACTCCACCGGCGGCCGCGATCGTACGGATCATCGGCTCCAGCGGGGCGGCGTAGCGGTTGATGTACGCCGGTCTGCCGGCCCCCAGATAGCGGTTGAAGGCCTCGTCACGACTGCGCACATACCCCTTGGCGACGAGGGCGTCGGCCAGGTGCGGGCGGCCCGAGGCAGCGGCATCGCCGGAGACCGCCTCGACGTCTTCGAGGGAGATCTCGATGCCGAGGCCGGCCAGTCGGTCGAGCATCAGCGGCAGCCGTCCGTCGCGCCCCTCGAGCACCCGCTCGAGCTCGTCGACCAGCGGCGGATAGGTGCGATCGGGCAGGTAGGCCAGCAGATGCACGCCGTGGTAGGCGTGGATCGTGCTGATCTCCATGCCGCGCACCAGCTCGATGCCGACCTCGGCGGCGGCAGCAGCCGCCTCGTCCCAGCTGTCGGCGGTGTCGTGGTCGGTGATCGCGACGACGTCGAGCCCGGCGGCCTTCGCGGCCTGCATCAGCTCGGTGGGCGAATCGGTCCCGTCGCTCACCCGCGAGTGAGTGTGGAGGTCGATGCGCACCCGCACATCCTAGTGGTTGTGTTCCCTCGCGGTGCGAGAGCTAGTGGTCCCACCAGGATCCGCGAGGCCCGCCGAAGGGCAGCTCGACCATCTGCATGCCGAGCTCGCCGACCTCGCGCAGGTGCCAGCCGTCCTGGAGCATCAGCATCGCCGTGGCCGGACGGAAGACCATCCACAGCCAGCGGCCGTCGGCCTCGCCGACCACGACCGACCGCTCCCACTCCTCGGCCCCGTTCGTCCATTGGGTGATCGGCCACAGCGGCACCTGCTGCCCGGCCGCGCGCACCTTCGTCGTGGGCGGTCCGGTGCACGCGTCGACGCCGGGATCGGGGCCCGCGGTGCGCGCGCACCGAGCCCCCAGCCCGACACCGGCCTCCTCGGTCACCACGGTCATCTCGACCTGGCCGTCGTCGGGGGTCGTGCCGCTCAGGGTCAGCAGCGTCGCCGCCCCCTTGGTCGCATCGCCCACGACGGCGAGGTCGGCGATCGTCCAGCCCGACCCGATCGGCCAGGGCAGGAAGGTCGGCACGTCGCCGGCCAGCTCGAGGATCTCGACCAGGTCGGCATAGGAGGCCGTGTCGGTGCGCCACACCGGCGTGACCACGCCGTGCTCGGGGCACGAGTGGCTGCCACCGGCACCGACGCTGGCCACCGGCGTCGCGCAGCGTGGACAGCCGACCGCGAGAGCCACCCCACAACGGTGACTCCTCACGCCGGTCCGGTCAAGCATCTGCCCAGGTCAGGCGGGTCGCTACCCGTTCCAGCGCTTGATCACCGGCTGCTCGTGGTGGGCGTCGAGCATCGAGACCGTCGCGGTGTCGAGCCTGAAGAGTCGCCCCTCGCTGACGGGGAGGCCGAGCCACACCGCGGCCAGGGCGCACAGCGCGTGCCCGTGGGAGAAGACGAGCGTGTCGCCCGCACGCGTCCGGGCAGCGTCGACGACGCGACCGAGCCGCTCCTGCACGGCGTCGGCGGACTCTCCTCCGGGCGTCGGCGCCGTCCACAGGCTCCAGCCCGGGTCGCTGCGCTGGATCTCCTCGGTGGTGATGCCCTCGTAGTCGCCGTAGTCCCACTCGACCAGGTCGTCGGTGACGACGGCGTCGGGGAAGCCCGCGAGCTCAGCCGTACGCCGCGCCCGCTGTCGCGGCGAGGTCAGCACCGCGGCGTACCTCTGCTCGGCCAGCCGCGGCGCCAGCGCCTTCGCGTCCGCCTCCCCCTCGCTCAGGAGGGGGAGGTCGGTGCGTGAGGTGTGTCGGCCGTTGCGGGACCACTCGGTGGTGCCGTGCCTGACGAGGTAGAGGGCCATGCCCCCATCAAACCAGCCCGCGGGCCGGCCGCCGGGTCACGCCCGGGTGATGAGCCTGTTGACCTCGCGGGAGAGCACGTTGGGCGCGAGGTCGGCGGCGACGGAGAGTGCCTTGGCCGGGAACCCGACCGCGGTGTGCACCTTCGGCAGCCGGAGCAGCCCCGTGCGCGGCTGGGCCATCTCCCAGACCTGGTCGGCGACGTCGTCGACGGTGAGGCGTACGCCGAGCGTGCCGTGGGACGAGGCGACGTTGTCGTCGAGCATCGCGGTCTTCACCCACAGCGGCCAGACCGCCTGCACCCGGATGCCCTCCTTGCGCCACTCCAGCTCCAGCGCCTCGGTGAGGCCGCGCACGGCGTACTTCGATGCGCTGTAGGAGGCGATCTCGGGCTGCCCGTAGATCGCGCTCGCGCTGCACACGTTGATCACCCCGGAGCCCGGGGTGGCGCGCAGGTAGGGGTAGGCCGTGTGGCAGCCGTTGATCACGCCGTTGACGTTGATCTCGATGGTCTGGTGGTGCTTGGCCAGGTCGACGTCGGCGAGACGTCCGGCGCGCAGGATCCCCGCGTTGTTGATCAGCAGGTCGAGGCGGCCTCCGGCTGCGGTGGCGAACTCCTCCAGCGCCGCCTTCCACGAGGCAGGGTCGGTGACGTCGACCGCTCCGCCGACGGCGGTGGCCTCGCCGAGGCTGGCGGCGACCTGCCTGGCGAGCTCGGCATCGATGTCGTAGATGCCGACGAACCAGCCCTCGGCCGCGAACTTCTCGGCGATGGCCTTGCCGATGCCCTGGGCGGAGCCGGAGACGAAGATTGCTTTCTTGGTCGAAGCGGAGCTCGAGACGGTGTGGTTGGTCATCTGAGTGCGTCCTTCGTCGGTGTTCAGGCTGGGATGAGGGCCCAGTAGTCGAGGTCGAGCAGCACGCCGGGGGCGTACTTCCCGTCGTCGCCGCGCAGGGTCATCGACTCGTCGCGGCCCTTGGTGGCCACCAGCCGCAGGCGCAGCGCGCCGACGCCCGGGGCGACGTCCTCGACCCGGTCGAGCACCTCGGACCAGGCGTAGACGGTGTCACCGGCGTGGGCCGGCGCGGTGTGCGCGCCACCGTTGATCGCGGCGATGAGCTGGGCGTTGGCGAGGCCGTTGAACGAGAGCGCTCGCGCCAGGGAGATGATGTGGCCGCCGTAGACGAGGTTGCGCCCGTCGGGCCGCACCTCGGAGTTGAAGTGGACCTTCGCGGTGTTCTGCCACAGCCGGGTGGCCTGCTGGTGCTCGGAGTCGGTCAGGGTGACCCCGTCGACGTGGTCGATCTTCTCGCCGACCTCGTAGTCGGCCAGACGGTGCGGCTCGCCGGCGGCGGTGAAGTCGTACGCCGAGAAGTTCAGGCCCTTCGGCACGATCAGGTCCTCGGCGTCGACCGCCTTGGCCAGCTCGGGCACGACGGCCTCGGGGGCCGCGGCGTCCTGGTCGCGCTTGTGCACCATCACCCAGCGCGCCCACTCGATCGCGACCTCGCCCCGCTGGTTGGTGGCGGTCGAGCGCACGTAGACGACACCCGACTTGCCGTTGGAGTTCTGCTTGAGGCCGATGACCTCCGACTTGGTCGAGAGCGTGTCGCCCGGCACCACCGGCTGGTGGAAGCGGCACTCGGCGTAGCCGAGGTTGGCCACGGCGTTCAGCGACACGTCCGGCACGGTCTTGCCGAAGGCGATGTGGAAGCCGATCAGCTCCTCGACCGGGTGCCGCTCGAGCCCGACGGACGCCGCGAAGACGGCGCTCGAGGGCACTGCGAAGCGGGTCGGGTAGATCGAGCCGTAGGCAGCCCGGTCGCCATCGGTCACCGTGCGGGGCGTCGCATGCTCGATGACCTGTCCGACCTGGAAGTCTTCGAAGAAGTTACCGGGGTTGGTCTTGCTCATCTGCGGCCTCTCGTCGGTGAGTCTGACGGTGTTGCTGTCCTAGGATTACCGAGCAGTAACCTAGCCCACCGCCGATGCTCAGCCTACGTCCGTCCCACGCACGTGGACGACGGGGTCACACCAGGCCGTGAAGACGCTCGGGGATGCGTACGAGCGGCTGGCGCTGCAGGTTGTCGATGTGGCCCTTGCCGACCGCACGATGCACGCCGTCCTCCTCGCGGACCAGGCCGGTGGGCACGATCGCCGCCGGGTCGAAGACCGGCACGTCGGCGCCGACCGATCGGGTCTGCCGGGTCAGCAGCGTGCCCAGGTCGTCGCCCGAGCGTCCCCACGAGCTGCCCCGGCCACGCCCGACCGTCCTGGCCAGCTCGTTGCGCAGGTCGGCCTGCCGCTGGAGGAGGTCGAGATCGGCGAACTTCATGTGGACCATGAACAGGCTCGGGTCGGGCCGATAGGCGGCCTTGATCCCGTGGGAGGCGCACGTCCACGGCGCCGGCACCCGCTTGATCGACGGCTTGCACATCAGCGGCGCGAACTTCGCGTAGGCCCGCTGGCCGAGGATCGGCTCGCCGGCGACCAGGGGCCCTTCGACCGCGGTGTGGTGGACGACGTTGAGCGCGTACGGAGCGAGCACGTCCTCGCTGCGACGCGCCAGGTAGTCGGGCAGACCGGCGTAGATCGCCGGGTCGGGGATCAAGAACTCGTCGACGTCGGTGAAGATCACCCAGTCGTAGACCCCCAGCAGGCCGCGCGCGACGCCGCTGGCCAGGCTCATCCGGCCGGCCTCGAAGTTGCCCTTCCGGAAACCCGGCAGGTGCTGCACCGAGATGGGGAGGCCGTCGGTGGAGCCGTCGCTGGAGCCGTCGTCGAAGACGAGCAGGTTGTCGTGGCCCACCTGGGCGGCGTAGTGGTCGACCCAGCGCGCGAGCATGTCGCCCTCGTCGCGAGTGATGGTGAGCACGGCGATCTGCGGTGGCTCACCACTGAGCTCACCGGCGCGTTCTGGATGCTGCGCATCGACGGGGTTGCGTCGACGACGCAACCCCCAGGTGCCTGACAATGAATCCCCCGTTGATGTTGCGGCCCTACGTACGGACCAGCTCCTCTCGCCGGACGGACCACTCCACGAGGCCGGCCAGGGCGGACACCGCACGTGCGGAGGCCTTACGGCCTGCCCCCGGGTCGATGACCTCGTCTGGGATGGTCGGGTCGGCGAGCTTCTTGTTGAGGTCGGAACGCAGCGCGGCGTAGGAAGCCACCGCAGCGTCTCGGACCTGGTCGTGCGTGACCTCGCGCGGGTCGATGCCACTGACATCCACCGGGGCGAGGTCGCCGAGGTCGCCGTGGACGGTCGCGTCCAGGCCACGCAGCTGGGCGTCCTGGTCACGGGTGAACGCACGGGTCCAGCGCGGCGCCGCGAGCCCGATGCGTGGGTCGTCGATGGTCAGCTTCGGCATCAGATGCTTGCCGAGCGTGTGCTTGCGCAGGCCCATCGCGGCCGGGTAGGCCAGGCCACGGTCGTTGAGCTCGGCGTTGAGCCCGCGCAGCACCTCGACGGTCGCGGTGCCGAGGGAGGTGTTGCGCGGCGGCGCGGACTTGAGGCCCTCGGGATCGAAGCCCATCGCCGCCCCGAAACGCTCGAGCAGGAGCAGCGGCGGGCTTCCCGGGGGCGGCACGGTGACGAGGTGGAGCGGGCCGGCCTGGGCCCAGCGTCGCGCGATGGAGACCATGTCCTGCTCGCTCCAGAAGCGCTTGCCCGGCTTGGTGCGGTGCCGCTCGGCGGCGCCGGGGCGGCTCTTCTTGACCGAGGAGAGGAACTCCGACCAGGTCCAGTCCGAGCCGTTCTGCACGAGCTCCTGCCACATCGAGGGGATCTGGCGGTTGATGTCACGCAGCGAGAGCACGATCTCGGGGGTCACCCCCGAGAAGCTCGACGCGACCCGATCGACCGTCCCCTGGCCGACCGGGGCCAGCAGCTCGACGGAGATCAGGGCGGTGCCGTCCCACTCGTCGACCTCGGCGACCAGCCGGTCCCAGGCACCGGCGACCGAGTCGCCCTGGGGATGCTTGCTGCGGCCCTTCACATCGAGGACGGCCTCGATCTGGTGACGCCAGCGGGTGCCGGGCACGAGGAACCCGCGCTCGGCCAGGAGGCCCTTGTTCTTGTAGAGGGCACCCTGCAAGTAAGTCGTTCCCGACTTCATCGCTCCGATGTGGAGCACTACCCGGCGTGCCAACTTCTCGATACCTCTCGACCAAAACCCGACCCGACACCCCATCGGGTCGGCGAAAATTCAGCTCAGCATATGGCCGAATCAGGACCCGCCGCCACCGGCCTTGCGACGGTGCATCTTCGGCGCACCACCGACGACCTCGGACCCGTGCGCCTTCTCCTTGGCGTCGGCGGCCTCGGCGTGCGTGTGCTCGTGGTCCTTCTTCTTCTCGAGGGCCTCGCGCATCTTCGCCTTGAGATCGTCGTTCGTCATCGTGTCCCCCTACGTAGCGGTGCTGGGCAACAACCAACCTACGCGACGGCGCCCGCCGTTTCCCCCGATTTCATGTCGCTGACGCAGCTGTGGGCGACGAAAGATCGCTTTCGTCGCCCACAGCCGCGGTTCGGGCCGGACCGGCCCTCTGGTTCAGCTCTTGTAGTCCTTGAGGAGGCTGCGCCCGATGATCATCTTCTGGATGTCGGAGGTGCCCTCACCGATCAGCATGAACTTGACCTCGCGCATGATCCGCTCGATCTCGTACTCCTTGGAGTAGCCGTAGCCGCCGTGGATGCGGAAGGAGTCCTCGACGACCTCGTTGGCGTACTCCGAGGCGACCATCTTGGCCATGCCGGCCTCGACGTCCATCCGCTTGCCGGTGTCCTTGAGGCGCGCGGCGCGGACCATCATGTTGTGGGAGACCTCGACCTTGGTGCCCATCTCGGCGAGACGGAACAGGATCGCCTGGTGGTCGGCGATCTTCTTGCCGAAGGTGTGACGCTGCTGGGAGTAGGCGATGCCGAGCTCGAAGCCGCGGATCGCGAGACCGCAGGCGCGGGCGGCGACGTTGACGCGGCCGACCTCGACACCGTCCATCATCTGGGAGAAGCCCTTGCCCGGGGCACCGCCGAGGATCTGGTCGGCCGAGATCTTGTGACCCTCGAAGATCATCTCGGTCGTGTCGATGCCCTTGTAGCCCATCTTGTCGATCTTGCCGGGCACCGTGACACCCTGCGCGGTCTCGCCGAAGCCGGGCTTCTTCTCGACCAGGAAGGTGGTCATGTTCTTGTAGACCGAGTCGGCACCCTCGTCGGTCTTGGTCAGCACCGCGACGAGCGTGGAGGAGCCACCGTTGGTCAGCCACATCTTCTGGCCGGTGATCTCGTAGGAGCCGTCGTCGAGCTTGGTCGCCTTCGTCGACACGGCACTCACGTCGGAGCCGAGGCCAGGCTCGGACATCGAGAAGGCGCCGCGCACCTCACCGGTGGCCATCTTGGGCAGGTAGTGCTGCTTCTGCTCCTCGGTGCCGTGCTTCATCAGCATGTAGGCGACGATGAAGTGGGTATTGATGACACCGGAGACCGACATCCAGCCGCGGGCGATCTCCTCGACGCACAGCGCGTACGTCAGCAGCGACTCACCCAGGCCGCCGTACTCCTCGGGGATCATCAGGCCGAAGATGCCGAGCTCCTTGAGGCCCTCGACGATCTCGGTCGGGTATTCGTCGGCGTGCTCCAGCTCCTGGGCCACCGGAATGACCTTCTCGTCCACGAACTGGCGGACGGTCTTCAGGATCTCTTCCTGGATGTCGGTGAGACCTTCGGTCTCGGCAAGGCGACCCATGCTCTTCTCCTACTCTCGGTGGTCGAGCCTGTCGGGACCACCATGACGTGTCACAGCGGCAGGTTACCAATCAGTAACCGGAAGCGCCCGGTGAGGAATCCCACACTGCCGCACGCGGCCCTGTGCGGAAAGACCTTAGCCCGCCCGCGCGGGTGCTAGCCCCGGCGCCCAGCGGCTGAACGGAACGGCCCGAGAAGCTTGTCGTACGTCGTGCTGCTGACGCTGAGATATCCGGACCGCTTGCCCGACCCTGCCAGGCCCGACATCTGGGTGCTGGTGCTGAAGCTGAAGCGCGGGGTGGCACCGGCCCGGCTGACCAGCAGCACCGAGGCCCGCAGGCCGGCCCGGTCATAGCCGGCCGGTCTCGTCACGGCCCAGCTCGCCTTGTCGACGTCCTTGCCGAGCACCCGCTGCAGCGACCGCATCTGGGAGGTCGTGGAGCGCTCTGCGGTGACGACCTGCACCCGAGCGCCGCGTGCCTTGGCCCGCTTGAGCGCCTTGACCACCCGAGCGTTGGTGAGCACACGGCTGGCCAGGTGGACGACCTCGCCGCGCCGGGCGCTGTTGACCGCCTTCAGGACCGTACGCAGCACGCTCTGCTCCTCGGCCCTGCTCATCCCCGGGTCGGTGACCACGACACCGCGCCCGAACCGGGCCCGGCTCGAGCCCGAGGTGGAGGCCAGCGGCAGCGGCGAGAAGTCGACGGCGAGCGCGTTGTGGTCGGACCTGAGCGCGATCGCGCGCTGGTTGCCGGTGGCGAAGCGGCCGATCCCGCGGGCCAGGACGTAGTCGATCGTCGAGTCGCGACCATGGGTCACCGGTGCCTTCTCAGTGACGTCGTAGCTTGCGACGAGATGCTTGGCGGAGAAGATCTTGCGGGGATAGCGCGAGCCGTCGTACTGCACGTTCAGGTCGCCGCCGACGAGCACCGGCCCCTTCTTGCCCAGCTTCTTGACCAGCGCGTTCAGCGCCCGCGCCGAGGGGCGGATGAGGTCACCGTAGCGCTTGGACTTCGGTGCGAAGTGGGCAGCGATCACCGAGACGTCGCGCCCGGTCGCCCGGTTCTCGAGAGTCACCCAGTTGGCGTACCTGATCCCCCAGTGCAGTCGCTGCCCGGGAGCCTTGCCTCGCTTGTTGCTGATCTGATGGACGCCCCGCGACTTCGCCGACCACTTCTTGCCGTCCCAGGCGACCGCCGTCGCGGCCTTGTAAGGGCTGCCGCCCTTGCGCCACACCTGGTAGCGCCCCGGCGCGAGCGCCCCGCCGCGGCGGCCGTTCACCTCGTTGTAGGTGATGAAGTCGGGCGACATCGAGACGACCTTCTTCACGTCCTTCTTGAACCTGCCCGTGGGCATGGCCGCCTTGATGTTGGCCTGGACCATCCGATATCTCGGCGGCGAATAGGCGACGGTCTCCAGGTCTGCGGTGGTGGTGCTCGTCGAGGCGCTCACCGCCACGAGCGCGCCGCCGGCCAGACCGAGGCAGAGACCTGTGGTGATCAGTGACGTGGCCAGCCGGCGCCCGAAGGAGATGACATGAGGGTGCGTACGCATCGGTTCAGGTCCCTTTCGCTGCGGAGGCGACCGGTCACACTGGCCACGTAATTCACTTTTGTAACACAGTCCCGAGCGGGATCGTCGCCTTCGAGGGCGCGGTTCGGATAGATCATCGATTCATGTTCCGCGCCTTCGTGTGAGCGTCGAAGCGTCGCGCTGGCACGCATGTCATAACGTTGGCCCGGTGAGCGAGCGACAGGGAGTGAACCGGGAGGTGGAGGCGTGAGCACCTCACCCAACCGCGTGTACGCGGCCCGCCTGGTCGGCCTGCCGATCTTCGACCCGCTCGGCGAGCAGGTCGGCAAGGTGCGTGACCTCGTCGTCACCGTCAGGTCCGACGCCCGGCAGCCACGCGTGCTGGGCCTGGTGGTCGAGGTCTTCGGGCGCCGACGCATCTTCGTGCCGATGACCCGGGTGACCAGCATCGACTCGGGGCAGGTCTACACCACCGGCCTGCTCAACATGCGCCGCTTCCAGCAGCGCTCGACGGAGACCCTGGTGATCGGCCAGATGTTCGACCGGCAGGTCACGATCCGGCCGACGGGCGTCGCCGGCACCGTCTACGACATCGGGATGGAGCAGGCGCGCAACCGCGACTGGCTGCTCTCCCGGGTGGCCGTCCAGGAGCCGGCCAAGGGCCTGCGCCGCCGCGGCCAGACGCACGTGGTCGAGTGGAACGACGCCGAGGGCCTCGCCCGCCGCTCCCCCACCCAGGCCGCGACCCACCTGGTCCAGGCGATCCACGACATGCGGCCCGCCGACGCCGCCACGATGATCCACGAACTGCCGCCCGAGCGGCAGCGCCAGGTCGTCACAGCGCTCGACGACGAGCGGCTGGCCGAGGTGCTCGAGGAGCTGCCCGAGGACGACCAGGTCGCCATCGTCGGTGCCCTCGACTCCGAGCGGGCCGCCGACGTGCTCGAGGAGATGTCTCCCGACGACGCGGCCGACCTCATCGCCGAGCTGCCCGAGGAGACTGCGACCCTCCTGCTCGACCTGATGCGTCCCGAGGACGCCAAGGACGTCATCCGGCTGATGTCCTACGAGGAGGACACGGCCGGCTCGATGATGACCCCCGAGCCGGTCATCGTCGGCCCGGACGCGACCATCGCCGACGCGCTCGCACTCGTGCGCAACCCCGACATCTCCTCCGCCGAGGCCGCCCTCGTCTACGTCTGCCGCCCACCGCTGGAGACGCCGACCGGCAAGTTCCTCGGTATCGCCCACATCCAGCGGCTGCTGCGCGAGCCACCGTCCACACTGGTCGCGGGTGCCCTCGACGACTCCCTGGAGCCGCTGCGCCCCGAAGACAGCACCGAGCAGGTGGCGGCTCACCTGGCGACGTACAACCTGGTGGCTGCGCCCGTCGTCGACGAGAACGGGCACCTGGCCGGCGCCGTCACCGTCGACGACCTGCTCGACCACCTGCTCCCGGAGAACTGGCGCGAGAACCTCGCGCGCCAGGAGTCACCCACCGAGCCTCGCCCGGACACACGGCCCGACACCCGGCCCAACAAGGTGATCGGGTCGGAAGGGGCTCGCCGTGGCTGAAGCACGTGGAGCGCGCGCCCGCCTCGACACTCCCCGCGAGCTGCGCAACCCCCTGGTCAAGCGGCCCACGTTCCGGGCCGACGCCTTCGGTTCCTTCGCCGAGGCGTTCGCCCGCTACATGGGCACCGCCCGGTTCATCGCCTGGATGACCCTGGTCGTGGTCGTCTGGGTCGGCTGGAACACGATCGCTCCGCTCACCTGGCGCTTCGACGAGTTCCCGTTCATCTTCCTGACCCTCGCACTGAGCCTGCAGGCCTCCTACGCGGCGCCCCTGATCCTGCTCGCGCAGAACCGTCAGGAGGACCGCGACCGGGTGATCGCCGAGCAGGACCGCAGGATCGCCTCGCAGTCCAAGGCCGACATGGAGTTCCTCGCCCGGGAGACCGCTTCGCTCCGGATGGCGCTCGGTGAGGTCGCCACCCGCGACTATCTCCGCTCCGAGCTCCGGCTCCTCCTCGAGGAGCTCGACGAGCGCGACCGCCACCGTGGATCGATCGACCAGCCATCGGGCGATGCTGGAGACTTCCCACGCACGTCGTAGGGTTGTTTCTTGTGAGTAGCCCGCTTCTCGACCGTGTCAACGCAGCTCTGGCGACCGTCCAGGACCCGGAGATCAAACGCCCCATCACCGAGCTCGGCATGGTCGACTCGGTCGCGATCGACGACGCCGGCGTCGTCAGCGTCAAGGTCCTGCTGACCGTCGCGGGCTGTCCGCTCAAGGACACGATCAACCGCGACACCACCTCGGCGCTTGAGTCGGTCGACGGCGTCACCGGCGTCAACCTCGAGCTCGGCGTGATGACCAACGAGCAGCGTACGGAGATGCGCGAGTCGCTCACCGGCGGTCAGGCGCAGCGGGAGATCCCGTTCGCCCAGCCGGGCTCGCTGACCAAGGTCTTCGCGATCGCGTCGGGCAAGGGCGGTGTCGGCAAGTCGTCGGTGACGGTCAACCTGGCCGTCGCGCTGGCCCAGCAGGGCCTCAAGGTCGGCATCGTCGACGCCGACATCTACGGCCACTCGGTGCCCGCGATGCTGGGTGTCGCCGACTCCCGGCCGACCCAGGTCGACGACCTGATCATGCCGGTGCCGACCGCGTCCGGCGTCTCGGTGATCTCGATCGGCATGCTCAAGCCGCGCCGTGACCAGGTGGTCGCCTGGCGCGGACCGATGCTCGACCGGGCCCTGGTCCAGATGCTCTCCGACGTCTACTGGGGCGACCTCGACGCGCTGCTCCTCGACCTGCCCCCGGGCACCGGCGACGTGGCGATCTCGCTCGGCCAGCACCTGCCCAACGCCGAGATCGTCGTGGTCACCACGCCGCAGGAGGCTGCCGCCGAGGTGGCCGAGCGGGCCGGCACGATGGCCGAGATGATGCACCAGCGCGTCGTCGGCGTCGTCGAGAACATGTCCTGGCTGGCGCTGCCCGACGGCACCAAGATGGAGGTCTTCGGCTCCGGCGGTGGCCAGCGCGTCGCCGACACGCTCTCCCAGCGCTTCGGCTCGAAGGTTCCGCTGCTGGCTCAGGTGCCGCTGGAGCAGACGCTGCGCGAGTCCGGCGACGCCGGCAAGCCGATCGTGGAGGCCGACCCGACTGCCGAGTCGGCCAAGGTGCTGGCCGAGGTGGCGCGTACGATCTCGGGCCGCGGACGCGGCCTCGCGGGCATGCAGCTGGGCCTCACGCCCACCTCCAAGCTGTGACCCTGTAGGTTCACCTCCGTGTTCGGCATCGGCTTCGGAGAGCTCGCGGTCATCGTCGTGATCGCCATCCTGGTCTTCGGACCGGACAAGATCCCTGAGATGGCGCGTCAGATCGCCCGCGTGCTCCACCAGGTGCGCAATATGGCCAACAACGCGCGCGACGACCTACGCGGCGAGCTCGGGCCCGCCTACCAGGACCTCGAGCTGCGCGACCTCGACCCCCGCCGCATCGTGAGCAAGCAGATCCAGGAGGCTCTCGCCGAGATCGAGCAGGAGGAGGCCGTTGCCAGGGCCCCGAAGCCCCTCCTGGCCGGTGAGATGCCGCCCTACGACGACCAGGCGACCTAGGACCCACCAGTCACTCGCGTCTCCTTTCGCCACACTGGAACCTTTTTGTTACCCGATGGTTTAGAAACCAAAAATCCGGGTAAGAGGAGGTCGACCGTGAAGAAAGGAGTTCGCTCCTATGAGCGCTCAACCGTCTCGGGAACCAGATCCCGCAAGAGAACCGGGCAGACCCCGGTCGCCTGGCAAAGCATCCGACCAGGCATCTGGCAAGGCATCTGACAAGGCATCCGACCAGGCACCGGAGCAGGTGCCGCTGGCCGATGTGCAGGGCACGTTCGCCTTCTACCTCCAGCCACGCCTCGAACCACCCCGTCCACCCGGCGAGGACTCGGGAGACGACGCCGTGGCGCCACCGATCCCCATCGCTCCCGCCGACCGGCTCGACTCCTGGGTGCCGAGGTTCGCCCAGATGGCAGCCGAGGTCGTCGGCGGCGACCGCCCGGCGAGCCAGCTCGTGCGGTGGACGACCAAGGACGTCTCCTCCGAGCTGAGGTACCGCGCCAGCCTCACGGCGCGCTCAGGAGCGTACGACCCGGGCACCGGCCGCAACCAGCCGCTCCGCCCACGAGTCCAGCGCTCGCACGTCTACAAGGTCTCCGACGACATCGGGGAGGCCAACGTGACGGTCCAGTTCGGCGACGGCTTCCGGGCCCTCGCGCTCCGCTTCGAGCGCAGAGGCGCCAACTGGATCTGCACGGTGCTCAACTTCGGGCTCTACGACTGACCCGCGGGCGGGCCGTCGGCCCGAGCACGACCAGAAGAGCGCTGCACGCACCTTGTGCGTGCAGCGCTCCACTGGTTGGTCGCTGAGGGATCCTCAGCCGTTGACGCGGGTGGTGAGGCCGGTCGGGCCGCCGGGGCGGCCGTGGCACTGCTTGAACTTCTTGCCGGAGCCGCAGGGGCAGGCCTCGTTGCGGCCGACCTTGGCGTACGGGTCGTCGGCGTTGGTGACGGTGTCGTTCTGCGCCTCGGCCTGGCCCTGCTCGTCGGGGCCGGAGAAGGCCAGGTGCTTGGGCGCGGTCGGCCGCTGCAGGCCCTTGGCGCGGATCTGCGGCGCGCCCGGGCTCGATGCCGGCGCACCGGCACCCTGGGCCTTCAACGCGGCGGAGATGTCGCCGAGGCCGCCGGCCTGACCGACGCCGACCGGCGGCTCGGCGAGCGCGCCTTCGTGCATCGGACCGGCGTGACGGGTGCCGTCGGGGTGGTAGTGGAACTCCGGCTCCTCTTGTTCGACCTGGACCTCCAGGTTGAACAGGTAGCCCACCGCGGCTTCCTTGATGCCGTCCATCATTGCGGTGAACATGTCGAAGCCCTCGCGCTGGTATTCCACCAGCGGGTCGCGCTGGGAGTAGGCCCGCAGCCCGATGCCCTCACGCAGGTAGTCCATCTCATAGAGGTGCTCGCGCCACTTGCGGTCGAGCACCGAGAGCACGACCTGGCGCTCCACCTCTCGCATGCCCTCGGCGCCGATCTCGGCCTCGCGAGCGTCGTAGGCTTCCTGGGCGTCCTTCTTGAGGACCTCGATGAGCTCCTGGCGGTCGAGGTCGTCCTTGTGACCACCGGCGTTCGCGATCAGCGTCTTCGGCTCGACCGAGACCGGCCACATCTGCTTGAGGTCGGTCCAGAGCTGGTCGAGGTCCCACTCCTCGGCGTAGTCCTGGGTCGCTCCGGTGACGACACCGGTGACGACGTCGTCGATGAACTCGCGGATCTGCTCCTCGAGGTCGGCGCCCTCGAGCACCTCGCGGCGCTCGGCGTAGATCACCTTGCGCTGCCGGTCCATCACGTCGTCGTACTTGAGGACGTTCTTGCGGGACTCGAAGTTCTGGCCCTCGACCTGGGTCTGCGCGTTGGCGATCGACTTGGTCACCGACTTGGCCTCGATCGGCACGTCGTCGGGGATCTTCAGCGTGGTCAGGATGCGGTCGACCCACTCGCCCTTGAACAGGCGCATCAGGTCGTCCTCCAGGGACAGGTAGAAGCGGGACTCGCCCGGGTCACCCTGACGGCCCGAACGACCGCGCAGCTGGTTGTCGATGCGTCGCGACTCGTGGCGCTCGGTGCCGAGGACGTAGAGACCACCCAGCTCGGTGACCTCCTCGTGCTCGGCGGCGACCTGCGCCTTGATCCGCTCGACGGTCGGCGCCCAGGCCTGCTCGTACGCCTCGGCGGTCTCCCCCGCAGGCTCGAGGCCCTGCTTGCGCAGCTCCTGGTCGGCGAGGAAGTCGACCGAACCACCGAGCATGATGTCGGTGCCTCGACCGGCCATGTTGGTGGCGACCGTGACCGCGCCCTTGTGGCCGGCCAGCGCGACGATCTTGGCCTCGTCGGCGTGGTACTTCGCGTTGAGGACGGTGTGCGGGACGCCGCGCTTCTTGAGGATGCTGCCGAGGTATTCGGACTTCTCCACCGAGACCGTGCCGACCAGCACCGGCTGGCCCTTCTTGTGGCGCTCGACGAGGTCGTCGGCGACGGCGTCGTACTTCGCCACCTCGGTGCGGTAGACGAGGTCGGCCTGGTCCTCGCGGATCATCGGCTTGTTGGTCGGGATCGGGACCACGCCGAGCTTGTAGATCTTGTCGAACTCCGACTCCTCGGTCATCGCCGTACCGGTCATGCCGGAGAGCTTCTCGTAGAGGCGGAAGTAGTTCTGCAGGGTAATGCTCGCCAGGGTCTGGTACTCCTCGCGGACCTTCACACCCTCCTTGGCCTCGATCGCCTGGTGGAGGCCGTCGTTGTAGCGGCGGCCGGCGAGCATGCGGCCTGTGTGCTCGTCGACGATCAGGACCTCGTCGCCTGTGACGACGTACTCCTTGTCGCGGCGGAAGAGCTCCTTGGCCTTGATCGAGTTGTTCATGAACGAGATCAGCGGCGTGTTGACGGCCTCGTAGAGGTTCTCGATGCCGAGGTGGTCCTCCACCTTGGTGATGCCGCGCTCGAGGACGGCGATCGTCCGCTTCTTCCGGTCGACCTCGTAGTCGGAACGTGCGACCTCGAGGTAGTTCTCCCGGCGGGTCGCGTCGGTCCAGCCGGTCACGTCGATGCCGTCCATGGTCGCGGCGATCGTGGAGAACTCGTCGTACCACTTCACGTCGTCCTCGGTCGGACCCGAGATGATCAGCGGCGTACGCGCCTCGTCGATCAGGATCGAGTCGACCTCGTCGACGATCGCGAAGAAGTGACCGCGCTGCACCAGCTCCTCCATCGAGGAGGCCATGTTGTCGCGCAGGTAGTCGAAGCCGAGCTCGTTGTTGGTGCCGTAGGTGATGTCGCAGTTGTAGGCCTCGCGGCGCTGCGCCGGGGTCATCTGCGGCAGGATCACGCCGACGGTGAGGCCGAGGAAGCCGAAGATGCGGCCCATCATCTCGGCCTGGAACTTGGCCAGGTAGTCGTTGACCGTGACCACGTGGACGCCCTTGCCGGCCAACGCGTTGAGGTAGGCCGGGAGCACCGCGGTCTGGGTCTTGCCCTCACCGGTCTTCATCTCGGCGATGTTGCCGAGGTGCAGCGCGGCGCCGCCCTGGATCTGGACGTCGTAGTGACGCTGGCCCAGGACCCGCTTGGTGACCTCGCGAACCGTGGCGAACGCCTCGGCCATGATGTCGTCGAGGTCTTCGCCCTTCTCCAGGCGTTGCTTGAACTCGTCGGTCATCGCGCGCAGCTCGTCATCGCTCATCGCGACGAAGTCGTCCTCGATCGCGTTGACGGCCTTTGAGATCGCCTCGAGCTCACGAAGGATCTTGCCTTCGCCGAGGCGAAGGATCTTGTCGAGAATTGCCACGGTGGCGGGCTCCTACTAGCTGCAGACTGGGTAGCACGGTCACTCTACCCACCTGGCGGTCGCCTGATCACACCACGACCGGCAACAACTCTGTCTCAACTTCTCCGGCTCAACCGATCACCGCGGCAGCGAGGGGTGCGGCCAGGTCTCCCTTGGGGTCGACCTCGATCGCGTCCATGCCCAGCCAGCCGGCGAGTCGCTCGAGCTCGGCGGCCAGCTCCTCGGGTGTCTCCGCGGGGGCACCGGGCTCGGCGTAGGCGCCCTTGACCTGGAGCGTTCCGCTCCTGCGGTCGGCCTTCAGGTCGACCCGGCCCACGATGTGCTCACCGAGGAGGAACGGGAGCACGTAGTAGCCGTGGATGCGCTTCGGTGCGGGGGTGTAGATCTCGATCCGGTAGAAGAAGTCGAAGAGGGCCTCGGTGCGCTCGCGCTCCCACACCAGCGGGTCGAACGGGCTCAGCAGCGCACGGGCGGTGATGCGGCGCGGGAGCCGCGACCCGGAGAAGAGGTACGCCTGCTTGCGGATGCCCTCGACCATGACCGGCTCGACCTCGCCGGCGTCGATGAGCTGGTTCAGCGCGTGCGTCGTGTCGTCCACACGCATCCGGAAGTAGTCGGCGACGTCCTTGGCGGTGCCGACCCCGTGGGACCTTGCGGCGCGGCGTACGAGCTCGAGGTGGGCCTCTTCCTTCGAGGGCGTCGGAGCATCGAGGTGGATCTGCGGGATGACGCGCTCAGGGAGGTCGTAGGAGACCTCGAACTGGTCGTTGCGGCCGGCGATGGCCAGCTCGCCGAACATGTAGAGGATGTCGAGGGTCTTGCGGGAGTCGGACCAGTTCCAGCCCCAGTGGTCCTTGGTCTGCGGGCCGGCGTCGTCGAGGTGCTTGGCCGCCTCACGGGCGGTCATCGCGCCCTGCTCGGCCACCAGCGCGAGCACCTTCTCCTTCATGCCCTCGGGCACGCTCCCCCACCACTTCGAACCCCTGGTCGCGCGGTAGTGGTCCATCCGCCACTGCATGTGCGGCCACAGCTCGACCGGCATGTAGGCCTGCACGTGGGCCCAGTACTCCACCATCCTGCGGTCTCGCCGCCCCTTGCTCGCCCGGTGCAACAGACCGGTGTCGTAGGCCCCCATCCGGCTGTAGAGCGGCATGTAGTGCGCCCGCTGCAAGACGTTGACACTGTCGACCTGCAGGACCCCGGTGCGCTCCAGGGTGCGCTGGAACGTACGCATCGTGGGGGCGGTGTGGGGCTTGTCCGCGAACCCCTGCGCCGCCAGCGCGATCCGGCGGGCCTGGGACGTGCTGAGCTTTTGAGAGTTGGGCGACTGCACGCCGCCGACTCTAGAGCCGATTCCGGACGATCGCCGTCCGCCTCTGCTCACTGGACGATATGCTCACCGGCCACCTGTCGGCCGGCGGCCACAAGGTCACGCTGTTTGGGGTGCGGCACGCTGGTCTCGGCGTGTCATGGTCATGGCCAGAACCGTTCGTGGCCTCCAACTCGCTCAGCGGTTGTCGCCGCGCCCACCGATCGCGCCGCGCGCCTGCCTGTCGGCGAGCTTCTTGATGTTGAGCTCAGCGATGTCGTCGAGCGGGAGCTCGAAGTGGTCGGCGAGAACCGCGACGTACCAAAGCGTGTCACCGAGCTCCTTGGCCAGGTCCTCCCGATCCCACTGCGCAAAGTCGCTGTCGCGGTCCCGGACGATCTTCTTCGCCTTCTCCGCGATCTCGCCCGTCTCCCCGACCAGACCGAGCAGCAGATGGAACACCTCGTTTTGCTTGTCCTTCGGCGCCGCGGTCCGCAACGCCGCTTGCTGGTAGGCGTTCATATCCATCGCGCGACCGTATCGCGCACCGCCCGACCTGGCGCGCAGAGAGTGGGCAAAGGTGGCCGCCAGAACACCAGCGGACGAGCCCATTTCGCCCACTTTCGGCGTGATAGGCGCATCCCAGGTGTAGCCACCCGGAGTTGGACCTCGTTTCCTCGCCCACCGTGGGTGAACGGTGGATCCTCGAGTCCGAGATCGCCGAGCTGAGCCTGACCGCGATGGCCCGTGGCCGGCACGCGGTCGAGCACGGCCGACTGCTCACCAAGACAGCGGCGATCGAGCAGGCCGACGCACCGGCCTGGCTATGTGACCGGCTCCGGGAGCGGCGCCGGGGTGACCTGGCGCCGCCCCCTCGGCTGCGTACGGCGTGGATCGCCTGGAACGACGCCCGCCGGACGGTCGCCTCGCTCCGCCACGAGACCGAAGGCGGCACGACCGCGGACGGGTGCTGCTGATCTGACTGACCGGTCAGTCAGATCAGCAGCCGGCCCTGGGCTCACAGCGGGCCGAAGACCTTGCCCACGTCCGCGTCCAGCTCGAGCGAGTCGAGCACGTTGAGCAGCTTGCGCTCCTCGAAGCGGAAATGGGACTCCATGATCGCGGCGATGCCCTCGAGGTGCTTCCCGAGAGCCTCGGCGGTGTCGGCCCGGCCGACCGCGGCCTCGAGGCCGCCGAGGAGGTGGCCGATCATGGAGTGGTCCTGCTCGAGCTGCCGGATCGTGTCACGCAGCTCGGGATGAGCGGCGGCGATCGCCGGGAAGAGCTCCCGGTCCTCGCCTTCGTGGTGACCCGTCAGGGCCGCGCAGAACCCGTGGCAGAACAGCAGCAGGTCACGGGCTGCCGGCTTGGCCGGGTCACCGGCGGCGATGGCCTCCTGCGTCACCCGCAGGGCCTTGCGCAGTCTCTCGTGCACGCTGCGCATCTCGTTGCTCCAGGCGATCAGCCTGGTCTTCTCGCCCTCAGTCACGCGAGGGCGAAGGGGACGACATCATCATGTCGATCTCCTTCGTGTCCGGCGCCTCCATGCCTGACACGGTCTGTCACCGGCACGCGACGCTGGCGGCGAGCCTAGCGGACCCGCCGGGGTCAGTCCACGTTGAGCAGCTTCTGGCGCACGGCGTACATGACCGCCTCCATGCGCGAGTGGGCCTGGAGCTTCTCCAGGATGTTGCGTACGTGGTTCTTGACCGTGTTCTCCGAGATGAACAGCCGCTTGGCGATCTCGCGGTTGTTGAGGCCCTTGGCGACCAGACCGAGCACCTCGAGCTCGCGGTCGGTGAGCTTGGGGCCGGGCACCGGGGAGCGGTCGGGAGCCGACATCTGCTTGAACTCCTCCATCAGCTTGACCGCCATGGCGGGGCTGATCAGGGACTGACCGTCGGCGACCACCCGGATCGCCTGCGCGACCTGGTCGATCGAGGAGTCCTTGAGGAGATAGCCCATCGCGCCGGCCTTGACCGCGTCGTAGAGATCGGCCTCCTCGTCGGAGACCGTCAGCATGATGATGTTGGCCGAGGGGACGGCCTCCTTGATGGCGACGCAGGCCTCCAGACCCGTCTGCTTCGGCATCCGTACGTCGAGCAGCACGACGTCGGGAGCGGCAGCTGCCGCGCGCTCGGTGCCCTCGATGCCGTTGGTCGCCTCACCGATGACCTCGATGCCGTCCTCGCTGGCGAGCAGCGCGACCAGACCGCGTCGGAAGAGCTCCTGGTCGTCGACGACCAAGACACGGATCGGCTCACGATCGGGACCAGAAGTAGATGACACGAATGCATCATGGCACGTATCCCCTGTATGGACAGGGAATGACCGGGACTCCCCCATCGAAAGGGATGGGGAAGTCCCGGCCGGCGTGGTTCAGGTCGACGTCAGACGAGATCCGTGCGGTCGAGCGCGATCACGCCGTAGTCGTATCCCTTCCTGCGGTAGACGACCGAGGGCCTCGTCGAGTCCTTGTCGACATAGAGGTAGAAGTCGTGCCCGACCAGCTCCATCTCGTAGAGCGCCTGGTCGAGCGTCATCGGCTCGGCGGCATGCGTCTTCTCGCGCACCACCAACGGCCCCTCCCCCGTCACCGTGATCGGGCCGACCTGGTGCTCGCGCACCGTGTCGTCCGCGTAGTCGTCGTTGTCCGACTCGGATGCCAGGCCGTCGGGCTCGATGCCCGCCAGCGCCTGCCCCACGGACACCGGCGTGCGACGGCCGCGGTGAACCCTGCGGCGGTCGGCAGCGCGGCGCATCTGGGAAGCCATCTTGTCAACGGCCAGGTCCAGCGCCCCCATCTTGTCTTCGGCACACGCCTCGGCCCGGACGACCGGGCCCTTCGAGTGTGCGGTCAGCTCGACGTGCACCGCGCCCTTGTGCTGGCGCGGGTTGGGCTCGTTGTCGACCTCCACGTTGATCCGGATGATGCGGTGGTCATGCTTCTCGAGCTTCGCGAGCTTCTCGGCTACGTGAGCGCGGTAGCGATCTGAGACCTCGGCGTTGCGGGCCGTGACGACAACTTCCATGGGTACCTCCCGGTGTCTTGGGGGATGGCGGAATCCCGGATGGTCAGCGCATGTGACCTCCGGGACAAGGAGTCCGCCTGGCCGACCTGGTCTTCGACCCCACAACCGCCTGCTGAGGCTTTGCGGCTTGGTGCCACTCCACCTTCTCCGTGCCGGCTCCCGTATCTGACGGGAAGACATGGGCAGGACTTACCTCTAAGCCGCACCGTGATCCCCTATCTCTAGGGTTACGTGGACCGCTTCGCCTGCGACTGGCATCGGCTTGCCGCTCGGATGCCCGCACTGCGGACTTCTCTGCGACGCAACCACGGACCCAGGCGGACTCCATGTAGTGACGGTAGTTCGCCGCCGTGCCCCAGGAAAGGGCTTCTCGAGAATTACATGATGGTTTCCTCGGTTTGAACGCGAGACCGACGTTGGGTGGCCGCTACGGTCGCGATGCCCTTCACACGGAGTCCGGCCGATTCCAGCGCTCGCTGAGCGTCCCGCGCCGTCGCACCGGTCGTGATCACGTCGTCGCACACGATGAATCCGGCTCGCGGAGTCGTTCGGGCGAGTGTCCGGATGCCGGACGCCGGGCAGGTGATCGAACCGTCGAGGTTGGCCTGCCGCTGCCTGAAGTCGAGCCCGGCCTGGTCCGCGACACCTGGCCTGGTGCGCAGCAGCCGATGATGGCGTACGCCGACCCCTTGCCGTCTCAGGAGCGCGGCCGCACCACGGGTGATCGCCGAGGTGCTGTCGAGCCCGCGCTCGCGGACGGAGGCCGGCCTCGACGGGACGGGCACGAGGATCGTGGTGGCGTCGGGGTCGCCACTGGGGTCACCGCCGGTCGCGACCATCGCCTCGAGCACCGACAGCGCGAGCAGGCCGGCCAGCGGCGTACGGAGCGCGAGGAGCTGATGCTCCTTGAGGCCGATGACCAGCTCCTTGAGCAGGCCCTCGTAGGGTCCGGCGGCGAAGACCGGGACGATGCCGGTCGGGGCCGGCGCCGGCGGCCGCGACCGGGCCTGGGTCGGTAGCGCCGCACGACATTCGCGGCAGAGCAGACGGCCGGGCCGCCGACAGCCGATGCAGCTGCCGCCGACGACCAGGTCGTGCCAGGCGTCGGCGAGCTCGAGGGCGCGGAGCCCGAGACGGTTCGTCATAGCCCGATTCGACCAGCGCGCCACCGGCCGGGCAACCAGGTGCGGCGAAGCTGTGGATAAGTCTGTGGACAGCTCGCGCGTCAGCCCTGGTAGGTGACGTCGGAGAGATCGGAGGGCAGGGCCAGGTCGAAGCGGTCGAGGGGGTCCAGGAGCGTCCAGCCGGAGATGGCGTAGAGCCGGGCGGAGAGCACCGGCGAGCCCACGACACCGGTGACCCGGTCGCTGAGCGTGTAGCGCTCCCCACTGGGGGCACCGTCGAGCGAGACCGACTGGAACAGCGCCGTCGAGCCGATCTGCTGCACCGCGACGATCGTGGTCGGGGAGGTCCAGGCGATGTCGGTGACGTGCATCGTCGCGGCGTCTGGGTGTGGCAGCAGGACCGCCGAGGTGGCGTTGGTGATCTCGCCCTTCGAGGTGGCCCGCAGCCGGCTCACGACGATGCGGTCAGGGGTGTCTCCACCGATCGCCGCGACGAGCCGGGTGCCGTCGCGCGAGACCAGGAACCGGGTCACGTTCTCCCCCGTCACGCCAGGCACCGCGACGCGCACGAGGCGGTCGCCGTCGACGTACATGACCCGGGCGCCGGTCGGTGACTTGTCGATCAGCCACAGTCGGCCGGCGAGGTCCCAGGTGGGCCGGAGCAGCCGGGTGCCGGTCACCGGAGCCGAGCTGAGGTCGGCGTCGCTGCTCAGCCCGCCGACGATGACGCCGGTGCGGTCGGCCGTGATCGCGGCGGCTCTCGAGGCGTCGGCGTCGACGGCCACGTCGGTCACCCCGTGGGAGCGTGACCAGCCACCGAGCACCGGCACCCACGGGTCGTCGTCCTCGCCGGTGCTGGTCACCAGCGCGCCACCGCGCAACGCATAGAGATCGACCCTGGCCGAGGTGCCGTTGGGGTCGTAGCCTCCGCCGTTCTGGACGCTGAAGGTCTCGCTCCAGCCCGGGATCACCACAGGCTCGCCGTCGATCGTGAGCCTGATGCTCCTCACACTGGTGTCCTGGCGCAGCGTCCAGGCCAGCTGGGCACCCATGAGCCGAAGCTCCTCGGTGTCGTGCTCGCCCAGGTCACCGGCCAGATCGACCTCGGCGACCCCGTCGCGTACGTTCACCGACCTCGGCTCCTCCGCGTTCGCCGGGAGGGCGCTGCGGATCACGCCCTGCTCCTCCTCCCCCGGGCCGCTGAGCAGGCTGGTGACCAGGGTGCTGGCGTAGGCCGAGCCCTTGGGCGCGAAGATCGGCTCGGGAACCAGGGTCTGCCCGGCCGGCTCGACGTAGTAGAGGTTGCTGCGCGCATAGTGAGCCAGGAACCAGTCCTCCTCGATCACCAGCGCGTCCGGGGCCGAACTGATCCGCCACTCGCCGTCGGTACGGGTCAGCCCGAAGTCGAGGATCGCCTGGGAGCTGGCCAGGGCTCCCCGCCACACACCACGGTCGTCGAGCCAGCCGGCGTCCTCGAGCTCGACCGAGACCCGCGGCGAGGAGCCGACGTGGGAGCCGAGCTCGCCGTAGACCAGCGTGCGACCCGACGGGGTCCACTTCAGCGCCGCCTCCTTGGTGAGGTAGCGGCGGGCGAAGGACGTGCTCATCGGGGTCGCCTTCATCGCGTCGAGGAAGCCGTCGACGATCTCGCCCGGGGACGCGCCCGCGCGCGGAGCGCCCGGGTTGTAGGGGATGACCTCGTCCTGCGAGTCCGGTGCGGCCAGGTCGACGCGCTTGACCGGGCCCGAGTCGGGAACGCTCGAGCAGGCCGAGGCGAAGAGCGCGACCACGGTCAGGATCGCGGCGAGCGCGGATCTCACGGTGCCCCCAAGGTGTCTCGGGCGTCTACGGGTACGAGCGGGAGCGGGCTGTGGCGCAGCGCCACCCCGGCATGACGCGGCAAGGTCAGGCGGAACTGCGCACCCTGGTCGGGGCGCCCCCATGCCTGCAGCCAGCCGCCGTGGAGATGCGCGTCCTCGAGCGAGATCGACAGGCCGAGGCCGGTGCCGCCGCTCGAGCGGTCGCGGGCGGGGTCTGCCCGCCAGAACCGGTTGAAGACCAGAGCGGTCTCCCCGGGCGCGAGCCCGACACCGTGGTCGCGCACCGTGAGCGCGGCGGCATGGTCGTCGCTGTCGACACTGACCGTGACGCTCTGGCCGACGAGAGCGTGGTCGGTGGCGTTGGCGACCAGGTTGCGCACGATCCGCTCGACCCGTCGGTGATCGACCTGCGCGACGCACGGATGGCTCGGGGCGATGACCGTCAGCTCGATGTCGCGCTTCTCGGCCAGCGGCGTGTAGGCCTCCACGACGGCATGGGCCAGGGCGGTCAGATCGGTGTCGTAGAGGTCGAGCACGGCAGCTCCGGCGTCGAAGCGACTGATCTCGAGCAGGTCGCTCAGGAGCGTCTCGAACCGGTCGAGCTCGGTCTGCAGCAGCTCGGCGGCCCGAGCCGTCGGCGCGTCGAAGGTCTCGCGGGCCTCGTGGAGGACGTCACTGGCCATGCGCACGGTGGTGAGCGGCGTACGCAGCTCGTGGGAGACGTCGGAGCTGAACCGTCGCTGGATGCGGGAGAGATGCTCGAGCTGGCGGATCTGGTTCTGCAGGCCGCTGGCCATCTGGTTGAAGGAGAGCGCCAGGCCGGTGAGGTCGTCCTCCCCGTGCACGACCATCCGCTCCTCGAGGCGACCCGCGGCGAGGCGCTCAGCGGTGCGGCGCGCGATGCGGATCGGGGTCACGACATGGCGGGTCACGACCCAGCTGCCGAAGCCGATCAGCAGGATCAGGATCGCGCCGGCGGCCAGCAGCCCGCGGGTGATCACGCCGAGCGTCTCCTGCTCCTGATCCATCGGGAAGAGGAAGTAGATGTTGTACGTGTCGTCGTGCAGCTCCAGCTGCGACCCGATCACGATGCCGGGCGTGGAGGACCGCTCGCCGTCGTCGTAGGCGATGCGGGTGTAGGTCCAGGCGGGCTCGGCCCGGATCGACTGGAACCGGTCCTCGAGGTCACGAGGGACGCTGCGTACGTCGAGGCCGGGTGTCCACTCGACGCCGTTGTCGCTGATCCGCCCCGACCTGGGCGTGACCGGCCCGGCCATCACCACCCCGTAGCCGCGCGAGACGCTGCGCTGGATGATCGGGTCACCCAGGTCGTTGCGCTGCAGAGGGGTGCCGCCGTTGGCGCCGGAGGTGTCGACGATGCTCGTCCGGGCCGCGCTCAGCTCCTCGGCTGCCTCCCCCTTCGCGGCCGCGACGCGGTCCTCGACCATCTGGTCGCCGATCTGCTCCAGGAGGATCAGCCCGACCAGGCTCACCGCGCCCGCGGTGAGCAGCACGGTGTAGACGACCACGCGCGTCTGGATCGACCGGCGCCAGGTCGTGAGGAGTCGTTTCGGTGTCCGGCGTACGCCGCGGACGACCTGCTCGAGCGTCACACGGGCCCTGCCTTGTAGCCGACGCCGCGCACGGTGACGACGATCTCGGGGTTCTCCGGGTCGTGCTCGACCTTCGAGCGCAGCCGCTGCACGTGCACGTTGACCAGCCTGGTGTCGGCGGCGTGACGGTAGCCCCACACCTGCTCGAGCAGCACCTCGCGGGAGAAGACCTGGTGAGGCTTGCGGGCGAGGCACTCGAGCAGGTCGAACTCCAACGGCGTGAGCTGGATCTGCTCACCCGCACGCACGACCTGGTGGCCGGCGACGTCGATGGTCAGGTCGCCGATCTCCAGCACCTCGGGCAACGCGTCGTCGTGCCTGCGCACCCGGGCCCGGATCCTGGCGATCAGCTCCTTGGGCTTGAACGGCTTGACGACGTAGTCGTCGGCACCGGACTCCAGACCGACGACCACGTCGACCGTGTCGCCCTTCGCCGTGAGCATCACGATCGGCACGCCGGACTCCTTGCGGATCTGCTTGCACACCTCGATGCCGTCCATCCCGGGGAGCATCAGGTCGAGCAGCACGACGTCGGGCTTGTAGTCCTGGAACGCGTTGAACGCCAGGTCACCACGGGTGACGAGCCTCGACTCGAAGCCTTCTTGGCGCAGCACGATCGCGAGCATCTCGCTCAGCGAGGCGTCGTCGTCGACGACGAGGACCTTTCCCTTGGCGGGCTGGTCGGAAGTGCTGCGATCGGCCATACGTCCGATTCTGTCACCAGTGGTGTTCGACACGTCACACAAGCCCACCCACAACCGGCGAGTCGGCTCGTTCTGACCCGATCCCCCGCCGAGTCGGCGCGTTAGAACGCGCCGACTCGGCGGGGTTTTCGGTCAGGACGAGCCGACTCGGCTGGGGTTGGGCTCAGTAGCGGTAGTGGTCCGACTTGTAAGGACCCTCGACCGGGACACCGAGGTAGTCGGCCTGGGCCTGGTTGAGCTCGGTGAGCTCGACGCCGATGGCGTCGAGGTGGAGGCGGGCCACCTCCTCGTCGAGGTGCTTGGGCAGCACGTAGACGCCGATCGGGTACTCGTCCGTCTTGGTGAAGAGCTCGATCTGGGCCAGCGTCTGGTTGGTGAACGAGTTCGACATCACGAAGCTCGGGTGACCGGTGGCGTTGCCCAGGTTGAGCAGGCGGCCCTCGGAGAGCACGATGACCTTCTTGCCGTCCTCAAAGATCCACTGGTGGACCTGCGGCTTGATCTCGTCCTTGACGATGCCCGGGATCTTCGAGAGACCGGCGATGTCGATCTCGTTGTCGAAGTGACCGATGTTGCCGACGATTGCCTGGTTCTTCATCTTCTCGAAGTGCTCGACCCGGATGATGTCGAAGTTGCCCGTCGTGGTGATGAAGATGTCGGCGTACTCGACGACCGACTCGAGCTTGCGCACCTCGTAGCCGTCCATCGCGGCCTGCAGCGCGCAGATCGGGTCGATCTCGGTGATGATGACGCGAGCGCCCTGGCCGCGCAGCGACTCCGCCGAGCCCTTGCCGACGTCACCGTAGCCGCACACGACCGCGACCTTGCCGCCGATCATCACGTCGGTGGCGCGGTTGATGCCGTCGACGAGCGAGTGGCGGCAGCCGTACTTGTTGTCGAACTTCGACTTGGTGACCGAGTCGTTGACGTTGATCGCCGGGAAGAGGAGCGAGCCCTCCTTGAACCGGTCGTAGAGGCGGAGCACACCGGTGGTGGTCTCCTCCGTGACGCCCTTGATGCCGTTGGCGATGTTGGTCCAGTGCTGCGGGTCGTTCTTCAGCGAGCGGTCGAGGACCCGGAGGACCTCCTTGAACTCCTCGTTGTCGGTGGAGTCCTGGCCCGGCACCGAGCCGGCCTTCTCGAACTCGACGCCCTTGTGGACGAGCAGCGTGATGTCACCGCCGTCGTCGAGCAGCATGTTGGGGCCGACCTTGTTGCCGGCCTCGTCGGTGAAGTCGAAGACCTTCTCGGCCTCGTCCCAGTACTCCGCCAGCGTCTCGCCCTTCCAGGCGAAGACCGGGGTGCCGTTGGGCGCCTCGGGGGTGCCGGTGCCGACGACGACGGCCGCGGCGGCGTGGTCCTGGGTGGAGAAGATGTTGCAGGTGGCCCAGCGGACGTCGGCGCCCAGCGCGGTCAGCGTCTCGATGAGGACACCGGTCTGGATCGTCATGTGCAGCGAGCCGGCGATGCGGGCGCCCTTGAGCGGCTTGTCCTTGCCATAGCGCTCGCGCATGGCCATCAGGCCCGGCATCTCGTGCTCGGCGAGGGAGAGCTCCTTGCGGCCGAACTCGGCCAGGCTCAGGTCGGCAACCTTGTAGTCCATGGTTTTTCCTTACCGAAGTATTGCGAGCCTGCGTCGCGCATCTGCGCACCAGCGGGATCTCCCACGCAGGTTGCGTTCAGCGTACAAGCCGAAGTTGGCGGGAGAGTTAATCCTCAGTGGATCCGCAGAGCTGCAAACCAACGCATTGCCGAATTACGACTCTTCGCAGCCATGAGCCCAGCAAGTAGCGTGCTTCTCCACCCGTGCCCCCACCACGTGAGGACAGCCATGACCTATCGGCGACTGCCCGACAACCTGCCCGCGATCTTGCGCAACCACGGGATCGAGGTCATCGAGATCCCGGGCTGGCGCACCCGTGGCCGGCCGGCGTCGACGGGCGAGTTCAAACCGGTCGGCGTCCTGTGCCACCACACCGGGAGCTACGACCGCCTCGGCGACACCGCCGACGACACCGCGTACGCCGAATGGCTGGCGAAGGAGGGGCGCGCCGACCTTCCCGCTCCCCTGGCCCACCTCGCGCTCTCCCGTGGCGGGGTCGTCTTCGTGCTCGCCAGCGGACGGGCCAACCACGCCGGCCGGGCGAAGTCGTCGGGCACGGTCGCCGCCGGCGACGGCAACGCGCTCTACATCGGCATCGAGGCGATGAACGACGGGAAGCAGGGCTGGGACACCCGGCAGTACCAGACCTACGCCAAGCTCTGCGCCGTGCTGTCGCTGAAGGTGACCCACAACAGTGTGCGCACCGTGCGCGGCCACAAGGAGACCAGCACCACGGGCAAGTGGGACCCGGGCCGGATCGACATGAACGCCTTCCGCGAGCTGACGCTGAAGAAGATGAACCAGATCAGGGCCGAGGCATCCTTCGCCGAGCGCGCGCGGATCAGGATGGGCGGGCTGACCCGCTCCGTGCGCGATGCCTTCGGGCGTCTCGGCACCCGCCGGGCCACCTCGCCGGGCGAGGAGCTGGAGAGCGAACCCACGAGCTGAGCCCTGACGGGCCGGCCAGGCTCAGTACTCGGCTCGGTGCTCGGGTCAGTGCTTCTTGCCGAACGGCAGCAGGTGGAGCACGCCGACGACGATCGCGCCGACGATGAGACCGACCACCGCGGAGAAGAAGGTGTTGACCACCCAGCCGGCGGCCGCGCCGACCGGACCGAGCGCGTGCGCGACCTTCTCCTCGATGTGGTGGACTGTCTCGTAGGGCCAGGGCCAGCCGGGGTGGCCGGCGGCGAGGCCGTTGATGTCGTGCAGGCCGACCAGGATCAGGTGTCCGCCGACCCAGAGCATCGCGATCGTGCCGACGACCGAGATCACCGCGAGCACCTTCGGCATGGCCGCGACCATGCTCCGGCCCAGTCGCTGGGCGAAGGCACCCGAACGCTGGGCGAGCGCCAGGCCGGCATCGTCCATCTTCACGATCAGCGCGACGACGCCGTAGACGGCGATGGTGATCAGGATGGCGACCGCCACCAGGGCGCCGAACCTCATCCAGAAGCCCTGGTCGATGACCTCGTTGAGCGCGATCACCATGATCTCGGTGGAGAGGATCAGGTCGGTGCGTACAGCGCCGGAGATCATGGTCTTCTCGGACTCGGGCCCCTCCTCGACGACGGGCTTGTCGGCGGTCGCGTCGTGCGGCCGGACCCACTCGAGCACCTTCTCCACGCCCTCGAAGGCGAGGAAGCCGCCGCCGAGCATCAGGATCGGGGTGATCGCCCACGGCGCCCACTGCGCGAGGATCAGAGCCACCGGCAAGATGATCAGCAGCTTGTTGCGCAGCGACCCGATGGCGATCTTCTTGATGATCGGCACCTCGCGCTCGGCGGCGATGCCCTGGACGTACTGCGGAGTCACCGCGGTGTCGTCGATGACGACGCCCGCCGCCTTCGCTGATGCCTTGCCCGCCGCGGCACCGACGTCGTCGACCGATGCGGCAGCGAGCTTGGCGATGGCGGCAACGTCATCGAGGAGCGCGAAGAGTCCGGCGCTCATGCCGGCCCCTCCGTCGCGAACGGAGAAGAATACGGAGGCGCCGGCCTGAGGTCTGCTGTCGCTCGCTGTCGCTCGCTCATGCTCGGAACCTTAGCGGCTCATGTAGGGCCGAGTGATCTTGCGGGGCCCTACTCGACGCCCTGCTCGCGGAACAGCTCCGAGAGCGGATACTCGCGGAAGTACTCCGTCTTGATCCGCAGCCAGGTGCCGTCGATGATCATGTCGTCCAACGCGCTGTTGGCCTGGTCCTTGAGCCCGTCGCCCTTGCGGAAGACGAAACCGATCGGCGCCTTGTCGGACGGGTAGACGATCCGCTCCTCCATCGGGATCGGAGCGTGCTTGATCAGACCGTCGGTGAACGGGGCGTCGTAGAAGAAGGAGTCGGCCTTGCCTTCGGCGACGGCCTTCAGCGCGGCGGGCTCGTTCTTCCGCGACACGATCTCGGCCTTGGGGAACTGCGCCTTGAGGATGCTCTCCTGCGCGGTGCCGGCCACTATCGCCACCCGGGTGCCGTTGATGTCCTTGAGCTTCTTGATCGGCGAGTCCTTCGGGGTGGTGAAGGACAGGTAGGTCACGAAGTAGGGGTGCGAGAAGTCGTAGGCCTTCTGACGCTCTTCGGTCACGCTCACCTGCGAGGCGATCATGTCGATGTCGCCCTTGTCGAGCGCGGAGAACAGGTCGGCGAAGTCCATCGGGACGAACTCCGGCTTGATGCCGACGGTCTTGGCGACCTCGAGCCCCATCTCGTAGTCGAACCCCTTGGCCGATGACCCCTGGCGGTAGTAGACCGGCGCGCTGTCGAGGACGCCGATCCGCAGCTTCCCGTCATCGGCGGCGCTGCTGCGCTTGGCGCTCGACGGGCTTCCCGGCTCGACGGTGTTCGAGACCACGACCAAGATCACCAGAAGGGTGACCGCACCCGCGAGGATGAACTTCAGGGATTTCATACGACGTCCTGGTTGGGGGAGTTCGGACTGCGCCGCGGCGCTGACCTGGGATGATCCGGGCCAGTCAGGCATCGTAGGCCACGGCTGTTCACGCGCCCCAAAGCGGGGCGGCCGGGTTCGATCAGGCGCCCTTGTCCTTGAAGACCTCGGACAACGGATACTCCCGGAAGTATTCCTTCTTGATCTTCAACCACTCGCCGTTGAGGATCATGTCTTCGAGAGCCTTGTCGATCTGCGCCCTACGGTTGTCACCTTTCTGCATGACGAAACTGATCGGGGCGTCGTCGGCGGGATAGACGATCGCCTCCTTCAGCTTGATCGGCGCCCGCTTGATGATCGGCGCGGTATAGGGAGCGTCGTAGAAGAACGCATCGGCCTTGCCGCTCTGGATGGCGCTGACCGCGGCATCCTCGTCCTTCGCCTTGATGATGTTGACGTCCTTGTACTGCTCGGCGAGGTAGCGCTCCTGGATGGTGCCGTCGACGATGGCGACGTTCTTGCCGTTGACGTCGCTGCGGTTCTTGATGTCGGAGTCCTCAGGGGTGAGGAAGGACAGGTACGTCACGAAGTAGGGCGCGGTGAAGTCGAAGTCCTCCTTCCGCTCGGCCGTCTCGGTGACCTGAGCCCCGATCACATCGATCTTGCCGGCCTCGAGCGCCGGGAAGAGGTCTCCGAAACCCATCACCACGAACTCCGGCTTCACGCCCATGCCCTCGGCGACACCGAGAGCCATCTCGTAGTCGAAGCCCTTCGCGACGCCATCGACCTTGTAGAACGCCGGCTCGGTGCCGTCGACGCCGATACGGAGCGTGCCACCCGCGGCGGCGCTCGCCTGGTCGGTGGCCTTCGGCGCGGGGTCGGCCAGCGTGCCCCCGAGAACGAGGACGCCCAGGAGCACCAGGGCGCCGGCGACGACATATTTGATGTTGTTCATGCAAAGTCCTGTTTCGGGGATGGTGGGGGCAAGCCCGGCACGTCGCCACCGAGAGAAACGGACGTGCTGGCCAGGAGTGGCCGGATGATGTTGCATCAAACACCTGTCGGCTCCCCACGTCCAGGGTTTGTGGCATCATCGCGAAGTTCTCTACCCCTGCCCGCGCCGTGGGTTGTGACCCAAATCACAGCACGGGTTCACCATGTGGACTTATTCGTCCGCAACCAGGCCCAAACGCAGATATTCGGCAGCGTAGGTGCCTTGCAGCAGCAGCGAGGCGTACCGGCCCACCTCTGTGTTCGTGCCGGCCTCGACGACCTCCACCCGTACGCCGCGGGCGTCGGCCGCCTCGGTGAGGGATCGGCGCTGCCCGAGCATGATCTCGTCGGTCGCGCCGTCGTCGAGGACGACCAGGACGGGGCGTGCGACGGCCTGCTCCTCGGCGAAGGGGTCGTCGAAGACGTTGCGCGGGCGGGCAGCCTCGATGACCGGGAGCAGATCGTCGGCGTCGCCGGCGATGGCCCCGCGGCCGCTGGCCCGGCGCAGCCCCTCGGCCACGCGGCGGGCCGCGCGGGCGGCGAGGACGGAGCCGCCCCACACGACCGGGAGCGAGTCGGCGAGCGAGAGCGCCAGGATCTTGCCCGGGTTGACCGAGATGTCCTGGTGCGGCGAGCAGGAGGTGGCGACGTCGTCGAGCGCGTCGGCCACGTTGTCGGCGTCGGCCTCGGGACCGAGCCCGATCGAGTTGAGATAGGTGAGCATCAGGATCGCCGTCGCGAGCGTGTCACCGCTCTCGACCGGGATCAGCGTGCTGTCGCGACCCTCGGAGTGCTGGGCGACCAGCGATCCCGCCGGCGCGGCCACCACGAGCTGCGCCCCGCGGCGCACGGCCTCGGCGGCCGCAGAGGCCTCCCCCGGGTCGGAGCCGGTCGGCGCGAGCACGACCACGAGGTCGAGGCTGCCGGCCCACCCGGGAAGCCCCGGAGCCGGCCAGGCGACGAAGGGCACCGGGCAGAACGGCTCGAGCACCGCGCGCAGCAGGCGCGAGTCGGGTCCGGCCGCGACCACGGCACGGGGCCGGCCGGTCTCGGCGGCCCGGCGTACGGCCTCCTGCAGCGCTTCGGCGGCATCGGCGGCCTCGCGGCGGATCCGGGCGCCGGAGCCTGCCAGCGATCGCAGCAGCTGGTCGATCGTGGCAAGAGCCCGCTCGTCGTCCAGCCTCGACTCGTCGAACCAGGTCATCGGTTCACCCCTCGGCCGAAGGAGCCTTGGTGGATCGTGCCTCGTCGATGAGCAGGACGGGGATGCCGTCGCGCACCGGGTAGGCGAGCCCGCACTCGCCCTGGCAGACCAGCTCGCCGACCTGGTCGGGCGCGGTCGCCTCGACAGGCAGCAGGTCGCCGTGGCACTGCGGGCAGACGATGATCTCGAGCAGCTTCTCGCTGAGGCCCAGAGGGGTCGATGCGCCGGTCATTGTGCGTTGTCCTTTCGGATGATCGCGAGCGCTTCGTCGCGCACACGCTCCATGGTGGGCACGTCCCTGCCCTCGACGTTGAGCCGCAACAGCGGCTCGGTGTTGGAGGCACGGACGTTGAAGGTCCAGTCTGCGTGGGAGAGGGTCAGCCCGTCGAGACGGTCGAGGGTGACGTCGTCACGGTCTGCGTAGGCCTTCTCGATCTCGGCCACGGTCGCAGCCTGATCGGGCACGGTGGAGTTGATCTCGCCGCTCATCGGGTAACGAGCGTACGCCGCCAGCAGCTCGCTGAGCGGCTTGTCGGTCTCGGCGAGCGCGCCGAGCACGTGCAGCGCGGCGAGCATGCCCGAGTCGGCACGCCAGAAGTCACGGAAGTAGAAGTGGCCGCTGTGCTCGCCACCGAAGGCGGCCTCCGACTCGGCCATCACGGCCTTGATGTAGGAGTGGCCGACGCGGGTGCGCACCGGCTTGCCGCCCAGCTCGGTGACGATCTCGGGCACGGCGCGGGAGGTGATCAGGTTGTGGATGATCGTCGCGCCCGGCTCCTTGGCCAGCGTGCGCTCGGCGATCAGCGCGGTGATCGCGCTCGGGCTGACCACCTCGCCCCGCTCGTCGACGAGGAAGCAGCGGTCGGCGTCGCCGTCGAACGCGAGACCGGCGTCGGCACCGCTCTTGTGCACCTTGGCCTGCAGGTCGACCAGCGTGGTCGAGTCGAGCGGGTTGGCCTCGTGGTTGGGGAAGGTGCCGTCGAGCTCGAAGTACATCGGGATCAGCTCGACCGCCTCGGCACCCAGGCGACCGAAGACGGCGGGCGCGGTGTGGCCGGCCATGCCGTTGCCGGCGTCGGCGACGACCTTCAGCCTGCGGCCCTCGACCGGGGCCAGGTCGAGCAGGTGGGCGGCGTACGCCTCCAGCACGTCGGTCTCGCTGATGCTGCCGGCGACCCCCGGCAGCGGCACGTCGCCGGAGATCACCAGGTCGCGGATCTCGTCGAGCCCGGTCTCGGCCCCGACCGGCACCGCGTTGGCGCGGCACATCTTGATGCCGTTGTACTGCGCCGGGTTGTGGCTGGCCGTGAACATCGCGCCCGGCAGACCGAGATGGCCGGAGGCGAAGTAGAGCTCGTCGGTGGAGGCCAGCCCGATCAGCGTCACGTCGGCGCCGGCCTCGGTCGCGCCCGCGGCGAAGGCGCCCGAGAGCGCCGGCGAGCTGGGCCGCATGTCGTGGCCCACGACGACCCCGCCGTGGGCGCCGACCACGTGCACGAAGGCACGCCCGGCCCGCCGGGCGAGCGCCTCGTCGATCTGGTCCGGGACGGTGCCACGGACGTCGTAGGCCTTGAAGACGGCGTCGGCGATGTCGAGGTCAACTCTGTCCGGCATGCTCGGAACTCTAGTGCAGCACTACTCGGAGGTGAGCACGCGGAGGTGGCCGCGACGGGTGCCGGTCTGGCGCTGCTGAGCCTCGTCGTGCCCGGGCTCGGCCTCCGTCGGTGCCGGGGTGCTGACCGGGCCCCGCTGAGCGGGCGCCGGCGGACGGGCAGCCTCACGGACGGCATCGGCCAGCGCGAGCAGGTCGTCGCCCTTGGGCTGCGGGTCGACGGGCTCGCGAGCCAGCCGCACGACCTCCCACCCACGGGGCGCGGAGAGCCGCTCGGCGTGGTCTTCGCACAGGTCGTAGGCGTGCGGTTCGGCATAGGTCGCCAACGGGCCGAGGACGGCCGTCTGATCGGCGTACACATAGGTGAGCGTGCAGACGGCTTGGCGCTGGCAGGCGGTACGCGAACAACGACGAGCAGTCACGGGTGAACCGTACTCCCCTGGAGCCAGCCTCGCGGTTAGGCTCGCTACATGACCGACGCACGGGGTTCGAGCGGGTCCCGGGACAAGCCCCGCACCCGCGACCGGCACGGCCGCGGCACGCGCGGCCCGGTGGCGATGCCGGCCGACCCGACGGTGCCGGTCCGGCGCACTCGCCGAGAGCGCTTCGACGACATCGCGCTCGACATCGTCACCGAGATCGACGCCCGCTGGCAGTCGCGGCTGGGGCTGATCGAGTACGCCGTCGAGGAGTCGCCCGACATCCCGCCGGACTGGACGGTCGACGACTACATCCCGCTCGGTTCGCTCGAGCGCGGCTCCGGGGCCACCCCGGCACGGCTGGTGATCTACCGGCGGCCCATCGAGCACCGCTGCCTGACCCGCTCCGAGGTGGAGGCGATGGTGCTCATGGTCGTCGTCGAGCAGGTCGCCGACCTGCTCGGGATCGCCGCCAACGACGTCGATCCCCGCTACCAGCCCTAGGCCGTGCCTCCCAAAGACACGGCCTAGCCGGGTCGGCGTCAGTGGTCGAGAGGGAGCGGCAGACCCGGCGCGACCCCGGCGGTGCGCACCTCCGAGCGCAGCGGACGGAACGGCACCACCGCGTCGCCGTCACCGCTCATCACGACCGTCGCACGCACCTCGACGCCCTGGGGCACGAGCTGGATGAGCGCGGCCTCGCTGGGCACCTCGACCTCGGCGCCGGTGCCCGGGCCGACCTTGACGTCCTTCGCCTTCAGGGCCTTGCCCTTCGCGGTCATCGGCACCAACTTGACCGTGCCGCTGCTGCCTGAGTCGGCCGCCGGACCAGAGATCACGACCCGCTTCTTGTCGATGCTCGGACCGGTCGGGACGACCGCCGCGGTCGCCTTCGAGACGGCCTCGGCCGAGGTGGTGAGCGCGACGTCGCCGGTGTCGACCGACCGCATCGCGGCCGAGACCGGGCCGGAGGTGACGAGCTCGATGCCGTACGCGTCGTCGGCGCTGCTCTTGCCGAGCAGCTCGGTCAGATCGATCTGGGCCTGACCGCTGGGCGGCACACTGATCTCGGGAGCACCCTGCGGGCTGAGCACGTTCTTCGGCGTCAGCAGGCGCAGCTCGCCGCTCACCTGCGTCTTGCCGGGGTTGACGACCGTCAGGGTGCGGCTCTGTGCCTTGTTGGGATAGCCGACCAGCAGGTTGGTCTTGGCCGGCTTCGACTGCCCCGGGAAGTAGTCCTCGCTGGCCGCCTCCGACTCGAGCTGGACGTCGCGGTCGCGCACCATGACGCCGGCCTGGCCGCGTACGACCGTGGTGCGCATCGACAGGTCACCCTTGCGCGGGATCATGTGCAGCAGGTCGAAGGTGCGGGTGGTGTCACCGGGGATCGTGACGCCGCGCAGGTCTTCGGGCACCGCGACCGCGCCCTTGTCGTCGAAGAGCGAGACGTCGACGGTGGCCGCACCGTTGTTGGGGTTGGTCAGCTCGAGGATCGAGTTGTGGGTAGCACCCGCACCGATGCCGGGGAACCATGCCTCGGCCTGCGGCGCCAGGCAGCCCGTCGCCGCCAGCGGCTTGCTGGTCGAGCGGCCGGCGACCAGACCCGGCGCGACCTCCTTGCCGGCGCTGACCACGACCGGGCCCGCCTTGACGGGCTTGGCGGTGATCCTGCCCGACTCCGCGGTGGCCTCGATGCCCTTGCCGGCGCCCGGTCCGCCGAGCTGGATCGTGCCCGCACCGTCGGCGGCGTTGGTCACCGCGACCTCGTCGGAGCCGTTCTTCGGCTTGCCGGGGCACACGACGGTGGCCGAGGTCGGCGCGCTGCTGTCGGCGGCGAGCTTCGGCTGCTCCCACTGGTGGGGGCGGATGAGCAGCAGCGCCACCGCCATCACGGCGATCAGGCCGAGCGCCACCAGGGCGGTGTTGTCGAGGCGGCGGCCGCGCTGCCTGCGAACGCGCCGCAGGATCGGCGCCGCTGCGGCCGCGGCCGCGGCCATCCGGCCGCCCTGCGCCTGCTCGGGCTCTCCGGCGCGCATCTCGTCTGCGGTCGGCCAGGCTTCGTAGTCGGGCTGGAAGGCGCCGTCGTAGTCGCCCGGGTAGCTCTCCTCATAGCCCTGCTCGTAGCCGGACTGGGCGATGATCCGCCCGGTCTCCGGCCCGGGGACGTAGGGCTGCTGGGCATAGATCTGCTCGGGGGTGTAGGGCTCGGGAGCCGTCGCCTCCGGTGTCTCGGCATAGGGATCCGAGTAGGGATCGAGCATCCACGGCTCCTGGCCGTAGGCGCCGTCGGCCGGCTCCTGCGAGCGGTCGTAAGGGTCACGTGGATGGCTCACGCCGACTCCCTCCTCTGGATCAGTGTCGGCAGGCACAGGACCAGGACGACGAAGAGCCCGATCCCGGCCAGGGCCAACAAGACGATGCGGACGATGGACAGCGAGTCGGTCACACCCGGGTCACCCGGCTCGGCGTCGAGCAGCCAGGCGCGGGTCGAGGTCTCGACCGTGCTCGCCTGGGTCACCGCGCCGGACGCGTCGATCCCCTCGGCCACCGAGGAGTCGGCGGGCCCGGGCATCACGATGTAGGCCACCCCTTGAGCGGCCAGGTCGTCGATCACCGCGTCGTCGGGGTCGGCCGCCAGGCGGCGTACGACGCCGGTCAGGTCTTCGGACCCGCCGGCGACCTGGGCGATCTCGTCCTCGCCGAGGGTGATCCCGTCGTCGCGCAGGACCGAGTAGCGGATGCCGTCGTCGACCGAGCCGCGCAGCACCAGCACACCGTCCTCCGGCCCGAGCGTGGTCGAGGTCGGGTCGAGCATGTAGGAGGGTACGTCGGTGTGGCCCAGCGCCCGGGTGTCGTCGGAGAGGTCTCCGCTGCCGGCGTAGACGAACCAGCCGAGGCTGCCGATCGCGCCGACCGCCGCCACCGCGGCGGCAGCACCGACCAGGATCCTGCGCGGACCGCGCAGGCCGTCGAGGATCGCGCCCTGCACGCCGAGCACCGCCGCGACCACGGCGAGCCCCTGGATGGTGACCAGCGGGAAGCCCCAGCCGACCCGGGCGATGCCGGCGTCGAGGTGGATCGGGATCCACGACAGGAGCATGGTGACCACGGCGGTCGCGACCGCGCCGATCCAGCAGACCAGCACCGGGATGCGGGTGCGGCTCGGGATCAGCGCGAGCACCGCCAGCAGCGGAAGCGCGAGACCGAGCCACCACGGGGCACCGAGGTCGGCGCCGTCGAGCGCGGTCAGCCGGCCCACGAGCAGGTCGAAGCCGCTCGCGGCGGGGGCCGGGAGCCGACCCGGGTCGAGCAGCAGACCGGCCCAGCCGCCGGAGAAGATCAGCGGCAGCCACCACGGGAGCAGCAGCGCGACGGGAGTCGCGATCGCCGCGGTCGGCGGGCCCCACTGGTCGCGGTCGCTGAGCACCGCGGGCATCAGCTTGCGGATCACGATGAAGATGACGACCGCGAAGACCGCCGAGACCAGGAACGCCATCGGCGCGAAGGCGGTGATCATGGTCAGGAGCAGACCCGTGCGCCATCCCGCTCGCCAGCGGCGGTCGGCGACGGGGTCGCTGAACCCGAGGGCGGCATGGGCGAGCCAGGGCAGCAGGGCGCCGACGACGACCGGACCGATCCGGCCGTCACCGAAGGCACCACTGACGTAGGGGACGAGCGCGTACGCCGTCGAGCCCCACAGCAGCAGCCAGCGCGGGGCGCCGAGGTGGCTGATCAGGCGGCCGACCACCCGGAGCATGCGCCAGGCGCCGCCGAGCGCGACCGGGAAGCCGAGGAGCATGACCCCGGCGACCGCCAGGCTCGCGTTGCCGCCGAGGATCGTGGCCAGCACCGCCAGCGGGAAGATGTGAGGCGGCGCGGGCACACCGGTGCCCTGCGAGATCGCGTGCCACGACTCGATCTGCAGCCGCCACCACTCGCCCGCACCCTGCGGTGTCGGGCCGAGCCCGTTGCCCGCGACCCCGCCGAGCGCGACCCGGGCGCCGATCACGCCGAGGATGCCGACGACGACCAGCAGCACCGCGACCGGGTTGGTGAACAGCCGCACCAGCAGCCCGGTCTCGGCCGGGATCTCGTCTTCGTCGAGCTGGGCGCGCTCGGCCTGGCGCTTGGCCGCGAACGACGCCGGGTCGGCCTCGGCCTGCGCCATCTGCCGCCGCTCGGCGATGTCGGATGCCTGGAGCGTGACCGCGGTGGCCACGTCGGAGACGAAGTCGAGCCCGTGCCGATACGGCAGCCACGGGGGCGGCAGCAGCGCCTTGACCTCGTCCTTGTCGGCGTGCGCCTGCTTCCGGCGGCGCGCCTTGGCCGCCATGATCTGGCCGGTGTGGCCGTAGATCCAGCCCAGCGCGGCCAGGTCGTCGAGCGCGGTGCCCGGATCGCGCACGAGCACGAAGCCGAGCATCCGCCACAGGGTCTGGAAGAAGAACCGGATCATCCACAGCGGCAGCGTGCCCGGCCGGCCGTTGACCAGCAGGGTGTAGAGCGCGGCTCGGCGCTCCTGGTAGTGGATCCGGCGACCGGTCAGCTGCGTCTTGCGTACGCCGCGGTGGGCCGCCTCCACGTGGAAGACGGTCGCGTCGGGCACGGCGATGGTCGTGAACCCGGCGTTGGCGGCGCGCCAGCCGAGATCCATGTCGGTGCCGAGCACGGGCAGGTGCTTGTCGAAGCCGCCCAGGTATTCGAGGACCTCGCGGCGGATCAGCATGCCCGCGGTGTTGACGGCCAGGACGCGGCGTACGTCGTCGTGCTGGCCCTGGTCGTACTCACCCCGCTCCAGGCCGGTCTCGCGGTTACCGGTGCCCGAGATCGAGACGCCGAGCTCGAGCATCCGGCGCAGCGAGGGCCACTCGCGGATCTTCGGGCCGAGGATGTCGGCCTCCGGATACTCGTCGGCGGCGTTGAGCAGGGTCGCCAGCGCACCCGGGTCGGGCGTGGAGTCGTCGTGGAGGAACCAGATCCACTCCGGCGGCTGCGGGGCCTGGTGAAGGATGTCGAGCGCGGTGTTGGCGGCGTCGGCGTAGGTCGTCGAGGCCGGCAGCTGGACGACCTGGGCGAAGGTCTCCTCCAGGATCTCGACCGACCGGTCGGTCGAGCCGGTGTCGATCGTGACGGCAAAGCTCACCGGGGCCTGCTGGTTCCGGATCCCGTCGATGACGGTGGGAAGCCAGCCGGCGCCGTTGTGGGAGACGAGAACGAGGGCGACCGACGCTTGCACGATCGGCAACCCTAGTGCCCATCCGGTGATAGGCCGAATGGACCTGTCGAGCGATCGGCACACGCCCCGGCAGGTATCGCTCGGCGCCCACGAACCCCTGAGGTGCTCCCGAGAACCCCCGAAAACGACAGCAGGCCCGGACCGTGAGGCCCGGGCCTTGCTGTTGTGCTTGGTAGTTGCCTCAGACGGCGCGCTTCTTCAGCTTGCGGCGTTCTCTCTCGGAGAGTCCACCCCAGATCCCGAATCGCTCGTCGTTGCCCAGAGCGGACTCAAGGCAATCCTGGCGCACCTCGCAGGTCTGGCAGACCTTCTTGGCCTCCCGAGTCGATCCACCCTTTTCAGGGAAGAACGCCTCCGGATCCGTCTGCGCGCACAGGGCGCGCTCCTGCCAGCCCCCTTCGTCGGTGTCCGGCTCGAGGAGAAACAGCTCTCTCATCGTCTTTCCGACCTTTCGACCCTATTCAGCTTGTCTTCGGGACCGTGACCCAATCTTCTGGGCCAGTCACCTCACGCCATCGGCAGGTAACCGATCCCCCCGTTTATTTAGGAGCTTCCCCACAGGTTCGGCTTGTGGCCTCTCCTCTGGCTCAGCGCCCTGCTCGAATCCGCCCGAGATTCTTTCGGCGACGTCTCCACCACGTTCGGTCCCCGGTTCAGTTTCGAATAACACTGATGAAATTACATGCCTGTCGGTGCCACAAGTCAACCCTCAAATCTGCTAGGGCCGCAATAACACAGGTGGTACGGACCGGCTGAGGCTGGGGCATTGGTCCTCGTCTGAGAGGCTAGGACCATGCGCGACATCACCGTTCTCTCCGGCGGCCATGGTGGCTCGAAGTTCATCTCCGGGCTCCTCCACGGCATCTCCACCGGTCGCATCCCGGGCATTGAGGAAGATGCCCGGGTCACCGTGATCGCCAACACTGCTGACGACCTGTGGATGCACGGCGTCAAGGTCTGCCCCGACCTCGACACGGTGATGTACACCCTTGGCAACGGATTCGACCACGACCGCGGCTGGGGCCGCAAGGGCGAGACGTGGTCGATCAAGGAGGAGCTCGAGGCGTACGACGTCCCGGGCACGTGGTTCGGGCTCGGTGACCGCGACATCGCGACCCACCTGGTGCGCACCCAGATGATCGAGGCCGGCTATCCGTTGTCGCAGGTCACCACCGCATTGTCCGAGCGCTGGCTGCGCTCCGTGTGGGACGACCGGGTGCGGCTGCTGCCGATGACCGACGACCGCGTCGAGACCCATGTGGCGGTCAAGGACGCCGACTCACCCAGTGGACTCTCGGTCGTCCATTTCCAGGAGTACTGGGTGCGGCTGAGGGCGGGCGTGCCCGTCGAGAAGCTGATCTTCGTCGGGCAGGACGAGTCACGACCGGCCCCCGGCGTGATGGACGCGCTGCTGAAGGCCGACCTGGTGATCGTGCCCCCGTCCAACCCCGTCGTCTCCGTCGGCACGATCCTCGGAGTGCCCGGGATCCGAGAGGGCATCATCGCCACCCCGGCACCCGTCGTCGGCATCTCCCCGATCATCGGTGGCCATCACGTGCGCGGCATGGCCGAGCAGATGCTGGCCGCCATCGGCGTCGGCGCAACCGCTGCCGAAGTCGGTCTGCATTATGGTACGCGCGGCGCCGGCGGGGTCCTCGACGGCTGGCTGGTCGACGCCGCCGACGCCGACGCGCTCGAGTCGCTGCACGCCTCCGGCCTCAAGGCCGCTGCCGTCCCGCTGTGGATGTCGGACGACGACTCGACCGCCGACATCGCCGCCGCGGCCGTCGGGCTGGTCGCCCGGTGAGCGGGCGCCCCGAGAACGAGCAGAGCGCCGGGTCGGCGAACCGCTCGGCCATCACGGTCACCGCGCCCGAGGGCACGCCCGAGGTACGGAAGGGCGACGACCTCGCCGCCCTGCTCCTCACCGCGCTCGGCGCCGAAGAGCTGAGCGACGGGGATGTCGTCGTGGTGACCAGCAAGGTCGTCAGCAAGGCGGAGGGCAACGTACGGGAGGGCACCCGTGAGGATGCGCTCCCCGGCGAGACGGTCCGGGTCGTCGCCCGCCGCGGACCGACCCAGATCGTACGCAGCCGGCTGGGCCTGACCATGGCGGCGGCAGGCATCGACGCCTCCAACGTCGAGGCCGGTCACATCGTGCTGCTCCCCCTCGACCCAGACGCCTCCGCGCGTACGCTGCGCGCGACCTTGCGCGACCGCACCGGCGTGAACGTCGGGGTGGTCATCACCGACACCGCGGGGCGCGCCTGGCGCGACGGCCAGACCGACATCGCCATCGGGGCCGCCGGCCTCGAGGTGCTGGAGAGCTTCGCCGGCCAGGTCGACGCCTACGGCAACGACCTCGTCGTCACCGCCCCCGCGGTCGTCGACGAGATCGCCTCGGCCGCCGAGATCTCCCAGGGCAAGCTGGGCGCTCGACCCTTCGCGGTCCTGCGCGGCCGGGCAGACCTGGTCCGCGAGCCCGGCGACGACGGCCCCGGGGCGAGCGCGCTGATCCGCCCCGAGGGGTCGGACTTCTTCGGCTTCGGAGCCAGGGAGGCGGTCGTACGCGCCCTCAAGGGTGCTGCCGCCGACCAGGCTCCGTTCGGTGCGCCGGCGAGCGTCGAGGAGCTCGCTGCGGCCGTCACAGAGGTCACCGGGATCGCCCCGATCCCGCACGGGGACGGGCTCCGGGTCGACGACGCCGACCCCGCCGTGGTCGCCGCGCTGGCCTTCGCGCACGGCTGGCGATGCGAGCGCGACGACACCAATCTCGGGGCAACTTCCCTTCTGCAACCCATGACCGCCTAGAATCTGCGCGTCCCGACCACAGACCTGAGGTACGCCGACCGTGGCAAACAAGTCGCTCAACAAAGACCGCCGTGCGGTCATCGACAACATCCGCAAGAAGCAGGGTCGCTCCGAGCGTGCCCGCGGTGCGGCGATCGTCGGTGTCTGCATCGTCATCGCGCTGCTGATCGTGGGTGCTGCCGCGTGGGGCCCGATCACGGGCTACTTCAAGTCCAGCAAGTACGACGACGTCGCGCTGCAGGACATCGGCAAGAGCACCAAGGCCGCCGGCTGCCAGAAGGTCACCGAGACGAAGGCCGACGGCAACCAGAACCACATCGCGACCGGCACCGAGCAGACCTACACGACCGCTCCCCCGGCCTTCGGTCCGCACTGGAACGAGGCCAACGTCGCCCCGGCCGACATGTCGCGCAAGTTCTACTCCGCCGGCGACCGCCCCGACCTCGAGGCGCTCGTGCACAACCTCGAGCACGGCTACACGATCGTCTGGTACGACAACACCGTCTCCGAGGACGAGCTCAACCTGCTCCGCAGCATCGGTGACAAGTTCGCCGGCACCTCCAACTTCCGCTACAAGTTCATCGCCGCGCCGTGGACCGCCGCCGACCAGAAGGAGACCGCGGTCGCCGGCGACAAGAAGACCGAGTTCCCCTCCGGCACCCACATCGCCCTCACCCACTGGTACGCCGACCCGAAGAACCCCACCGAGGCGTCCACCCAGAAGGGCGTCTTCCAGTACTGCGAAGGCGTCTCCGGCGAGGCGATCAAGGACTTCATGCTCAAGTACCCCTACACCAGCACCCCGGAGCCCCAGGCCATGTGACCTGGTCCTCCCAGACGTACGAACGGCCGCCTCTCCTCTCTCAGGGATCGCGGCCGTTCGTACCTCCTGACCCGACTTCCCCCACCTGCCGAGACGTCACCCCTGCAGGTCGAGAGGTCAGGCCCGCAGGTCGAAGCGTCGCTTCTGCAGGTCGAGAGGTCAGGCCTGCAGATCGAGGAGTCAGTACGACGTGTCGACCTGCAGAAGTGACTTCTCGACCTGCACGAGCGACCCCTCGGCCTGCGGGAGTGACTCCTCGGCCCGCACGGGTGACCTCTCGACCTGCGGGAGTGACTTCTCGGCTGGGGCGGGTCAGGTGAGGTCGGTGCGGTCGGAGTCTTTGAGAGCGGCGACGATCTTCTTGACCTGTTGGGCCTTGGCGCGGGTGGTGACCAGGACGGCGTCGTCGGTGTCGACGACGACGATGTCGTCGAGGCCGATGAGGGCGATGGTGCGGCCGGAGTGGGGCACGACGAGGCCGGTGGAGTCGAGGGCGTGCACGAGGGTCTCGTCGCCGAGGATCGTGGGGCCGGCCGAGCCGGCTGTGCCCGCGGCCTGGAGCAGCGTCGCCAAGGAGTCGAAGTCGCCGATGTCGTCCCAGCCGAGGTCGGCGGGCACCGTGGCGACCTTTCCGGCGGCAGCGGCCGGCTCGGCGACCGCGTGGTCGACGGCGATCTTCGGCAGCGTCTCCCACAGCTCGTCGAGCCGCGCCGGGTCGGCGGCGATCGTACGCAGCTGGGCGGCGAAGGCCGGATCAGACTGCGCGAGCAGGTCGAGGAGAACCGTGGGGCGCACCACGAACATCCCGGCGTTCCAGCGGTAGCGGCCGGTGTCGAGATAGCGCTGGGCCACCTCGGTCGACGGCTTCTCGACGAACTCGTCGACCAGGTAGGCGCCTGGGTGGCCCGCCAGCGGCTCGCCCTCGGCGATGTAGCCGAACGCGGTGGAGGCGAAGGTCGGCGAGATCCCGATCGTCACCAGCCAGCCGTCTTCGGCGATCCTCGCGGCGCGGCGTACGGTCTCGTGGAAGGCGTCGAGGTTGCCGATCACGTGGTCGGCGGCGAAGGAGCCCATCACCGCGTGCGGGTCGCGCCGCTCGAGGAAGGCCGCGGCCAGACCGATGGCGGCCATCGAGTCACGTCCGCTCGGCTCGGTGAGGATCGCGTCGTGCGGCACCTCCGGCAGCTGCTCGCACACCGCCTGCTCGTGAACGGCGCCGGTGACCACCATGATGCCGTCGGAGACCGGCTCGAGCCGATCGTAGGTCTCCTGCAACAACGTACGTCCGTTGCCGGTGAGGTCGCGGAGGAACTTCGGCTCCGAGGAGCGCGACAGCGGCCACAGCCGGGTGCCTGCGCCGCCGGCGGGGATCACTGCCCAGAACGTCATGGACTCACTGGTCGCTCGCTGGCGCTCGCTCATGCCGCACACCTTAGAGTTTCGGCGTGAGCAGCTTTCCCCAGACCCTCGCCCGAGCGCTTCAGACCAGTCCCGGCAACCCGTTCGTGACCTTCTACGACGACGAGAGCGGCGAGCGCCAGGAGCTCTCCGTCACGACCTACGCCAACTGGGTCGCCAAGGCTTCCAGCCTGCTCGTCGACGAGCACGGCCTCGAGCTCGGCGACAGCATCCGCATCGACCTGCCGACCCACTGGCTGGCCACCGTCTTCCTCGGCGCCGCCTGGAACTCCGGGCTGGTCGTGACCGACGCGGAGACCCCGGACGCCGTCGTCTGCGGCCCCGAGACGCTCGACACCTGGACCGCGGACGCCGGGAAGCGCCTGACGCTGGCCTGCTCGCTGCTCCCCTTCGGCGTACGCTTCGCCGACCCGCTCCCCCACGACGTGCACGACGTCGGCATCGAGGTGTGGGGTCAGCCGGACGCGTTCACCCCGTTCGACCCGCCGGCCGCCGACGACGCCGCCGTCTCGTGGGTCGGCGAGGAGACCAGCCACGCAGAGCTGCTCGGCGACGGCGGGGGCGCGCGCGTGCTCTCGACCGCTCCCTCCGCCTCACCGGCCGGCGCGGCTCTCCTCGCCGGTCTGCTGGCCGGCGGCGGATCGCTCGTGCTGGTCACCCACGCGACCGAGGAGCGCCTGGCCACCCTCGCCGAGAGCGAGCGCGCAAGCATCGCTTGAGCGGTGAGCGCCGGCTGCCCCAGATCAGCCCACCTGGTCGTAGCCGCGCACGACACCCATCTGAGTCTTCCGGTCCCAGCCGCCGCCCTGGTTGTGCTCGTAGCCGAACCACATCCCGTCGGAGATGCGGCGGAGCAGCTGGTCGCTGCCGCTGGAGGCGCCCCGCAGGTCTTTGACCCCGACGATGAAGTCGAACGGGGTGGTGTCGAGGTTGGTCGCCGAGGAGCTCACCAGCCCACCGGGCCCGTTGGTCTTGTAGACGCGCAAGGTGCTGCCGACCTTGAAGATGCTCTCGGGAGCACCGTCGTCGTTGTACCAACGCCCCATGCCGACCTGCAGGGTGACTCCGCTGATGCCGCTCCCCATCCGGTAGGAGGCGCCGAGGGTGCTCGTGCCGCGGCCCGGCCAGATGCGGATCTCGCCGTTGGGATGGCGGCCCATGATGTCGGGGCGGCCGTCGCCGGTGACGTCGCTGACCACGTCGATCATCGAGACGCGGTCGAACCCGGAGCCGATCACGACCCCTGGCGCGAAGGTCTGGGTGCCGTCGCCCCGGTTGACCCGGATCGTCCCGTCGGCGTGGCGGAACAGGATGTCGCCATCACCGTCGCGGTCCCAGTCACCGCCGTTCATCAGCGTGGTCGAGGACGCCGCGGTCAGGTTGGTCGCCAGGGACCTGCCGAACCGCGCCTGGCCGTCGGTGGGCAGCACGAAGATGCGCTTGTCGCTCGCCCGGCGCGCGACCAGGTCGGGGTAGGCGGAGCCGGAGACCTGCGACTGCAGCTCGCGAGACGCCCAGCTGTTCTGCTTCGAGCCCGCCTGCGAGCGGATGGTGCTCAGCTTGGCGTACAGATAGCGGCCCGGGCACGCGGTGGAACCGGCGTCGCGGTGGCCCATGATCGCGTGCGAGAAGGTGCGGTCGCCGATGCGGGTCGAGCCCTTGTTGCCGCGCACACCGTGCAGCGACAGCTTCCACGCGAACAGCGTGCCGAAGGCGTTGACCAGCGCCGTCGGCGGCGAGGTGGTCTCGAAGTTGCCGATCGCCGAGGCACCGAAGGCATCACTGTTGTAGCCGCCGGTGTGGGCGCCGACGACCGGGCGGTCCACGCCGCCGTAGCGGCCCTCCCAGATGCGGCCGAACTTGTCGAGCAGGAAGTTGTAGCCGATGTCGCGCCAGCCCCGGCTCTTCACGTGGTAGGTGTAGATGCTCCGGATGATCCCCGGCACCTGCGCCTGCGAGTACGAGTTGGTGTTGACGGTGTGGTGCACGAACCCGCCGTGGATCGTGCCGTAGTCGGGCGGCCCGGATTCGCGCACGCTCTCGTCGGCGCCCCACTGGCGGCGGCTGTAGATGCTGGGTTTGGGCGTGTACGCGGCCGCCGACAGCGTCGCCTCCGCACCCGCCTCGCCCGCGTCGCTGTGGGGCTTCGCGGCGCCTTCGGCCGGCTCCGGCACATCACCGGTGCCCGTGACGATCTCGGGCGACTCGTCGTGGCTCGCGGCGGCCCTGCCGGGCGTGATCACCGCGAGCCTCAGGTCGGCCGGCACCTGCGCGTCGGTCAGTCTCAACCGTGCCTGCACCTGGTCGACCTCGCCGAGGATCGCCTCCATCGTGCCGGGCCGCGACCCGTCGTGCTCCGCGGTGCCCGGATCGGGCGCATGGTCGTCGAGGTGCACGTCCAGCGCCTGCCAACCGCTCCACGCCCCGTCCTTCAAGGTGCGTACGTCGGCAGCGACCCCCGACTCCGGCACGGTCGCGCCGGGCGCCCAGGTGAGCCCGACGGTGCCGAACCCGTCCACCGGCTGGGGATCGCTGGTGAGGCTGGTGCGGCTCGCGTCGCGCGAGGCCGTCGTCTTCGCCTCGGCGGTGACCCGTCCACGCACACCGTGGCCGGACTCGTGGCCTCGGGCGAGGGGCTCGGTCAGCGAGATCTCGTTCAGGTGCGCCTCGACCGTGTCCGCGGGCACCTGCGCTGCCGACGGCAGGGCCGCCTCGGCACCGGCGGACGGCACGTCACCGGGGCGCACGACCTTCAGGTCGACGATGGCGCTCGCCGGGACCAGGGCCGCCATGACGACCCCGATGACGAGCAGCTGCTGGGTCGAGGCGACGTAGCGGGAGCGAGCGCGCTGAGCGTCACCCGTTCCCGGTTGCCCGACCTGCTGCCAAGACATGCGTGGATCCCCCTGGTCTCGTAACACCAGGGAACATCTTTCACATCCGCCACAGCCGGCGGAAGGGTTATCGAAGAACTACAAACCTGTAATTACCCGAGGGCTGGCCTGCGACTTCGCCGCAGGCCAGCCGTCTCAGACCTCGGCTCCGAGAGCGCTGTCGGCGGCGTCGAGCTTCTTCTGGCTCGCCGACCCCTTGGCGTCGTCGTCGCCGTAGTGGAGGTAGTCGATGCCCTCGTCGACGTCGCCGTCGAAGACCAGGCGCCCCTTCTCCAGGCAGATCACCCGGTCGCACATCCGCTTGACCGAACCGGCAGCGTGGCTGACGTAGACCACGGTGCGGCCGCTGTCGCGGATCTCCTCCATCTTCTCCATGCACTTCTTCTTGAAGGGCTTGTCACCGACGGCGAGCACCTCGTCGGCGAGGAAGATGTCGGAGTCGATGTGCACGGCGACCGAGAAGCCCAGCCGCGAGTACTGCCCCGAGGAGTAGTTGCCCACCGGCGAGTTGAGGTGGTCACCGAGCTCGGCGAACTTCACCACGTCGTCGTAGATCGCCGCGGTCTCCTCGCCCGAGAGCCCGTAGATCGCGGCGTTGAGGAAGATGTTCTCCCGACCGGAGAGCTGCGGGTGGAAGCCCGCACCGGTCGCGATCAGGCCCGCGATCTGGCCACGGGTCTTGACCACACCCTGGTCGGGGCGCATCACGCCGCTGATCAGCTTCAGCAGCGTCGACTTGCCCGATCCGTTGAGACCCATCAGACCGACAGACTCACCCTGCTTGATGGTGAAGCTGACGTCGTCGAGGGCCTTGAAGGTGTTGGACACGGCCCGCCCCTTAGCCTTGGCGACGGTGATGTCCTTGATGCTGCGGTGGTAGCGGAGCGTGAAGTTCTTCGTGACCCCGTCCACCACGATCGAGTCGGCGTTCATGTCAGTCGCTCCGGAATCTTGTTCTCGTGCTTGCTGAAGATCAGCTGGCCGATCACCAGGAGCACCAGCGAGACGCCGAACGCGGCCAGGCCGAACAGCCACAGATGCTCGGGCAGGTGCTCGGCTGCGGTCTTCTCCGGATTGGGGGTGACCCCGACCCAGAAGGCCTGCTGGAAGAGCAGCACCGCGTCGGAGATCGGGTTGAGCAGGTAGATCCAGGACTTGTCGCCCAGAGCACCCTCGATCATCGAGAACGGGTACATCATCGGCACACCGAAGCGGATGTAGTTGGTCAAGATGTTGACCGCGCTGCCGAAGTCACGGAAGAAGACGTTGGCCAGGCTGAAGACCAGCGCCAGAGCCGTGCCCAGCGCCATCACGATGCCGAGCGCGAGGAACAGCGACGGCACCGCCTCCCAGGTCGGCTTCCACCCGCTGAGCAGGCAGACGACCACCAAGATGATCGTCGCCGGCACCAGGTGGTAGAGCGAGACCAGCATCGAGGCGACCGGGAACATCTCCTTCGGCATCGCCATCTTCTTCAGCAGACCCTTGTTGCCGAGCAGCGAGCGCGTGCCGGCGCCGAAGGTCTCGGTGAAGAAGTGGACGATCACGAGGCCGGCGAAGAGGTGGACCGGGTAGTTGTCCATCCCCTTGTCGGCGCCCATGATCTTGCCCATGAACAGCCAGTAGACGCAGAACTGCGTCAGCGGGTTGATGTAGGACCAGAAGACGCCCAGGATCGAGTTCGAATAGCGACCGCTGATCTCCCGCTGCACGAGCAGCTTGAGGAGATAGCGACGCCTGAAGACCGAGAGCAGTCCGAGGTTCTCCGCCGGCGGTGCCAGCGGCGCGTCGACGACGCGTACGGGGCGTTCATCAACTCCGGTTGCCATCGGTGTCCTTCTCCTCAGCGACCGTCCACGGTTCGAACGTCTTCTCCCACGCCTCCGGCGAGGTGAACTCGGGAAGCTTGGTGCGGTACTCCTCGGCCAGCTCGGGCCAACGACGCTTGAGCTGACGGTGCACCTTGATGGTGTCCTTCAGCATCTGCCGGAACAGCTTCTTGTCACGGCGGTAGAAGGCCGCGCCCTGCTGGTCGTTCATCGACACGATGGCGCTGTCGTACCTGGTGATCCGGTACCACTGGTTGTCCATCGCGGCGAGCTCGGCCTCGGGGAACTCCTCAGCGAGCTTGCGCGGGTTCAGCACCTGCCGCAGCGGAGCCTTCAGCGCAGCCAGCTTGACCTCGCGGTTGGTTGGCACCTCGGTGTCGTCCTTGCCCTTGCGCGGCGGCTTGTGGCGGCGCACCGGCGGGAACGCGTCACGGTCGGCCTTGAGGTCGGCGTCTGCGAAGCCCTTGGTCATCTCGCGTACGGCCGGCAGCTGGGTCGCGAGGGTCTCGTGGAGCTTCTCGGGCCCGGCGAGCACGTCCAGGAGCGCCTTGTGCCGCAGGTGGACGGTGGAGTACTGCATCGAGACCAGGTGCTTGACCTGGTGGGAGAACGACTCGGTGACCATCCGGCCGCCGTCGTCGTAGATCGAGTGCAGCAGCGCGGCGACGAACCGGTTGCGCTGGTGGAAGTAGGACTGCCAGTCGAGCGCGTCGTTCTTGTCGGTCCACGGGACGTGCCACACGGCCGCGCCGGGGAACGAGACCGTCGGGAAACCGGCCTCCTTGGCGCGCAGTCCGTACTCGGAGTCGTCCCACTTGATGAAGACCGGCAGCGAGAGCCCGATCTCCTCGATCACGACGCGCGGGATCAGGCACATGAACCAGCCGTTGAAGTCGACGTCGACGCGCTTGTGCAGCCAGCGCGTCGAGCGCAGGTTGCGGGCGCCGAAGTCCCAGTCGCCGATGACGCCGGGAGCCGACTGCCACCAGAAGCGCCACGGCTGGACGATCTCGCCGAAGGTGTGCAGCCGGGACTTCGCGAAGAGCGAGAACATGTGGCCGCCGACGATGGTCGGCTGCTTGGCGAGGTCACCGAAGGTGACCGCTCGGATGATGCCCTCGGGCTCGCAGACGACGTCGTCGTCCATCATCAGGGCGTACGTCGCGGTGCCCTTGCGCACCGACTCGAGCTGACCGCGCGCGTAACCGCCGGAGCCACCCAGGTTGCCCTGCTCGATGATGCGCAGCAGGCTCCCCCCATTCTCCTTGGCCAGCGCCTTCTCAGCAGCGGGGAACTCGGGGTCGTCGACGACCTTCTTGGTGCCCTGCTCCATCACGAAGACGGTGTCGAGGTAGGGCCGCAGCTGCTCGTCCTCACCCATCTGGGCCAGCAGCTTCGAGGCGAAGTCGGGCTTGTTCATCGTGGTGACACAGATGTCGACGGTGCCGTGCTCGGCACGGTCGTCGGGGACCTCCGCGGTCCACTCGGCCGAGGTGACGACGGCGTCCTCGTCGGAGGCGATCACGTCGTACCAGTACCAGCCGCCGTCGACGAACGGCTTCAGCGGCAGGTCGAAGGTGAAGGTGCCCTCGGGGTTGCTGCCCGTGTCGGCGGCCTCGACGCGCTGCGAGCGGCCGTTGGCCATCGACTTGTAGACGATGACGCTGGCGCCGCGGCCCTTCAGGGTCACGGTCAGCTTCACGTCGTCGACCACGGTGTGCCGACGCCAGTAGCTGGCCGGGAACGCGTTGAAGTAGGTGCCGAGCGAGAGCCGGTCGCCCTGGGTGACCCGCAGCGCCGTACGCGACTCGAGCTGGTCGGGGTGCACCTGGGTGCCGTCGTTGATCGACTGGCGGATCTGGGCGTTGTTCAGCGCCTGGGCGGTCTTGTCGGGGCCGACCTCGTACTTGTCGGCGTCGAGGATCGCGGCCTGGTTGTCGACGTAGAGCGGGAGTACGTCGGAGTCACGGTCGAGCGGCAGGATCTGCCGCTGCAGGAGTCGGGTATTCACTCGTCAACGCCTCCGGAGGTGAGGGGGGTGCCGTCCTCGAAGTACGGACGGAGCTTGTTCTCGAACATGGTGAGCGCGGACGCGATCGCCATGTGCATGTCCAGGTACTTGTAGGTGCCGAGGCGGCCACCGAAGAGCACCATCGGCTCCTTCTTGGCCAGGTCGCGGTAGACCAGGATCTTCTCGCGGTTGTCGGCGGTGTTGATCGGGTAGTACGGCTCGTCGCCCTCCTGGGCGAAGCGGCTGTACTCCTTCACGACGATGGTCTTGCCGGGCTTGTAGCGGTCGGCACGCTCGGGGTGGAGGTGCTTGAACTCCAGCTCACGGGTGAACGGGACCTCCGGGTCGTTGGCGTTGACCACGCCGGTGCCCTGGTAGTCGTCGACGTCGAGGGTCTCGGACTCGAGGTCGACGGTGCGCCAGGAGAGCTTGCCCGCGGAGAAGTCGAAGTATTCGTCGACCGGCCCGGTGTAGACGATCGGGACCTTGCCCTTGAAGTCGTCGATCACCGAGAAGAAGTCGGTGTCGAGCTTGACCTCGATGTTGGGGTGGTCGGCCATCCGCTCCAGCCAGGCGGTGTAGCCGTCGACCGGGAGGCCCTCGTACTTGTCGTTGAAGTAGCGGTTGTCGAAGGTGTAGCGGACCGGCAGCCGGGTGATGATGTCGGGCGAGAGCTCCGTCGGGTCCTTCTCCCACTGCTTGGCGGTGTAGCCCTTGATGAACGCCTCGTAGAGGGGGCGCCCGATCAGGGAGATCGCCTTCTCCTCGAGGTTCTGCGCCTCGTCGGTGCTGAACTCGGAGGCCTGCTCCGCGATCAGCGCCCGGGCCTCGTCGGGCCTGTGCGACTTCCCGAAGAACGAGTTGATCAGCGCGAGGTTCATCGGCAGGGAGTAGACCTGCCCCTTGTACTTGCCGAACACCCGGTGCTGGTAGTTCGTGAACTCGGTGAACTTCCGGACGTAGTCCCACACCTTCTCGTTGGAGGTGTGGAAGAGGTGGGTGCCGTACTTGTGCACCTCGATGCCGGTCTCCTCGTCGAACTCGGAGTAGGCGTTGCCACCGACGTGGGAGCGGCGCTCGATGATGAGCACCTTCTTGTCCAGCTCGGAGGCTGCACGCTCGGCGATGGTCAGGCCGAAGAGGCCGGAGCCGACGACGACGAGGTCAGGAGTGGTTTCAGGGAAGGACACGATCGCTCAGTCTAGGTCTCTGTTGGTAGGGACTGTTGGTAGGGAATGGGTCAGGCAGACGGGACGGTGCTGGATCTCGACGGGGTGCGCATGCCCCGCGCCGCGAACAGCGCCTTGATCACGTTGACGGCTTCGTGCTTGCCGCCACGCAGCGGGCTGAGGAGGACCACAGCCGCGGTGATGAGCCAGGGCTTGAGACGTACGAGGACGTTCTCGCCGTAGCGGAGGTGAACGACGAACAGGTTGCGATACATGTAGAAGCCCTTCCAGCCGGCCAGGTCGTGCTGCTGGCTGAAGTCGAGCTGCCGCACGAGCACCGCGTCGCGCTGGGCCCAGATCGTGCGCCCGGCGCGGCGGGCCCGGATGGCCAGGTCCACGTCGTCGTAGAAGATGAAGTAGGAGGGGTCGGGGAGCCCGATCTCCTCCAGGACGGTGCGGCGGATCATGAAGCCCTCGAAGGCGACGTTCTCCACCGGCACCCGCTCGGGCATGGCCTCCCGGGTCGGGTAGGTGTCCATGACCGAGGCGGTCTTGGGCTTGATCGCCAGCGGGTTGCGCAGGTCGAACTTCAGGGCCGCCAGCTCGATCAGGTTGCCGTTGCGGTCCTCGCGTACGGAGAAGAGGCAGTCCTCGTCCTGCGCGAGCAGCACCTCGAGGCAGTCGTGGGCGGGGACGACGTCGTCGTCGATCAGGTAGAGGCGGTCCCAGCCCTGCTCGACCGCGGCCTTGGAGCCGAGGTGGAAGCCGCCGGCTCCGCCGAGGTTCTCCGGGCTGTCGATGACCTGGAGGTTGGGCGTGATCGCCTCGGCGAGCACCTGGCTGGTGTGGTCGGTCGACGCGTTGTTGACCACGATGACGGCGTCGGCGGGCTGGTCGAGCTTGGTGAGCCCGTCGAGCAGCCCGCGCAGCATGTCGGCGCGGTTGTAGGTGACGACGACGATCGCGACCGTCTCACGGGTGGTGCTCAACGAAGGAACCTCTCGTGTCCACTGAAGTCCCCCCGGATGGCTGCTCGCCATGCCTGCATCGACAGCCAGATCCGGCTCGGCTGGGGCTTGGTGAGCAGGTAGAACCATAGGGTCTTCGCCACGAAAGCCAAAGCGAAGGGCCACCCTCGGTAGTCGCGCAGGTTGAGCAGGTTGTTGCGCGCCATGCAGTAGTGCTTCAGGTCGCTGGGCGTGTGGTTGTACGTCGCTCTCCCCCACGCCATCGGGGTGCCGAGATCACCCACGGCCGGGTGGCGCACCTGGGCGCCGACGACGGTCGCGATCCGCGCCCCGGCACGCTCGGCCCGGAGCCGGTACTCGTGGTCGTCGCCCCAGATGAAGAACTCCGCACGCGGGTAGCCGATCCGCTCGACGAGGTCACGGGTGACCAGCACGCCGTTGAACGGGATCACGATGTCCTTGATCAGACCGTCGGTGGCGGCCTGCTCGACATCGTGCAGCTGGTGCACGACCTTGGAGCGGCCCGGGAGCCGGATCGGGAACACGAGACGACCGGGGTCGCCCTCGTCGACCACCAGCGGGCCCCAGAAGTCGAGATCGGTCTGCTTGAGCAGCAGAGCCAGGCACTCGGGGTCGGGCATGCCGTCGTCGTCCATCAGCCAGACCAGGTCGGCGCCACGCTCGATCGCCAGCTCGAGGCCGTCGTGGAAACCGCCGGCGCCGCCGCTGTTGCGTTCGAGGGTGTGCGCGAGCACCGGAACGCTCCGCGCCGCGCCGTCGAGATCGGCGAGCCACTGGGAGGTGCCGTCGGTGGAGGCGTTGTCGATGACGATGACCTCATCGAGGTCGGCGACCACGTCGAGCCGCTCCAGCAGAGGCTGCAGCAGCTCGAGACGGTTGAAGGTCACCACGACGGCGGCGACACGTTTGCTCCCTGGCACGGTTCCAGACTAGCCGCGACCTCGGGGGTTCCCGGGAATCAGCGGGCCCATGTGACGCCTCGTTAACGTGCTGTTCAGCACGCCGAGGCGAGGTCGTCGGTCTCGTTGGCCTGGTAGCCCTTGTTGCGCGATCCCTTCGCTCCGCCGGTGACGGGGCTGTCGTCGTCGGAGCCGTCGGCCTTCGAGCCGCCGGTGGCCTGCGCCTTGACACCGTCGTTCTTCGCGGGTGCCTTGGTCTCGCCGTCGTCGCCGCCACCCGGCTCCTCGAAGACCTCTTCCTTCTTCGGTGTGGCCTTCTTCACCGCGTCGTGCACCAGGCCGTGCACCTCGGACATGTCGGGGTCGGCACTGTCCACCAGCGGCGGCACCAGCGAGAGCGTCGAGATCTTCTGCGACTTGGCCTTCAGCGCCAGCGCGGAGAAGCGCTCGATCTCGCTCGGCGGCACGGTGGTGGTGATCGTGGAGCCGGTCGCCTTCGCGACGTCCTGGTAGTGGCGTACGACGTCGGCGGGACTGGTCTGCTCCAGGATCGCGTTCATGACGCACTTCTGACGGGCCATCCGGGAGTAGTCGTCGGAGTCGTGGCGGGCTCGGGCGTACCAGAGCGTCTCCCAGCCGTCGAGCTTCTTCGTGCCGGGCTGGATATGGGTATAGAACTTGTCGGACGGGATGCCGACCGGGATCGGCTGGCGTACGTTCATGGTGACCCCGCCGATGGCGTCGACGATCTTCTGGAAGCCGTCGAGGTCGACCATCGCGTAGTAGCTGATCTGCAGGTCGGTGATGCCCTCGACCGCGTCGATGGTGGCGGCCATGCCGGGCTTGTCCTCGTCCTTGTAGAGGTCCTTGTGGTCCTCCGCCCAGGTGCTCACGCCGTTGAGGTAGCAGCCGTCGCAGTCGAACCCACGCGGGAACTTCTTGTCCATCGGCGAACCGTCGTCGAAGGTGAAGTTCTGCATGTTGCGAGGCAGGCCGATCAGCACGGTGCGTCCGGTGACGGCGTCGATGGAGGCGACCGTGAGCGAGTCGGGCCGCAGCCCCCAGCGGGTCTTGCCGCTGTCGCCGTCGGCACCCGCGAGCAGCACGTTGAAGCGGCCGTTGTGGGCCTCGGCGGCCTCGGCGCCGGAGAAGATCGCCTCGACCATGCCCTTGTGCACGCCGACCAGGTGGGCGCCGAAGATCATGGTCGCGGCCACCGAGAACGCCAGCGCGCCGTTGATCGCGACCACGATGCGGCGCTGCTTGAGGTCGAGCTCGAGCGGCCGGCCCAGGCGCCAGGCGTCGACGAAGAGCGCGGCCCAGGCGATGGCGCCGGCGATCAGCGCGAGCCGGAAGAGACCGAGCAGCCACGGGGTCGTGCCGAGCCGGAAGACCAGGCCGTGCCAGAGCAGGGAGATGAGGAAGACCAGCCCGGCGGTGACGCCGAGGCCGAGGACGGTCCAGATCGCGATCCGGCCGACCCTGCGGTTGCCGGCGACGAGCTGGGCCGAGCCGGGCAGGAGCAGTGTGATCAGCAGCAGCGCCATCGCACGGCGGAACCGCACGCGAGAGGCGCGTTCTGCGGCCGTACGTTGGGGCCGGTAGTTCTGGTCAGCCATCACAGGTCCCTCGGGGAAGTTCTTCTTTACCAGGCAGGTCTCTTACCGGACAGTTTTAACCGGGCGAGGGGCCGACCAGGCGAAAGGGGTTGCCCCGTCAGTATCACCAGTCACACAGGTAACACGGTGGTGCGACGCGCCGTCTAACTCTACCGGCGCGGCACGGTACCTTTGAGCGCATGCCTAATCCCCGCCGACCAGGCAACCCTGACGACCCCCGGGCACAGCAGTACGGGTGGGCGTATGGCCGTGGTCAGTCTGCTCCGCCCAACGGGCCAGAGCAGACCAACGTCATGCCGACGGCCCAGCGCCCCGATCGAGGTGCGCCTCCCCCTGCACCGCCGCGTGGCGGTTATGACCGCCCGCTGCCGCAGCCTGGGCAGATCGCGCCCACGCCCGGCTACGACCAGGGCTACAACCAGGGCTACGGGCAACAGGGTTATCCGCAACAGGGCTATGGGCAGCAGGGCGGTTGGAGCCAGCCGAGCGAGTACGGCGGCGGCAACGGGGGCTACGGCGGCCCGGGCGATGGCTACGGCGGCCGCGGGGGCCGCGGTGGGCGTGGCCCCCGGCCGAAGAAGCGGCACCCGTTCCGCCGGTTCGTCGCCATCTTGATGATCCCGGTGCTGATCCTGGTCGGCGCGATCGCATGGATCGGCATCAGCGCGTGGAACAAGGTCGACAAGGTGCCCTACGAGCCGACCGCCGGCGAGCGGCCCGCCGACCAGCCCGGCACCACCTACCTCATCGTGGCCAGCGACTCCCGCGAAGGCCTGACCAAGGCGGAGAAGAACAAGCTGCACACCGGCGACGCCGCCGGCAGCCGCACCGACACGATCAAGCTGATGCACACCGGTGCCGGCAAGACGATCGTGGTCACCATCCCGCGTGACTCTCCCGTCGACATCCCCGGCCACGGCAAGACCAAGATCAACTCAGCCTTCGCCTACGGCGGCCCCGAGCTGCTGACCCAGACGATCGAGCAGAACACCGGCGTACGCATCGACGGCTACGTCGAGATCGGCATGGGCGGCCTCGCCCGGCTGGTCGACGGCGTCGGCGGCGTCGAGATCTGCCCGAAGCAGAACATGAAGGACGACCTGGCCGGCCTCGACGTCAAGAAGGGCTGCCAGGACGCCGACGGCGCGACCGCGCTGGCCTACGCGCGCTCGCGCCACGTGGAGAGCACCGGAGACCTGGCGCGAGGCGTCAACCAGACCGAGGTCATCTCCGGCATCGGGAAGAAGATGACCGACCCGACCACCGTCCTCAACCCGTTCAAGCTCGCCGAGATGGGCAAGGGCGCCGAGGGCCTCAAGGTCGGCAAGGGCATGAGCGTCATCGGTGGCGCGAAGTTCGCGTGGGCGTTCAAGGCGCTCGCCGGTGGCTCCGCGAAGACCTGCGGTGTGCCGATCGTCGGCATGAGCACCGAGTGGGACCGCGAACGTGCGCTGACGATGTTCGGTCACATCAAGGAAGACAGCGTCGACCAGATGCCGGGCGACATCTGCACCCCGACCGGTCTGCCGAAGAGCGTCACCGGCTGATCCTCGCCTCACACCACAGCCGTCCCTACCGACTTTCGTCGGTAGGGACGGCTGCTTTTCGGCCACTGTGCGCGACCGCGCGCGTCCCTAGGTTCGACGCATGATCACTCTGGACCACCTGACCAAGAGATACGGGGCGACCACCGCGGTCGACGATCTCACCCTGCAGATAGAGCCCGGGCGCGTCACCGGGTTCCTCGGCCCCAACGGCGCCGGCAAGTCCACGACGATGCGGATGATCCTCGGCCTGGACCGGCCGACGTCGGGCACCGCCACCATCGACGGCCGCCCCTACGTCTCGCTGCGGCGTCCGCTGCGCGAGGTAGGCGCACTGCTGGACGCCAAGGCGGCGCACCCCGGTCGCCGGCTGCGTACGCATCTGGTGGCGATGGCGCGGAGCAACTCGATCCCGGTGGCCCGGGTCGACGAGGTGCTCGAGCGGGTCGGCCTGGCCGGGGTCGCCCGGCGACGGGCCGGCAACCTGTCGCTCGGGATGAGCCAGCGGCTCGGGATCGCGGGCGTGCTGCTGGGCGACCCGCGCGTCATGCTCTTCGACGAGCCGGTCAACGGTCTCGACCCCGACGGGGTGCTGTGGATCCGCCAGCTGCTGAGGTCGCTCGCCGCGGAGGGGCGAACGGTGCTCGTTTCCAGCCACCTGATGAGCGAGATGCAGCAGACCGCCGACCACCTGGTCGTGATGGGCCGGGGCCGACTGCTCGCGGACTCCTCGATGGCCTCGTTCGTCGCCGGTCACGGGTCGCTCGAGGAGGCGTACTTCCGGCTGACCGCCGGGAGCGTGGAGTATTCGGGCCGAAGCGGACCCCGAGGCGACCAGCACGGGACGGAGGTCGCCTGATGCCGAGCTTCTTCGCGACGGTCTCCTCGGAGTGGACCAAGCTCTGGTCGGTGCGCTCGACCTGGTGGTGCCTGGTCGGCGCGACCGCGCTGATGGCGATCTACGCGGTGCCGCTCGGCTTCGATGCGGCCGAGCCCAACCCGGAGCTGTCCCATGCCGACCAGCTGCTCCACGTCGAGGACGTCGCCACCGCGGGGCTGCTGTTCACCCAGTTCGCCCTGATCGCCCTGGCCCTGCTGACGGTGACCTCGGAGTATGCCTCCGGCAGCATGCGCACGACGCTGCAGTGCGAGCCCCGGCGCGGGCAGGTGCTGGCCGCGAAGCTCGTCGTCGTCGAGGTGGTCGCCCTGGCCTCCGGGGCATTGCTCGCCTTCCTCGGCGCCGGCCTCGGCTACCTGACCGCCGGTGACTACGGCGTCTTCGACGTCTCCGCGGTGGCCGAGGTGGCCGGCCGGGTCAGTGTCTACCTGGGCGTGGTCGTCGCGCTGGCCGTCGGGCTCGCGGTGGGGCTGCGCAGCACCGCCGGGGCGCTCGTGGTGGCCTTCCTGGCGCTGTTCCTGCTGCCGATGGTGCTGATCATGAGCGGGATGGACCTGATGACCGACGTCTCGTTCTACCTGCCGGGCACCGCGGGCACCGAATACCTCGGCATCGGGATCGCCACCCTCTTCGGGCTCTCCGACGAGCTGCCCTACGGGCGCAACGGCGGCCTCGGGCTCCTGGCCACCTGGGCGGCGGTCACTCTGCTGGCGGGCTTCGTGGTGTTCCGCAGACGGGACGCCTGACGGCTCGCCCGGGATACCCAGAGCCTCTAACCGTCCTCGCCCACGAGCCCGGCCTCGTGGGCGAGGACTGCTGCCTGCACCCGGTTGCGTACGCCGAGCCGGCCGAAGGCGCTGCTCAGATAGGCCTTCACGGTGCCTTCCACGAGATGGAGCCGGCGACCGATCTCCGCGTTGGAGAGGCCTGCCCCGACCAGCGCCATCACGTCGCGCTCGCGGTCGGTGAGCTCGGCGACCTTGGCCCGCGCGTCGGCGGCCCGCGACATCCGGTCACCCGCCCCGGCGCCGAGCTCGGCGATGACCCGCTGGGCGACCCGTGGGGAGAGGAAGGCGGCGCCGTCGGCGACCGCGTGCACGCCGGCGAGCAGCTCGCGCGGGTCTCCGGCCTTCAGCAGGAACCCGCTGGCACCGTCGCCGAGCGCGCGGGCGATGTAGGCGTCCTCGGAAAAGGTGGTCAGCATGACCCGCGCGGTCGCCGGCGCGGTGCGGGCGATCTCGGCCGCCGCCGCCAGTCCGTCCATCCGCGGCATCCGGACGTCGAGCAGCGCCACGTCGGGCCGGTGGCGCTGTGCGGCCTCGACCGCCTCGCGCCCGTCGGCGGCCTCGGCGACCACCTCGATCGCCTCGTCGGTCTCCAGGATCGCGCGTACGCCGGCCCGCACCATCGCCTCGTCGTCGGCCAGCAGCACGCGGATCGTCCCGGTCGCTCGCCGGGGCTCGCTCACAGCGTCGCCTCGTGGCGCGACACGTCGTCGGCGACGCCGGCAGCGGGCAGGTCGGCGACGACCTCGAAGCCGCCACCCGGACGCGGGCCGTGGCGCAACGAGCCGCCGGCGGCCCGGGCCGCCTCCTCCAGCCCGACCAGGCCCAGCCGGGTCGTGGCTCCGACCCGAGCCGGAAGGGTCGCGCGCCCGTTGGTCACCGCGAGGCGTACGCCGCCGGGCTGCTGCTCGACCGAGACCGTCACCGACGACCCCGGGGCGTGTCGGGCGGCGTTGGTGAGCGCCTCCTGGACGATGCGGTGCGCGGCCGCGTCGCGCACCGGCGGGTTGGCCGGATGCTCGTCGAGCGAGCCCTCCAGGCGTACGTCCATACCCGACTCGCGCGCACGCTCGACCAGGCCACCGATCCCGACGGAGGACGGGGCCAGCGGCGCGGCCTCGCTCGCGGGACGCAGCACACCGACGATCTCGCCGAGCCGCTCGGTGGCCCCGGCGGCGGCAGCGCGGATGGCGCCGGCCGAGCGCTGGTGGGTCTCGGAGAGACCCGGCGCCATCTCGAGCGCACCGGCCCGGAGCGCGATCAGGCTGAGCTCGTGGCCCAGGGAGTCGTGCATCTCCTGCGCCAGCCGGGCCCGCTCGGTGAGCTGGACCTGCTCGATCTCGGTCTCGTGGCTGCGGGCGACCTGGCGCAGGTAGCGGCCGCTGAGCCAGGGCAGCGCCATGAAGACGACCATGTTGCCGACCATCGCGATCCGCAGGCCGCCGCCGTTGACGACGGGGTCGAGCACCGTCAGCGCGACCACGGCGGATCCCGCGACGGCCACGACGGGCCACACCCGGTCGGCCGACCTGCCGACGAGGAAGCTGACCAGGGCAGCGAAGACGACGTAGCTGACCAGGATCCAGCCGTCGTTGGCCACCAGCGTGCCACCGACCAGGGCGCACACGAGCGCCGCGGCGACCGCCGGGTGTCTCCGCAGGAGGCCCATGGACACCGCGACGCCGACCACGCCCGCCACCGCCGACCAGCCGGCCCACCGCGGGTAGTCGGTGCCGGCCAGGTAGAGATGCTCGGCGGCGACCGCCACGACCATGAGGACCGCGAGGGTCCCCGTCGCGCGAAATGGCTCGGCCCAAGCCCCGGGCCGTCGCAGCAGACTCACGCTCGCCACGTTAGTTGCCGCCCCACTCGGCGCGTACCGACTTTCGACAGTATCCGGGCGGCGCGCGGTCGGTAGGCAGACCCGGTCTTCCGAAGTCGAACACAAGCAATACAGACTGTGGCCCATGGCTTACGAGACGCTGACCTTCGACGTGGACCCCGACGGCATCGCCCTGCTGACCCTCAACCGCCCCGACGCTCTCAACTCGTTCACCGTGACGATGGCGCGTGAGCTGGAGCAGGTCTTCACCACCGACGCGATGGCCGACGAGGTGCGGGCGGTCGTGGTGACCGGTGCCGGACGCGCCTTCTGCGCGGGGATGGACCTCACCGCGGAGGGCAACGTGTTCGGGCTCGACGAGTCGCTGAAGCCGACTCCGCAGACGCTCGGCGAGCACCTGGCCGACCCCGACAAGCACCCGGAGTACGCCGACGGCGTGCGCGACACCGGCGGCAAGGTCACCCTCGCCATCCACGCGCTGCCGAAGCCGGTCATCGCCGCCGTCAACGGCCCCGCCGTCGGGATCGGGGCCACCATGCTGTGCGCGATGGACGCCCGGCTCGCCTCGTCCAAGGCACGGATCGGCTTCGTCTTCGGCAAGCTCGGCATCGTCCCCGAAGCGTGCTCGTCCTACTTCCTGCCACGCGTCGTGGGCATCCCCCGCGCCCTGGAGTGGCTCTACACCGCTGAGGTCCTCAACCCCGACCAGGCGCTCGAAGGCGGTCTCGTACGCAGCATCCACCTGCCCGACGAGCTGCTGCCCGCTGCGTTCGAGCTGGCGCGGAGGTTCACCCGCAACAGGTCTGCGGTCGGCACCGCGCTCGTACGCCAGCTGATCACCCGCAACGCCTCGGCCCGCCACCCACTCGAGGCCCACCAGGCCGACTCGCTGGCCATGTTCTACTCCTCGATCGGCGACGGCAAGGAGGGTGTCGCCGCGTTCCTGGAGAAGCGCGACCCGGAGTTCACTGCGAAAGCGTCCGAGCTGCCAGGCGTCTTTCCCGACGCTGACCTGCATCTTTAGCCGACATTTTCCTGTTGTACGGCTGAATCCCGGGTTATCGTCGAAGTGGGCCCGCCCGCTGGTCTCGCACCCGGGCGCGGCCGCGGTCGGCACGCAGTGCCCAACCCGAGATGGGCGCGTGTCGACCGCCTCTCGGCGGGGTGTTACTCGACCCCGTGCCGCTCGATGAACGAGAGGATCTGCTCGGAGAGCTCGGGGCGGCAGACGATGACGTCGGGCAGGTAGACGTCGTCCTGGTTGTAGCGCAACGGGGAGCCGTCGATGCGGGAGGTGAACAGGCCCGCGGCGGCGGCGACGGCGACGGGAGCGGCAGAGTCCCACTCGTACTGGCCGCCCGCGTGGACGTACGCATCGGAGATGTCGCGCACGACCGACATCATCTTCACCCCGGCCGAGCCCATCGGCACCAGGTCGGCGCCGATCTCCTCGGCCAGCGCCTCGACGAACGCCGGCGGCCGGCTGCGGGAGACGGCGATCCGCGGGCGCTCGGAGGTCGAAGGCGGCACCACGGGGGCCGCGCCGGTGTGGAACGTGCTCTGCACGGACGCACCGGCCAGGGCCGGCTGGGCGACCGCGCCGGCGATCAGCTCGCCCCCGTTGGAGGAGGCCCACAGGGCCACGTGCACCGCCCAGTCGTCGCGCGGCGGCTCGGAGAACTCACGGGTGCCGTCGAGCGGGTCGATGATCCAGACCCGGTCCTTGCCGAGCCGCTCCTTGGAGTCCTTGCCCTCCTCGGAGAGGACGGCATCGTCGGGACGGTGCTCGGCCACCAGCTCCATCAGCAGCTCGTGAGCCGCCAGGTCTCCGGCGTCCTTCAGCTCCTTGCCCTCGAGCCCGGAGGTCGCACGCACCTCGAGCAGCCGCTGACCGGCGGCCTCTGCCAGCCAGGCGGCCAGCAGGTGATCGGAGGCGAGGATCTCGGCGGAAGGTTCGAAAGTCACCCGCGGCACTCTAGCGAGGCGAGCGGCGGGTCCGATAAAGGGCCAGCCCGAGGCCGATCGTGACCACGAGCGCCACGCCTGTCAGCACGCCTCGCAGGATCAGCCCGGTCTTGGTGCTCTCGTGCTCGGCCGAGACGTCGTCGGAGAGGCCTTCGGCGGAGGCGAGGATGACCTCGCGCAGCGACTGGATGAACTCCACGGCACCGTCGGACCAGGTGCGTACGATCGGCTCGCCCTTCGACGCGGAGCGCAGCTCCTTGATGACGTGGTCGATGCCGCCCTTCTCGACGACCTCGTGGATGGTGCGCTGCACCATGACCTCTCCCGAGCCCTTGGCGAAGGTGCCGTCGGAGATCTTGTCGAGCTCGCCCTGCAGCTCCGGCGAGGCACCGGAGTAGAACCCCTGGGACGCCTTCACCCAGGCCGCCTCCGACTTGTTGAGCTCCTCGACGTCCTTCGCACCGATGTCACCGTCGGAGAGGGCGACGACCATGAGCTCCCGCTCGACGCTGAACGCCTCCGAGGCCTCCTTCAGGTCGGCGAGGTTGCGCACCTGCTCGTAGGCGTCTTGGTCCTTCAGCTCCGGCACCTGCCCGGCCAGCGTCAGCAGGTTGTTGGCGAGCTCGGTGTAGACCTCGCGCGCAGCGTCCTGGCTGGCCTGGTCGCCCTCCTGCATCTCCACCCGGTAGAGCTCGAAGTCGTTGAGCACGTCGGTGATGTCGTGGTGCAGCGCGCGCAGCTCGGCGTCGTCGTCGACGTCGATCTTGTCGGCGTCGGTCTGCCACTCCTCGATCGCGATGTCGGTGGTGTGCAGATACGTGGAGCGTACGTTGACCGGCGCCTGCGCCACCGGCTGCAGCGAGTCGCGCTCGAAGATCACGTCGACGGCGAGCTCGATGGTCTCCGGGAGCGCCTCGGTCAGAGCGGCCGCACGACCTGTCTCCTTGCTGTGCTGATAACCGTCGACGGTCGCCCAGGCGCCGAGCGCCAGCCCGATCACCGCCGGGACCATCGCCATGCTCATCACCCGGCGCGCACCGCCCGGGCGCTTGACCGGCCGCGCCCCCGTCGAGGGGTGCGCGGCGTAGGAACCGGAGGTGGCGAACGAACCCGACAGACCGTAGGAGCCGGAGCCGGTCGACCCGGCCGCAGGGAACGAGCCCGACGAGGCGAACGACCCTGCCGGGAAGGAGCCAGAGGACTGCGGAGTGCGCGGCCCGGGCACGTTGGCCTCGAAGACCGGCAGCGGACCCGACCCGGTGAGCACTCCGACGACGTCGTAGGCGTTGGGCCGCTGGCCGGCTTCCTTGGCCATCATCATCGCGACCAGGTCGTCGATGATGCCCGGCACCTGGACAACGCTGCTGACCCGCGGGATCGGCGCGGCGGCGTGCTGGTAGACCATCGCCGCCGGCGCGCCGCCGGAGTAGGGCGCACGGCCGGTGAGCATCTCGTAGAAGACGCAGCCGAGGGAGTAGATGTCGCTCGGCGGACCGACCTCGCCGCCCGAGCCACGCTCGGGCGAGAGATAGCCGAGGCTGCCCATGACGTCGTGGGTGGAGGTGAGTCGCTGGTCGCCGAGGTGGGCGAGCTGAGCGATCCCGAAGTCGACGATGCGGATCCGGCGGTCACCGTCGTAGACGAGGTTGGACGGCTTGATGTCGCGGTGGACGATGCCCTGGCCGTGCACCGCTGCGAGCGTACGCGCGGCCTGGACGACGACCTCGCCGGCCTCCCTGGCGCTCAGCGGGCCGTGACTGCGCAGACGTTCACCGAGGTCGGGGCCGGTGAGGAGCTCCATCACGAGGAAGGCCATCGGCCCGCTCTCGGTGCGCTCGGTGCCGGCGTCGTGGATCTGCACGGTGCCGGGGTGGCTGGCGGCCGCGGTGGAGAGCGACTCGCGACGGAAGCGCTCGATCATGGTGGGGTCGGCCGATGTCCGCACCACCTTCACCGCCACCCAGCGCTGCAGGGTGAGGTCCATGGCTTGCCAGACCTCGCCCATGCCGCCCCGCCCGATCAGGCGGTGCAGCTCATAACGGCCGGCAATCGTGGGGTGGGAGGAGGTGTGCATGGGGGACGTTCCCGTCGAGGATCCAGTTGTTGACTTCTATCGGTTGTGCACGCAATGGCCTGGGAGTTTAGGTGACACTCACTAGTAGGCGCCAGAGCCGCGGACGACGGCTTTCACCGTGCGCACGACGATGCCGAAGTCCCGCAGGAGAGTCCAGTTGTCGACATAGTCCAGGTCCAGGCGCACGGTGTCCTCCCAGGAGAGGTCCGAGCGACCCGAGACCTGCCATAGTCCGGTCAGACCGGGAGCGACGGCGAGGCGGCGGTGCGAGTCGCGATCGTACATCGCCACCTCGCTCGGCAGCCCCGGACGGGGTCCGACCAACGACATCTGGCCCAGCACGATGTTGAACAGCTGGGGCAGCTCGTCGAGAGAGTACTTGCGCAGCATGCGGCCGACCCGGGTGACTCGCGGGTCGACCCGGAGCTTGAACAGCACGTGCCCGGGCCGGTGGTCGAGGGTGCGCAGCAGCGCCTCCGCGTCGGCGACCATGGTGCGGAACTTCCAGATCCGGAACTGCTCTCCCCCACGCCCGACCCGCACCTGCCGGAAGAAGACCGGGCCGGGCGAGTCGAGCTTGATCATGATCGCCAGCACGACGAAGACCGGCAGGAGCACGACGACGGCCGCCACCGCGGCCAGCCACTCCCACACGTACTTGACCAGCCGGGTGAGCCGGGCGCGCAGCGCCTCGTCGACGTAGAGGAGCGTCATCGAGCCCAACCGCATCGACGACGTACGCTGCGGGGTGACGTCCTGCATCCGGGTGCTGACGAGCAGCGGCAGCCCGAAGGACTCGCTGGTCCAGGCGAGCCGCTGGATCTCTCGGCCGGCCAGGTCGGGACCCGGCACGACCAGCACGGCGTCGGGGGCGACCGAAGCGATCGCAGCGGACAGCCCGTCGGCCCGGCAGACCGCCGCGGCCTCCATGAGCCCGCCGCTGAGCCGGTGGGTCCACTCCGGGATCACGCCGTGGTCATGGGCCGCCTCGACGACCACGACCCGCAGCGGGTTGCGCGGCCGGGAGCTGAAGATGTAACCCACCACGCGGAAGCCGAGCGCCGTGACCAGCCCGATGATCGTCTGCGCGACCAGCTGGCCCTGCGGCAGCTCGACGACGGCACCCAGCAGCCAGGTGGCCATGCTCAGCGCCATGAACGCCTTGAAGACTCCGGAGACGGTCGCGCGCAGACGCTCGGCGCCCGGCAGGATCTTCGGCGCGGTGATCCGCGTCGTCAGACCCCACACCAGACCCCAGCCCAGGGCGTGGACGACCTCCTGGCCGACGAGCAGCGGCGCCAGCAGCATCACCGCGAGGCCATCGAGCATCGATGCCTGCAACCGAAGGGAGAGCGCCTTCGGGGACACTCTCCTGCGGTTGATGTCGATAGGAACGACCGTTCCTACCGGCGCCAGCTCGATAGTCATTCATCTCCCCTGTGGCCGGTGCGCGCCCGACCGCGTGCTCATCCGAGAACAATGAGGGATGAACGCGGCCAGTTGGGGCGATCGGCCGTCGGTTAGACCAAATGAGGGAATGACTTGCGGTGACGGGTCATTCGAGGGACTGCGGCGATCGCCAGCCGAGCCGGTGCGCGAGCCCGACGGCTGCGATCTGAGAGGTGACCTGGAGCTTGGCGAGGATCGACTTCACCTGGGTGCGCACCGTCGCCTCGGAGACGACGCCGAGCACCGCGATCTCGTGGACCGTACGCCCCATCATCAGGTGGCCCAGCACCTGGGCCTCACGCTTGGTGAGCAGCTCGATGCGGCGGCTCAGCTCGGCCACCTCGTGCTGACGCTCGAACCAGATCCTGATCAGCCGCTCGCGGTCGGAGACCGCGAGCACGCTGGCTCCCTGGTGGAGCCGCCTGACGGTGCCGAGGATCTCGCCGAGCGGGCGCGACTTGGAGAGCACCGTGCGGGCACCCTTGCGCAGCGCCTGGCCCCACCGCGCCTCCTCGATCGCCGCGGTGACCACGACGACGTCGACGCCGGCCTTGGCCAGCGGCTCGATCATCCGGATGCCGTCGCCGTAGCGGCCGAGGTCGAGGTCGAGCAGCACGATCTTGGGCTTGTTGCGGAGCACGACGGAGACCATCGTGGCGGTCGAGACGGGCTCGCTGGGCATGGGGATGCGGCGTACGTCGTATCCCTCCAGGGAGACCGCGAGCTCGAGCGACTCCGCGAAGAGCACATGGTCCTCGACGATGACGACGCGATACTGGCTACGCTGCGACGACACCATCGGCAGCGCCTTCCTTCTCGGAGCCGGCGGCGGGCTCGGTGGCAGGGACGGGGTGGCCCTCGATGACGGCGCTCGGCAGAGTCACCACGAAGGTCGTGCGCGCACGGACCGCCAGGCGCAGCGAGCCACCCATCCGCGCGGCGAGCTTGTGGGCGACGTTGAGGCCGATGCCCTGACCACCCGAGTCGGGGCCCCGCACGCCCCACTCGAAGATGCGGTCGTGCACCTCGGGCGCGACGCCGCTGCCGTCGTCGCTGACCTCGATGACCACCATCGGGCCTGACGTCTCGGACGCATGCCGCACCGCGACCTCGACCGCCCCGGAGCCGTGCTTGGCGGCGTTGTCGATCAGCACGTTGAGGATCTCCGCGACCGCGTCCGAGCTGCCGGCGGCGAGCGCCGTGCTGGGCGTGTGGACGACCGTGGTGCCGCCGGCCTCGTGGGCCAGCGCGAGGTTGTGGAGCACCATGTCGACATCGACGACGCCGGCGTCGACCGGCGCCGTGTCGGCGCCGCCCCGCTGGGCTCGGACGAGCCGCTCCAGGCGTCGGAGCTCGCTGCCCATCATCGACATCATCGCCACGCGCCGGTCGGGGTCGAGTGTCTCCGAGGTGCACAGCAGCTCGCTGGCCGAGCGGATCCCCGCGAGCGTCGAGGTGACCTCGTGCATCCGGGCGCGGTGGACCCGCTGGATCTCGCGAGCGCTGAGCAGGTCGCTGTAGACCTCGTCGGCCTCCCTCGCCTCTGCCGCGCAGACACGTCGGTAGATGCGCACACCTCCCTGCAGGAGGAAGGCTGCGGCGGCCAGCGACGAGCTCAGGACGATGAGCGGCAGGAGCCAGAAGATGTGACCGCTGGCGTCGAAGGTGACCCAGGGCCCCTGAAGGATTGCGATGAGAAAACTCTGGACGCCGATGAAGACGGCGGTGGTCGTCGCGTAGGCGGTGCCCAACCAGCCCGAGCTGATGCTCGTGAAAATGGACGTAGACATGCTGCTCCCCATGGCGGGTCGGCCAGAGAGGAAAGACGCCCGATCGGGAACCTGCTCACGGTCCCGCTTCCCCAGCCCGAGGTTGTCGGGCCTCCCCAGTTTGAATGTTATGACCGAACCTTCACTGAAGGAACGTAGTGAGAACGTTATCTCCACGCGAGGTCATCGAGGGCCAATACCGAGAATTGAGGACAAGTCGTTTTTCGGGCCCGCTCAGGGCCTCTGTTCTCCCAGGTCATCCCCAAACTTGGGGGCTGCTAGAACCTGTTTCGGATCCAGGGGGTCCCACCAGTCATGGTCCGTATACCCCCAGGGATATCGAACGGGGCCCGCGACGACCGATCGGCACGACAGACATGGCAGCCCCTTCAGCGCCTCTCAGGGTGGCCGTCACGGCCGACGAGACGATGACGCTCGACGCGGTGAAGGTCTCCCTCCTCGGCCGGGGAATGATCGTCACCGCGACCGTCTCCGTCGCCGTCGCCCCGCGCCGGCTGCTGGCCGGAGACCCGGCGGTGCTGCTGGTGGTCACCGACCTCTCCGAGTGGAGCGACCTCGAGCAGGTCTGTGCCCTGGTCGGGGGCGTACACCTGCCCGCGGTGGCGCTCACCACCGCACCGCGCGGCGGGCTGTGGGGAGCGGTGCTCGAGGCCGGCGCGTCCATCGTGCTCTCGGCCCACGCCGACTCCGACACGATCGAGGCCACGCTGCGCGACGCCTCCGCCGGCCGCCGGCTCGCTCCGGCCGAGGTCGACGACCTGGTCGCCCGGTGGCATCGCCTGCGCGAGGAGCGTGACCGGATCCGCAGCGAGCTCGACTCGCTCACCGTGCGCGAGCGCGAGGTGCTCGAGCTGCTCTACGACGGCGAGACGGTCGCCGACATCGCGGCCCGCTTGGGCGTGGCCCAGGCGACGGTGCGCAGCCAGGTGAAGTCGATCCTGCGCAAGCTCGAGGTCGGATCACAGCTGGCGGCCGTCGCGGCGTACGACTGCTCGCTGCATCCTCCGCCGCCTCGATGACTCGACCAGGAGACTCGACTAGGAGTTGAACCGCTGCTGGGTCTTCTCCAGCCCCTCGGCGACCAGCGACTCGATGGCGTCGGCGGCGGTGTCGACCACGAAGGGAAGCACCTTGCGCTCGGCACTGGAGAAGTTGGAGAGCACGAAGTCGTGCACCTCCTGGCGACCTGGAGGGCGGCCGATGCCGACGCGCAGCCGATGGAAGTCGCCGGTGCCGAGCGAGGACCGCATCGACTTGAGGCCGTTGTGGCCGTTGTCGCCGCCGCCCAGCTTGACCCGCATCGTGTCGTAGGCGATGTCGAGCTCGTCGTGGATGGCGACGATGTGGTCAGGGGCGACCTTGTAGAAGGTCGCCAGCGCCTTGACCGGCCCGCCGGACTCGTTCATGTAGGTGCGGGAACGGGCGAGCACGACGCGCGGACCGGGCACTCCCGGGCTGTGCTCATTTCTGGCACCCGGGAGCCGCCCTTCCACGACATCCGCACGGCCGGACTTGTGGGAGCGCCACTTGCCGTCCAGCCGGTCGGCCAGCTCGTCGGTGACGAGGTAGCCGATGTTGTGACGGTGCCCGGCGTACGTCGGCCCGGGGTTGCCCAGACCGACGACCAGCCAGACACCGTCGTTCACCGAGTCGTTCACTCGGCGTCGGTGGCCTCAGCCTCGTCCTCGCCGGTCTCGCCCTCGGCGGCCTCTTCCTCGTCCTCCGGCTCCTCGATGACGCGGGCCTCGGTGACGTTGACGACCAGGGTCTCCGGGTCGGTGACCAGGGTGGAGCCCTTGGGCAGGGTGACCTCGCTGGCGAAGATCTGGGTGCCGGCCTCGAGACCCTCGACGCTGACCTCGATGCTCTCCGGGACGTGGGTGGCCTCGGCCTCGACGGTCAGGGTGTTCGCGTCGGTGACGACCATGGTGCCGGAGATGGCGTCGCCCACGACGTGGACGGTGATGTCGACGGTGACCTTCTCGCCCGCGCGGACGGCGACGAAGTCGACGTGCTCGATGACGCGGCGTACGTCGTCGATCTGGACCTGCTTGGTCAGCGCCAGCTGCTTCTTGCCGTCGATGGAGAGCTCCAGCAGCGCGTTGGCGCCGTGGTTCTTGAGCGCCATCATCGTGGCGTGGCCCGGCAGGCTCAGGTGGATCGGGTCGGCGCCGTGGCCGTAGACGACCGCCGGGATCTTGTTCTCACGGCGGATGCGACGAGCGGCACCCTTGCCGAACTCGGTGCGCTTCTCGGCGACGATCTTCTCGCTGGACATGCGTTGAACTCCTCGATGGATGAAGCTGGATGTCTGTGGGCCCGGCTGGTCCAACGAAGGCCGTGCGACGAAGGCACGGCGTCCCTTTGAGGAGACGTCCACCTTGTCGATCACGGAGCGCGAGGCGCTCCCTCGCCGAGGCAACTGCCACAGCCTATCCCCGGTTGCGGCTGACAGCGAAATGCGGGCGCGCGCTGACCTGGGAGGACGTACGTTGGCCGACGTGTCACTCACTCTCGGCGAAGCCCGCACGCGAGCAGGCGTGCTCTCCTCCGTCTCCTACTCCGTGGATCTCGACCTCACCGACGTCGAGACGTTCCGGAGTCACGTGCGGGTGCGGTTCGGCTCGGCGGCGGCCGAGACGTTCCTCGAGCTCAAGGGCGCGCGCTCGGTCTCGCTGAGCGTCAACGGGGTGGCCACCGCGACCTCCTACGACGGCCTGCGGGTCGACCTCACCGGCCTCTCGACCACCGAGGTCAACGAGGTCGAGGTGGTCGCGACGCTGCCCTACACGACCGACGGCGACGGGATGCACACCTTCATCGACCCGGCCGACGGAGCACGCTACGTGGCCGCCTATCTCGGGATGGACAACGCCGCGAAGGTCTTCGCCTGCTTCGACCAGAACGACCTCAAGGCGACGTTCGACGTCTCGGTCACCGCCGACCCGGCCGACACCGTGCTGGCCAACGGAGCGCTCGTCTCCCGCGAGGGCGGTCGTTGGGTCTTCGCCACCACTCCCCCGATCCCGCCCGCGCTCGTGGTGGTCGCGGCCGGCGACTGGCACTCGGTGCGATGGTCGGCGGTGTTCGACTCCGGGGCGAGCCTCGACTTCGGCTGGCACGCCCGGCGGTCGCTGGCCGCCGAGCTCGACCGCGACGCGGCCGAGCTGCGACGTACGACGGAGGACTGTTTCGCCCACTACGCCGAGATCTTCGAGGAGCCCTACCCGTTCGACTCCTACGACCAGGTCTTCGTGCCCGGGCTCAACTGGGGTGCGCAGGAGATGCCGGGCTGCGTGACCTACCGCGACGAGCTGCTCCCCCGCGGCGCGATCACCGACACCCAGCGCGCGATCCGCGGGGTGATCATCGCCCACGAGATGTCGCACATGTGGTTCGGCGACTCGATGACGATGACCTGGTGGGAGGACACCTGGCTGCAGGAGTCGTTCGCCGACTACATGGGCTATCGGGTGGCCGAGGCGGGCGCCGGCTTCTCGGACCTGCTGGTCGAGGTCGAGATCGGGCGCAAGCCGTGGGGCTATCGCGCCGACGCCCGCAGCTCGACCCATCCGGTGGCCCCGCTGCCGACCGACGTGCCCGACGTCGACACCGCGGCCACCATCTTCGACGGCATCTCCTACGCCAAGGGCGCGGCCTGCCTGGCACAGCTCGCCTTCTGGCTCGGCGACGACGAGTTCATGGCCGGGGTCAACCGGCACCTGACCCGCTTCCGCTTCGCCAACGCGACGCTCGCCGACTTCGTGGAGTCGCTCGCGGCGACCTCGTCCAGAGACGTACGCGGCTGGGTGGATGCCTGGCTGCGCCGCCCGGGCTTCGACACCGTGGTCGTGCGGCGCGAGGCAGACGTGCCGGTGCTCGTGCGCGAGGGCGAGCGGCCGCACGCGTTCACGGTGGCCGCCTACGACTCCGCCCTGCGTCTGGTGGGCACCGAGCGGGTCGAGCTGGGTGACTCGCCGGTCGCGCTCCCCCACTACGCCGGCCTGGTCGTGATGCCCAACGCGGGCGGCGAGACCTTCGCCGCGCTGCGCCTCGACCACCACTCGTGGCAGGCGCTCTCCGACGGGCTCTCCGGGCTCAAGGACCCGCTCGTGCGCGCAGTGCTCTGGACCTCCGCCTATCTCCAGGTGCGCTCCCGTGACCTCTCGGCCGACGACTTCCTGACGCTGGTCGAGACCCACCTGCCCGCCGAGACCCGCGCGGAGATCATCGAGGGCGTGCTCGAGGAGACCAGGTCGGTGATCATCCCCCAGCGGGTGCCGGCCGAGCGTGCGGCAGGCGCGGTCGCACGAGTCGCCTCGGCGGCGTCGGCCGGGCTCGAGTCCGCCCGGGGTGACACGCAGCTGACCATGGCCTGGGCCCCGACCCTGGCCGCGACCTGCGCCGACCCCGATCTGCTGCGCGGCTGGCTGGCCGAGGAGCAGATCGGCGCCGACATCCCGCTCCTGCCCACCACGCGCTGGGACGCCGTCGCGCGGCTGGCCTCGCTCGGCGACGCCGATGCCCGGTTCATCTCCGCCCAGCGTGACCGCGACGTCACCTCCGAGGGCTATCTGGGGGCGCTGCGGGCGCTCGCCGCCCGTCCGTCTGTCTCGGCGAAGGACGCCGCCTGGGACGCGATGGGCACCCGTGACATCAACAACCGTCGCTTCGGTGCGCTCGCCGCGGGGATGTGGATCCCTGAGCAGGCCCATCTCCTGCGCCCCTACGTCGACGCCTACATCCGCGAGGCTCCGGCCCTCGCCACCCGGGGCCAGGCCTTCGCCCAGGAGGTGGGGCGCGCGTTCCCGCAGGTCGCGCTCGACCGCGACCAGCTCGACACGCTCCGCGACGCGCTGGCAGGCGGCGTACCGACGATCCTGAGGCGCTCCTGGCAGGACCACCTCGACGACCGGGAGTAGCTCCCATTAGCCTCTAGGCGCTCTCGACCCCACTTCCTGAGGACGGCCATGAAGAAGTCGCGCATCCTGCTCGCTCTCGGGATAGCGTTCGTCGTGATCGTCGGCGCCGTCGGCGGCACGGGCTGGTATCTCGCCCACCGGCTCGACCGGCAGGTGAAGTCCGTCGACGTCTTCGGGGGCCTCGAGGAGCGGCCGGCGGCGGCCACCGACGCCGCGGCCGGCTCGATGAACATCCTGCTGCTGGGCACCGACGGGCGCACCGGTGACCATGCCACCACCGGCACCGAGGCCACGGCGACCTGGACACCGGGCGAGCAGCGCGCCGACACGATGATGCTCCTTCACCTGAGCGCGGACCGTCGCTCGGCCTCCGTCATCTCGATCCCACGTGACTCGTGGGTGCGGATCCCCGGCCACGGCAAGGCCAAGGTCAACGCCGCTTTCTCCGAGGGCGGCCCCCGGCTGAGCGTGCAGACGGTCGAGCGGCTCACCGGCGTACGCATCGACCATGTCGCCTGGGTCGACTGGGCCGGGTTCGAGGAGATCGGCGACCTCCTCGGCGGCGTCGAGGTCTACGTGCCGGAGACCGTCCACGACTCGGCGCGTCACCGCACCTGGACCGAGGGCAAGCACCTGCTCACCGGCGAGGAGGCCCTCCTCTACGTACGCCAGCGCTACGGTCTCCCCGGCGGCGACCTGGACCGCGTCAAGCGCCAGCAGTACGTGCTGCGTTCCATCCTCCGCGGCCTCCGCGACAGCGTCGACCCGAAGGACCCCAAGAAGGCCTACGACCTCCTCGACGTCATCACCCGGCACCTCACCGTCGACTCCGGCTTCTCGGGCGGCGACCTCCGCGGCCTCGCCCTCGACCTCGCCCGCATGCCCTCCTCGGACCTCACCTTCTTCACCGCCCCCGTGGCCGGCCTCGGCAAGGAGGGCAAGCAGAGCGTGGTCTATCTCGACATGCGCAAGGGTCGTGACCTCTGGGAGGCCGTGCGTTCGGATGATGTGGACTCTTGGTTGGATCAGAATCCTGGGGTCGTGACTGGGAAGACGGTGAGCTGAGGCTCCTTCTTGCTGGCGCGCTTCGGCTTTCGTCGCGTGCGGGTTGGGAGCTGGCGCTGGTCGATCGCGTCTGGCTGGTGGCCGCCGACCCGTTCTTGGAGGTCTAAAGATTTGGCTGGTTATCGGGGCGGCGGCAGGGGTGTGGCGCGGAGATCTTGGGTTGGGTACGGAGTTGAGAGCCCGGGCCAGGGTCGCAGGTCGGGCAGGTGTGGTTTGCGGGGACTGTGACAGAGGGTCTGACCTTGTGAACGATTCACAAAGATCGGACCCGTGCGAGGTCGGCATCAGGTTCGCCTAGTGAACCGAATCCGTCCGTCCGGGAGACGCTCGTGCCCGTAGTCAGGGTCATGGATCCGCCGGTGGTCGCTGGGGCACAACAGGACCATGTTGGCTAGGTCGGTCTTGCCGCCTTCGGCCCAGGGTCTGAGGTGATGGGCCTCGGTCCACGCGGCTGAAGCATCGCAATCTTCGGCTTGGCAGCACTCGTCCCGTAGCCGTAGCGCTCTGTGCTGGATCGGATGCGCCAACCTGGCCGTGCGGCCTAGATCGAGGATCTCCGAGTCGGTGCCCAGCACCACCGGAACCAGGTCCGCGCTGCACGCCATCCGGCGGGCCTCAGCTGCGGTGATCTGGTCACCGTCAAAACCGAGTGCAGCTGTGCCGAGGTCCTTGCGGAGATCCTCGAGGCTCATCGTGATGAACACCGTGGTCGCGTGCCCACCATGACGGGGCAGGTTCTCCACGTCGTAGGTCTCGACGACCCGAGCGAAAGCCTGACCCAACAGCCGCTCATAGGAGACCTTGCGGCCCTTGTCCTCGGCCGACCACTTCCTCGGCTGCGCCAGGGAGTCCAGCATCGTGCGTAGACGCATCCCGACCGCACGCGAGACACGGGCGTGGATGTCGACGGTGCCGTCACCGTTGTCACGAGCCCGGAAGAACGTACGCCGCTGCGCCTGCTCTTCCTCCCGCTGCAACGCCTTCGACTCGGCGGCCTCGAAACGCTCGGGGTCGATCTCGGCCAGGATCCGCTTGCCGACGATCTTCAGCTCGTTCGCGGTCAACCGGGTCGCATGATCGACCAGCAGCTTCTCGGCGAGCACGAGGTCTTCGGCGCTGGCTGCTGGATCGGCCTCGATCGCAGACAGGGCTTTGGTGATCACCCGGGCCTTGTCCTGGGACACCACACCTTCCGCGAGACCCGCAGCGACCAACTCATACCTAGCCACCGCCGACGCGAGCTTCACCTGCCCACGACCCACACCCCGATCAACCAGAAGCGCGGTCCGCATCCAACCCGAGGCATCCTTCGCACCAGTCTCCTCAGCGATGTCACCAGCCGACGCGAGCACCCGCAGCTCGAGCGCAGCCTGCTGCGCCTTCAAGATCTCGAGCCGCGCCAACACATCCTTCTTCTGACTGGTTCGCCAATAAGCGGGCTCCATCGCCAGCAGGTCACCCAGAGCAGTTTCGATGCCAGCGAGAGCCCTCGCAACCGGGTCACTGGGGCTGGTGCCCCAGTGGTCGGCATGGTTCTCGACGCTCATCGCTGACCCCCTCTCAAGGTGCCCGTCGGATACCCCTGATTTTACTCTTTACCGACCAGTAGCTCCACCTCTTTTCGCAGGTCAACGCGCCTTTTTCGCGGCAGCGACCAGCAGTCGCTCCTCCCGGCCACACCCTGGCCGCCGCCCCGATAATCAGCCAAATCTTTTCTCGATCTGGCCCGGAGTCCAGGACCGCGTAGCGGCCGGCGTAGCCGGCGCCCGAAGGGCGTCCTTGACGCCGGGCCAGATCGAGAAGACCCTCCAGGAAAGGGTCGGCGGCCCACACCCATCCCGAAAACCATCCACCTACCGCGGCGAGGCCACAACCAGGTTCACCGCCGCCGAATCCTCAGCGCGACACACGCAGCCGAGCGTCAAGCATGCTCATGAGCTCAGCGACGCGGCTCTTGCCGGCGGGCGCGTCCGGGTAACGCAGGAGCACGTCGACCAGCACCCGATCAGCGCGCTCGACGGCACGGTTCAGAGAAGCAGAAGCAGCCCCGGGATCACCCGGCGCCTCGAGCTCGGCGATCCGCGCGACACTCGCAGGGGCGCGCAGGATGTGCCCGACCTGGGTGGCTTTGGCAATCGGATGAAGATAGGCCGCCGACCCAGCGTCACCGGCGCTCCGCGCCGCCAGCCGCGCCGCCTCCGAGGGCGCCTCGGCGGCGGCGCGGTGAGCGTCCAGCGATGTGACGCGCTGCAGCTTCGTACGCCGCGAACCACCCACGAACTCCCAGGCAGCTTCCAGCGCGGCTCTCGGACGCGGGTCGTCGGGGCACGCCGTTTCGAAGACCGGCAGCACCTCGGCGGCGGTCTCCGCGACGTAGCGGGCGACGACCCGCAGCTCGTCGGTGGTCAGCTCGAAGTCGCCCGCCACGGGGAGACCTGGCTCAGGCGTGCCCGTCGAACATCGAGGTCACCGAGCCGTCCTCGAAGACCTCGCGGATGGCTCGGGCCAGCATCGGCGCGATCGAGAGCGTGGTGAGCTTGTCGAACTGCTTCTCCTCCGGCACCGGCAGGGTGTTGGTGATGACGACCTCGGTGGCGGTGGAGTTCTTCAGCCGGTCGACGGCGGGGTCGGAGAGGATCGCGTGGGTGGCGGCGATGATCACGCCGGCCGCACCGTCCTTCATCAGCGCCTCGGCGGCCTTCACGATGGTGCCGCCGGTGTCGATCATGTCGTCGGTGAGCACGCAGATGCGGCCCTCGACCTCGCCCACGACGCGGTTGGCGACGGTCTCGTTGGGCCGGGTGATGTCGCGGGTCTTGTGGATGAAGGCCAGCGGCACGTTGCCGAGCCGCGCGGCCCAGCGCTCGGCGACCTTGATCCGACCGGCATCGGGAGAGACGACGGCCAGCGGCTGGTTGCCGTACTTCTCCTTGATGTAGTCGGTCAGCAGCGGCAGTGCCATCAGGTGGTCGACGGGCCCGTCGAAGTAGCCCTGGAGCTGGTCGGCGTGGAGGTCGACGGAGATGATCCGGTCGGCGCCCGCGGTCTTGAACATGTCGGCGACCAGGCGGGCCGAGATCGGCTCGCGACCGCGGTGCTTCTTGTCCTGGCGGGAGTAGCCCCAGAACGGCATCACGACGGTGATCCGCTTGGCCGAGGCCCGCTTGAGCGCGTCGACCATGATCAGGTGCTCCATGAGCCACTGGTTGATCGGGGCGGTGTGGCTCTGGAGCACGAAGGCGTCCGAGCCGCGCACCGACTCCTCGTAGCGGATGTAGGTCTCGGAGTTGGCGAAGTCGTAGGCCGAGGTCGGCGTCAGCTTCGTACCGAGCAGGTCAGCGACCTCCTCGGCGAGGACCGGGTGCGCCCGGCCGCTGAAGAGCATCATCTGCTTCTCGGTGGTGCGCTTGGTCATGTGCTGGCTCCTACCCCCGGGGTCACTGCCCTTGGATTCTGCATCAACAACGCCTTCGCGCCCAACCCCCGGCGTCACTCGTCCGTCGCCTCGGGTTCACCGAGGATGGGTACGCCCGCGTCGAGCGCTTCTGCGGCGGCGGCCGCCTGCGGGGTGCCCGCCCGCCTCGCGAGCGCCCACCCCTCGATGATCCTCTGCTGACCTGCAGAGACGGCCAGGGCACCGGCCGGCACGTCGTCGCGGATCAGGGCCTCTCCGCCTGTCGCAGCACCGTCACCGACGGTGACCGGGGCGACAAACGTCACACCCGAACCCGACTTCACGTGGCGGCCGATGCGGGTCTTGTGCTTGTTGACCCCGTCGTAGTTGGCGAAGATCGTGCCGGCCCCGATGTTGGTGGCCTCCCCGATCGTCGCGTCGCCGACGTAGGACAGGTGCGGCACCTTCGCGCCGGCGCCGATGGTGGAGTTCTTGACCTCGACGAAGCCGCCGATCTTGCCCTCGTCGCCGAGCACCGTGCCCGGGCGCAGGTAGGAGAACGGTCCGACGGTGGCGCCGGGCCCGACGACGGCGAGCTCTGCCTGCGTACGCACCACCCGGGCGCCGTGGCCGACCTCGGTGTCCTTCAGCGTGCAGTCGGGGCCGATGACCGCGTCCTCGTCGATCCGCGTGGCCCCGATGAGCTGGGTGCCGGGCAGGATCGTGACGTCGGTGGCGAGCTCGACGTCGGCGTCGATCCAGGTGGTGGCCGGGTCCATGACGGTGACCCCGTCCTTCATCCACCGGGTGACGATCCGCTCGTTGAGCGTCTTCCCCAGGTCCGCCAGCTGGGCGCGGTCGTTGGCGCCTTCGGCCTCGGTGACGTCGTCGAGCACGTAGGCGTCGACGCCCAGCCCGTCGGCGACGGCGAGCGCGATCGCGTCGGTGAGGTAGAACTCCGACTTCGCGTTGTCGTTGCCGATCCGCGGGAGCACGTCGGCCAGGAACGCCCCGTCGAAGGCGATGATGCCCGAGTTGATCTCGGTGATCGCGCGCTGCTCCGCGGAGGCGTCCTTCTCCTCGACGATCCCGGTGACCCCGGCGCCGGGTCCGTCGTCGGCGCGCAGGATCCGCCCGTACCCGAACGGCTCCGGCACGATCCCGCTCAGGATCGTGGCGGCCCGTCCCGCGCTCTCGTGCTCGGCGACGAGCGCACGCAGCGACTCGCCGCGCAGCAGAGGCGTGTCGCCGTACGTCACGACGACGGTGCCGGTGGCGACCGACGCCGTCTCGACCGCCATCCGCACGGCGTGGGCGGTGCCCAGCTGCTCCTCCTGCACCGCGATCACGGTCTCGGGCAGGATCTCGGCGATGTGCGGCTCGACCAGCTCGCGCTGGTGCCCCACCACCGTGACGACGCGGGTGGCGCCGGCCTCCGAGACCGCGGCCAGCACATGGCCGACCAGGCTGCGACCCGCGATCTGGTGGAGCATCTTGGGAGTCTTGGACTTCATCCGGGTGCCGCCACCGGCAGCCAGCACGATCACGGTCAGCTCGCTCATGTTGGCTCAGTCTAGGGTCACGACCGTGGTGGCCCCGAGCCTGGGATCGGCGATCCCGGCCACGGCCGGGATCGACCGCGACTAGTGGTGTGTCGCCGGAGTTCCTGAACGGTTGGCGTCGTCAGGGTGCGTGCCTCGCAAGGCGGCGTCCCGTAGTCATACCGGGCGCCAATGACAGGCGCAGCCGAGGGGCGCCAACGCGGCGAGGCGCGTGCCATGGCGGCGCGAACCGCCCAGGAAATTCGGAGACACGCCACTGGCTCAGCGAGGCGCCGGGGCAGATGCCCTGTCCAGGTCGAGGACGAGCACGGCCATGTCGTCGGAGGGCGGGGTGGCGGAGAAGTCGGCGACCGCCTCCAGCAGCCGGTCGGCGGTGGCCTGCGCGCCCGAGCCGTCACTGGTGGCCAGGACCGCCGCGACACCCGCCTCCTCGAACATCGGCACGCCGTCGCGGCGCTCCAGCACACCGTCGGTCACGATGACGAGCCGGTCTCCGCGCTCGACGCGCACCTCCTCCTCGATGTAGTCGACGGCGTCGATGACGCCCAGCAGAGCCTGCGGCCGGCCGACCCGGCGGGCGGGCGCCTCCGGGTCGACGCGGGAGACCAGGAACGGTGGCGGGTGACCGGCACACACGATGCGTACGCGGAACCTCGATGCCCCGGTGGCCTCGATCGTGCCGCAGACGAGCGTGATGAAACGGCCTCGCGGTCCCTCGTCGCAGATCGCGCCGTTGAGCCGCTCCAGGGTCGGCGCGATCGGGATGCCCGCGCGCATCAGCGCCCGCACCGTGTGGCGCGACATCCCGGCGACCGCGGCCGCCTCGGGCCCGACGCCGCAGACGTCGCCCACCATGAAGCCCCAGCGGCCGGCGCCGAGGGCGAAGATGTCGTAGAAGTCGCCGCCGGCGTCGTTGAACTCACCGGTGGGCTCATAGCCCACCCCGATGTCGACACCCGGGATCTCGGGAAGCACCGACGGCAGCAGGCTGCGCTGCAGGGCCTGGCCGATGTCGTGCAGCTCAGTGTGAGCGCGGGCGTTGTCGATCGCCAGCGCCGCCCGCCGGGCCAGCGACTCCGCCACCGTCAGCCGCTCTCGGCGCAACGGGTCACCGACGGGCCGGCCCAGGGTGAGCCAGCCGATGACCCGGTTGCGTGCCTCCAGCGGGAGGATCGCGACCTCCCCCGCGAAGTCCGGCTCCGCGGGCGCCTCCCGGCCCGCCGGCTCCGCCTTCGCGAGCGCCCCGCGCACCGCGTCGAGGTGCTGCTCGTCGGCATGCCAGGCGAACTGGAGCCGAGGATGGCCGCGGACGTCGTTGAGGTAGATGCCGCACCACGCGGCCAGCCGCGGCACCACGATCTGCCCGGTCATCGCGGTCGTCGCCTCCAGGTCCAACGACCCCGCCAGCATCACGCTGGCCTCCCCCTGGAACGCCAGCCAGGAGCGTCGCTCGCCGTCGGCGGCCCGGTTCGACGCCCGGTCGACGCTCGGCGCGACCCAGTCGGCGATGCGCTGCAGCTGGGCCCCGTCGTCGGTGGCGAAGCCGCCCGGCTCGGCCCTCGCAACCGCGAGCGTGCCGATCACGCGCCCGTCGAAGGCCACCGGCGCGGTCACCAGCGAGCGCAGCTCGAGCTCGCCGAGCAGCTCGACCGGCGTGACCCGGAGGTCGCTGATCGCCAGCGGCCGGAAGCTCGCCCGCAGGCTCGGCGCGCCCGCCTCGCCGCGGCGTACGCTCCGCCCCTGGATCGGCGCCGCGCCGCCGCTGGTGGCGGCCACCACGAACCGGTCCTCCATCTCGTTCTCGAGCAGGAGATAGGCGGCCTCGGCGTCGAGCTTCTCCCGGGTCTGGTCGACGACCAGCTCGAGCATGTCGGCGAGCGCGAGCTGGTTGAGGGCGTGACCGCTCAGCCCCAGCGGATCACCACCGTTCGCCGACGCGCTCTCTCGCTGATGCGGGTCCAGGTCGTCGGGACCTCCCCCGGAAGGGGCCTCGATCTCGAGGGGCGTGCCGACGAGCGCGAACGCCGCCCACACCCGCTTGTTGTCCTTGCGGTACTCGACGCCCCAGGCCGTCGCCAGCGCCGAGGTGAGGAGCAGACCGCGCCCGTGCTCGCTGACGCCGGGGCGGGCGTTGGCACCGACCGGGAGCACCCGGGTCGGATGCTGGTCGACCACGTCGATGCGGAGCCGGTCGGCCTCGCGTACGACCACGACGGTCGTCGGCGTGCCGGCATGGGTCACGGCATTGGTGACCAGCTCGCTGGTGAGCAGCACGGCGTCGTCGAGGAGGTCGTCGAGGCCCCAGTCGACGATCACGGTCCGCGCGAAACGGCGCGCTTCCGAGACCGACGTGGGTGCCGGTTCGAAGGTGCGCGAGAGCGTCTTGGCTCCACTGCTCATGGCACCGCCGATTCTGCACCCGTTTTGCCTGGGTGTGGGAGCGATCACCAGAAGGTACCGGCGGGTAGGTCACGAAGTGACCAGAATCGATGGGGAACGACCATTTGGCGATCGCGGAACACCGATGAGTGCGACACTGCAGCAGACACGCGACTCAGCGTGAGAGGAGGCACGATGACCTCGTCGTCGGGGAACTCGACCAGCACCACGCTCCCGGAGCAGGTGGCAGTCGATCCGCTCGCATTTCGCCGCCTCAAGGACGCGATGACGGCGATGCGCGACGGCATCTTCACGGGCCGTCTCGAGCCCATCGACGGACCGCTCGGCGACCTCGCCACCGTCCACAACGAGATCGGCGAGCGGCTGACCCACCTCTCCCTCGAGCTCTCCCGTGTGCGCCGCGAGGCCGGGCGCGACGGCCGTCACGACGAGCGTCTTCGACCGAGCATCGGCGGCGGAGCCTGGGCGGCCGCCGTCGAGGACGCCAACGACCTGGTCGCCGACCTGGCCCGCCCCACCGCCGAGGTGGCCCGGGTCGTCACCGCGGTCTCCGCCGGCGACCTCACCCAGACGATGGACGTACGCCGCGGCAGCCGCGCCCTCAAGGGCGACCCGCTGCAGGTCGCCAAGAGCGTCAACGGCCTGGTCGCCCAGCTCGCCACGATCACCGAGGAGATCGCCAGGGTCACCCGCGAGGTCGGCACCGAGGGCAAGCTCGGTGGGCGCGCGCGGGTGCGCAACGCGTCCGGCACCTGGCGCGACCTCGTCGAAGCCGTCAACACGATGTCGTCGCGGCTGACCGCGCAGGTGCGCGACATCGCCGAGGTCACCACCGCCGTCGCCAACGGCGACCTCTCGCGCACGGTCACCATCGAGGTCTCCGGGGAGATGGCCCAGCTCAAGGAGACCGTCGACCGGATGGTCGGTCAGCTCTCCGCGTTCGCCGACGAGGTCACCCGCGTCGCCCGCGAGGTCGGCACCGAGGGCCGGCTCGGCGGTCAGGCCGACGTGCGCGGTGTCTCCGGCACCTGGCGCGACCTGACCGACTCGGTCAACACGATGGCCTCCAACCTCACCTCCCAGGTGCGCGGCATCTCCTCGGTCGCCAAGGCCGTGGCGCGCGGCGACCTCTCGCAGCAGATCACGGTGACGGCGCGCGGTGAGGTCGCCGAGCTCGCCGAGACGCTCAACTCGATGACCGCCACCCTGCAGACCTTCGCCGACGAGGTCACCCGGGTCGCGAAGGAGGTCGGCACCGAGGGCATCCTCGGTGGCCAGGCGGAGGTGCCGGGCGTGGCGGGCCGATGGAAGGACCTCACCGACTCGGTCAACTCGATGGCGAGCAACCTGACCAACCAGGTGCGCGACATCGCCCAGGTCACCACCGCCGTCGCCCGCGGCGACCTGTCCCAGAAGATCACCGTCGACGTACGCGGCGAGCTCGCCGAGCTCAAGACCACCGTCAACACCATGGTCGACCAGCTCTCCGCCTTCGCCGACGAGGTCACCCGCGTCGCCCGCGAGGTCGGCACCGAAGGGATGCTGGGCGGCCAGGCCGAGGTGCCGGGCGTCGACGGACGCTGGAAGAGCCTCACCGACTCGGTCAACTCGATGGCGACCAACCTGACCAACCAGGTGCGCAACATCGCCCAGGTCACCACCGCCGTCGCCCGCGGCGACCTGTCCCAGAAGATCACCGTCGACGTACGCGGCGAGCTCGCCGAGCTCAAGACCACCGTCAACACCATGGTCGACCAGCTCTCCGCCTTCGCCGACGAGGTCACCCGCGTCGCCCGCGAGGTGGGTGGTGAGGGCCGGCTGGGCGGCCAGGCGGCGGTGCCCGGCGTCTCCGGCACCTGGCGAGACCTCACCGACTCGGTGAACTTCATGGCGGGCACCCTGACCGCCCAGGTGCGCAACATCGCCGAGGTGACGACCGCGGTCGCCGGCGGCGACCTGACCAGGAAGATCACCGTCGACGCCCGCGGCGAGATCCTCGAGCTCAAGTCGACGGTCAACACCATGGTCGACCAGCTCTCCTCCTTCGCCGACGAGGTCACCCGCGTCGCCCGCGAGGTCGGCACCGACGGCAAGCTCGGCGGCCAGGCCGACGTGCACGACGTCTCCGGCACCTGGAAGGGGCTCACCGAGAACGTCAACCTGATGGCCGCCAACCTGACCTTCCAGGTGCGCAACATCGCCCAGGTCACCACCGCCGTCGCCCGCGGCGACCTCACCCAGAAGATCACCGTCGACGCCCGCGGCGAGATCCTCGAGCTCAAGTCGACCATCAACACCATGGTCGACCAGCTCTCCTCCTTCGCCGACGAGGTCACCCGCGTCGCCCGCGAGGTCGGCACCGAAGGCGTGCTCGGCGGCCAGGCCCAGGTGCCCGGTGTCGCCGGCACCTGGCGCGACCTGACCGTGTCGGTCAACTCGATGGCCTCCAACCTGACCGACCAGGTGCGCAGCATCGCCCAGGTCTCCACCGCGGTCTCCCAGGGCGACCTCTCCCAGAAGATCTCCATCGAGGCCCGCGGCGAGGTCGCGGCCCTGGCCGGCACCACCAACGCGATGGTCGACACCCTGCGCGCCTTCGCCGACGAGGTCACCCGCGTCGCCCGCGAGGTCGGCACCGAGGGCTCGCTGGGAGGTCAGGCGCACGTGCGCGGGGTGGCCGGCACGTGGAAGGACCTCACCGACTCGGTCAACTCGATGGCGACCAACCTGACCAACCAGGTGCGCAACATCGCCCAGGTCACCACCGCCGTCGCCCGCGGCGACCTCACCCAGAAGATCACCGTCGACGCCCGCGGCGAGATCCTCGAGCTCAAGTCGACCATCAACACCATGGTCGACCAGCTCTCCTCCTTCGCCGACGAGGTCACCCGCGTCGCCCGCGAGGTCGGCACCGAGGGCCAGCTCGGTGGCCAGGCCGAGGTCGCCGACGTCTCCGGCACCTGGCGTGGCCTGACGGAGAACGTCAACCAGCTCGCCTCGACCCTGACCACCCAGCTGCGTGCGATCGCCGAGGTCACCACCGCGGTCACTCAAGGTGACCTGAGCAGGCAGATCACCGTCGGCGCCGCGGGCGAGGTCGCCGATCTGAAGGACAACCTCAACGAGATGATCGACTCGCTGCGCGAGACCACGCGTGCCAACGAGGACCAGGACTGGCTCAAGACCAACCTGGCCCGTTTCACCGGCCACATGCAGGGCGGTCGCGACCTGCTCGAGGTCGCGCGGCTGATCGTCTCCGAGCTCACCCCGCTCGTCGACGCCCAGCAAGGCTCGATCTTCCTCACCGACCAGGCTCCCGAGCACGACGGGCCGAAGGTGCTGCGTCGCATCGCCTCCTACGGCTATCGGCCGACCCCCGACGTGCCCGACGTCTTCGCGCTGGGTGAAGGGTTGGTCGGGCAGGCCGCCTACGACCGCCAACCCATCATCGTGCGCGACGTGCCTGCCGACTTCCTCCGCATCGCCTCCGGCCACGGGTCGGCGGCACCGGCCTCGATCGTGGTGCTCCCGGTGGTCTTCGAGGAGAAAGTGATCGGCGTCGTCGAGCTCGCCTCCTTCCGGCCGTTCAGCGCCGTCCACATGCAGTTCCTCGAGCAGCTCGCGGAGTCGATCGGCGTCTCGCTCAACGCCATCATGGCCAGCTCGCGCACCGAGGAGCTGCTGGTCGAGTCGCAGCGGCTCGCCGCCGAGCTGCAGGACAAGCAGGACGAGGGCGAGCGCCAGCAGGTCGAGCTGCAGCAGACCAACGCCGCGCTCGAGGAGAAGGCGCGCCAGCTCGTGGACCAGAACCAGGCGATCGAGATCAAGAACATCGAGATCGAGGACGCACGACGAGGGCTGGAGGAACGAGCCGAGCAGCTGGCCCTCTCCTCACGCTACAAGTCGGAGTTCCTGGCCAACATGTCGCACGAGCTGCGTACGCCGCTCAACTCGCTGCTCATCCTGGCCCGGCTCCTCTCCGACAACGTCGACGGCAACCTCAACGCCCGCCAGGTCGAATACTCCCGCACCATCCACGGCGCCGGCACCGACCTCCTCCAGCTGATCAACGACATCCTCGACCTCTCCAAGGTCGAGGCCGGGAAGATGGACGTGCATGTCTCCGACGTCGCGGTCACCTCGGTGGTGGAGTACGTCGAGGCGACCTTCCGGCCGCTGACCGCCGAGAAGGATCTCGCCTTCGTGGTCGACGTCGGCCCCGACGTGCCTCGGGCGCTGCGCTCGGACCAGCACCGGCTCCAGCAGGTGCTGCGCAACCTGCTCTCCAACGCGGTGAAGTTCACCGACCGCGGCGGCGTCCGGCTGCTGATCCGCGACGCTTCCGGCGAGCGCTTCTCGACGCCGAGCCTGCAGGCCGCCGACGCCGTGCTCGCGTTCACGGTGGCAGACACCGGCATCGGCATCCCGCCCGAGAAGCTGCGGGTGATCTTCGAGGCCTTCCAGCAGGCCGACGGCACGATCAGTCGCAAGTTCGGCGGCACCGGCCTCGGGCTCTCGATCAGCCGGGAGGTCGCCCATCTCATCGGCGGCGAGATCCAGGTCGAGAGCCAGCCCGGCCACGGCAGCTCGTTCACCCTCTACGTGCCGCGGATCAGCGCGGAGGCCACCGAGGCGGCGACCGTGGCGCTGCCTGCCGTGGAGCAGACGGACGACCCTGCTGCGGTGACCGACCACACGCTGCTGGTGATCAGCGGCGACGGTGAGGCCGGCACCGGCACCACCAGCGCCGTGGTCGAGGCGCTGTTCGGCCCGGTCGACGAGGTCGAGACCGTCTTCGCGTCCTCCGCCGACGACGCACAGGCGGTCCTCGCCGAGCGGGAGGTCGACTGTGTCGTGCTCGACCTCGCGCCGACCGAGGGCGGCTTCGAGGTGCTCCGCTGGATGCGTGCCCGCCGACGTACGAAGGAGATCCCGGTCGTGATGAGTAGGGTCGGCGAGGTGACCAAGGCGCAGCAGAACCGGCTCGACCGGTATGCGCAGGCGATGACCCTCCAGATGCCGGCGACCGTCGAGGAGGCGATCGACGAGGTCAGCGTGCTGCTCGGTCACACCACGACGCAGCGCCCCCAGACGTACGCCACCGACGCTGCCGACTCGACCGGCCAGTTCGCGGGGCGCAGGATCTTGATCGTCGACGACGACGTGCGCAACGTCTTCGCGCTCACCAGCGCGCTCGAGCAGCACGGCATCGACGTGCTCTACGCCGAGTCGGGCGAGGCCGGGATCGAGGCGCTCGAGCGCGAGCCGGGCGTCGACCTGGTGCTGATGGACATCATGATGCCCGGCATGGATGGCCTGACCGCGATGCGGCTCATCCGCGACATCCCGCAGTTCAAGAGCCTGCCGATGATCGCGCTGACCGCGAAGGCGATGACCGGCGACCGCGAGGACAGCATCGCCGCAGGCGCCTCCGAATACATCACCAAACCGGTCGACGTCGCCGACCTGCTCTCGCTGTTCCGGGTGTGGTTGGCATGAGCGAGCGCCAGCGAGCGACCAGCAGCCTCAGGCCGCCTCCTCCGCACCCTTGCCACTTTCCGACGGAGGCGACGGCATGAGTGGACGGGCGAAGATCCTGCTGGTCGATGATCGGCCGGCCAACCTCGTCGCGCTCGAGGCGATCCTCGGCTCGCTCGACCAGACCCTGGTCCGGGCCGGTTCCGGGGAGGACGCCTTGCGTGCGCTCCTCCATGACGACTTCGCGCTGATCCTGCTCGACGCGCAGATGCCGGGGATGGACGGCTTCGAGACGGCCACGCGGATCAAGGCGCGCGAGCGCACGAAGAACGTGCCGATCATCTTCTTGACCGCCAACGACTTCGACACCCACCTCGCGTACCGCGGCTACACGACCGGCGCGGCCGACTTCCTCGCCAAGCCGTTCGACCCCTGGCTCCTGCGTGCGAAGGTGCAGGTCTTCGTCGACCTGTGGCACGCCAGCCGCAAGCTGAGCGCCCAGGCCGACCTGCTGCGCCGATCGCTGGACGAGCGTCGCGGTGCGCTCGGCCGGGCCGACGTCGACGTCGTCACCGACCTCCGCGCCCGCGTCGCGAGTGTGGAGGAGGCCGTCGCCGACCTGGACTCCGGCGCCGACATGGGGCCCGGCGGTGACGCCCGTCGCCGGCTAGGTCAGCGGCTCGACGATCTCAGGCGGGCCGTCGACGCGCTGGAGTGAATCGCGCCAGAGTGAATGGCGTCCGGTCGAGTCAGATCCGGTCGCGGTACTCCGCCAGGACCTTCTCCGCCTTCTCCTTGTCGGCGTCCTGCAGCGGGATCAGCAGCTCGGCGACGACGTCAGTCAGCTCGGCGACACGACGGTTGAGCTGGCGCTGCTCCTGCACCTCGGCCTCGAGCGCCTCGATGCGGCGCACCAGCGAGGCGCGCGTACGGGCCGCGTCACGGGCGCCGCGGGCGATGTTCTTGATGCCGGAATCGTCGGACATGTCAGTTTCCTTCCGCAGCAGGCTGCGCTGAGTCTTGGGGTGCGGGCCAGGAGGCACGCAGACGGGCGACGCGAGGCATCGGCGTGCCGAGCATGTCGGCGCCGTCGACGATCTCGAGATGCTCGATCACACCGCCGGCCGCCTCGATCTCGGCTCGGACCAGGTCGGGGTCGACGCGGCGTACGAGGCCTTCGGGCTCGGGAGTCGGCAGGGACTCGTCGTCGCCGGTAGCTGCGAACTCGAGGTAGAGCTTGCCGCCGCCGGGCCGCAGCGCCATCTTCGACAAGGTCCACAGCTGGCTGCGCGCGGCGCCGTCGAGACAGCCGATCAGGTCGCGGGCGAAGAGGTGGTGCGGGTCGCGGGCCAGCCGCGCGCCGAGCGCGAGCGTCGAGCGCAGCTCGCCGAGGATCAGCTGGTCGACGGTGAGCGAGAGCTTGCTGCGGTTGGCCCGGCGACGGATGGCCGCCACGGCCGCGCGGGAGAAGTCGACGGCGTGCACCTGGTGCCCGTTACGTGCGAAGTAGCGCGCGTCGCGACTGTTCGCGCCGGCACCGATGTCGACGACCTTGGCGTCGTCGGGCAGCTGCTCGAGCACCCACGTGCCGAAGGGCGACTCCTTGCCCTCGATCTCGCCCGCGTGGGTGTTGTGGAACTCGGTCCAGAAGCCCATGTCGGTGCGGAAGCCACGCAGCCACCCGTCCAGACGGCGTACGCCGGCCGGCGGATCCGCGTACTTGAACGACGGGTCGGGGGTGCGCCACTGCGGCCCGTAGATGAAGGCCAGCATCTCTTCGGGCTCGGCGGGAGCCGGGAAGTCGTAGCCGTGCAGGTTGATCGTCGAGACCGGCACGATCGCCTCGCGGCGCAGCCGGCCGGAGCGGTTGCCGAGCTGGTAGAAGACCGGCTCGCCGTCGGCGTCGGGCACGTAGAACGCGACGAAGATGTCGATGTGCACCTTGCGGCCGTCGGAGACCTCGAGGAGCACCTTGATGTCGCCGCCGGACATCCGCAGCAGGCTCCAGCCGCGTCCGCGCATGGTGCGCTCGATGGCGTACGACTCGGTGATGATATCGGCCGGCACGGTGTGCTTGGAGAGGTAGCAGACGTCGGTGTCGGAGTCGTGGCCGAGCATCCGACCCTCGCGGATCGCGCCGAGGAGCGCGCCGTAGTTGAGGTAGGCCTCGACGCCGACCACGTCGCGCAGGTCGGCGAGCACACGCTGGGTGCCCTCGAGGATCTCCGCGCGGATGCTTTCGTCGGTGGCCTCGAACGAGCGGGTCAGGTGGCCGACCTTGTCGACGCTGAGCGGGTGGCCCTCCTTGTCGACGATGGAGATCGCGCCCTCACCGGTGCCGAGCGTGACCTTCTCCTCGAAGAGCGCCTCGCCCTCGTAGTCGGCGATCGTCACGGTGGCGGAGCCGTCGAGGAACCGGGTGAGCACCCCGGGCCACCGCACCAGGGTGCCGTCGCCGACCGCCTCGCCGTCGCGCTCGGGGGTCAGGGACCAGACGTACTGCCCGTCGACGGAGAGGACCAGCACCGGCGTCGAGGAGTCGCGCACGAGAACCCCGTCGTCGGAGACCTCGAACTGTCCGCCCGGTGCGGGGGAGCTGGACGTCACGAGACCTGGGCACCCTCTCGCGAGATGGCCTTCCGCAGAGCGGTGCTGCTGGTCTGGAGGGTGTAGGGGAAGTAGATGAGCTCGACACCGACCGACGCCATCTTCTTCTCGAGCGCGTCGCCCTTCTCGGTGCCCTTCCAGTCATCGCCCTTGAAGAGGTGGGTGAACCCGACCTCGCGCCAGGAGTCGACCTTGTCGGTGGTGCGCTCGGCATAGACCGCGTCCACGATCCCGATCGCCTCCACGATCTCCAGCCTCTCGACGAGGGGCACCGTCGGAATGATCCCCTTGGACGCCTCGCAGACCTCGTCGGAGACCACGCCCGCGATCAACGTGTCGCAGCGCTCCCGCGCCTGGCGAAGCATGTTGAGGTGGCCGACGTGGAAGAGATCGAACACGCCAGGTACGTAACCGATGATCGGTCCCATGCCCACGTTCCTCCAAGTGTTTGTCGATTAGTTTGGGCGACTTTACACCCTGCTCCCCCACGGCCCTGTCACAGGCCAGTATCCATGTCTCCCCAGGCATCCTCGGAATCACCAGCGCGACACGCGGACGCACACAGGAAGCCCGGTGACCTTACACGAAAGTGAACAACGTGCAGCCAACAGTGTTGTCGGCGGGGTGTCCGGACGGACGTCACGACTCCGCCCGCTGAGGCACACACAAGGCAGGTCATCGCCGTATCTGCTGCATGATGGGCGACATGAGCGACATGCCGCCGGGCCACTCCCCCGATCCCGAACGCTCTGGGAAGGACCCTCGCCGGTCCAGCACGGCGCGGGAGCCGCGCGTCGACCGCCGGCGTGCGTTGATCGTGGCCCTGGTGGCAGCCGTCGCATGGTTGGTCGCCCTGTTCCTCCCGGCCTATCCGGTCACCGACGGTGACGCGATCCCCGGGTTGATGTGTGCTGCTTTCGGCGCCCTGTACGGCGCGTGGGCGCTGACCGCCTGGGCAGGACAGCTCCTGACAGCACTGGTCGCCCTGGTCGGCGTGCTCCTACCGCACAGGTCATGGGTGCTGCGGGTGCTGCCGCTGGTCGTCGGCCTGGCCGCCATCACAGCCGCGGCGACGCTGATCGGGATGGACGTTCCACTCGACGAGAGCGGCAACAACCGCGGCGAGATCAGCGGCCTGGGGATCGGCTTCTATCTGTGGGCAGCTTCGCTGCTGCTCGTCGGCCTGGCCCCGTGGTTCGTACGCCGCCATGAAGAGCCGCCGCCGAGCTGAGGTCATCTGACCGTCTCTGCTCCCCAGGTAGGAGTCGAACCTACGTCGCTGATCCTCGCTCAAAGGCACGTTCCCACCTACACCTGAGCGTGAACGTGTGTCACTGAGTGACGCGGAAATCGCATGGGTTGGTGTGTCGTCCGTGTGCCATCAACCGGGCCAAGAGAGCGACGCGCAATCCCCCTTCCGGACCATTGATGCGTCCCTACGAGTGCGGGATCACGACGTCATCAGCACGGTCGCCGGCGTCGGGGTAGAGAGCCAGGATCAGCAGTACACCGACGACGAGTCCCACGACCTGAGCAAGGACGAACGGCGCCACTGAACCGGGCGCGATGCCAGCGAAGGTGTCAGAGAAGACTCGGCCGATCGTGACCGCCGGATTGGCGAACGAGGTGGAGCTGGTGAACCAGTAGGCAGCACCGATGTAGCCGCCCACGGCAGGGGCGGCCAGCGCGCCGCGGTCGCTGCGTACGAGCGCGAAGATCAGAGCGACCAGGCCGGCCGTGGCCACGATCTCGGCCACGAAGTGACCGCCGGTGGCGCGGTCCTTGGTCGAGATCGCCTGCTCGACCTCGAACATCACGTTGGCCAGCGCCGCACCGCCGATCGCTCCAAGAATCTGCGCGATCGAGTAGGCGCCGACCTCGGGTAACGAGAGCCCTTTGCCCGCGCGGCGGCCGAGGAACCAATCGGCGAGCGAGACCACCGGGTTGAAGTGCGCGCCTGAGACCGGGCCGAGCATCAGGATCAGAGCGGCCAACCCGAAGACGGTCGCCAGCGAGTTCTCCAGGAGCTGCAGGCCGGTGTCGGCGGGCGAGAGCTGTTGTGCGGCGATGCCGGATCCGACGACCACGGTGACAAGGAGGGCCGTGCCGAGGAGCTCGGCGAGCAGGCGGCGCGGGAGGGACAAGTTCACGGGTCGCATTCTTGACGACCCAAGATTGATCAGTCAATATTGAGTCAATGGATGCTGAGATAAAGTCAGAGTTGCAGCGACGAGCCAACGTGCATGCGTCGCTCGGCGATCCGGTGCGGCTCCGCATCGTTGACAGCCTCCAGATAACTGATGCCTCCCCCACAGAGCTCGGCGCGATGCTGAATGTCCCGTCGAACTTGTTTGCTCACCACGTCCAGGCGCTGGTGAACGCAGGCGTCGTGTCCCGTCACCATTCCGAGGGCGACGGGAGACGCACGTACCTGCACCTCGAGCAGGACACGCTCGAGAGCCTGGGCACCGCCTCCCCCATGGTGGTGCCCAGGCGTGTCCTGTTCGTGTGCACGGGCAACTCGGCACGTTCTCATCTGGCTGCGGCACTGTGGCGTCAGGTCAGCTCGGTCCCGGCCGCGTCCGCCGGCACTCATCCTGCTGCGCAGATCAACCCTGGAACGCTCGATGCCGCCGCTCGTCACGATCTGGACGTCCCCATCGTCGAGCCCCGCCATGTCGATGACGTGCTGGATCCCGAGGATCTGGTCGTCACGGTGTGTGACCGTGCTCACGAAACGCCGAAGGGGCCTGGTGAGCTGCACTGGTCGATCCCGGACCCGGTGACCAAGGGGCCTGAGGCTTTTGACGCTGTGTACGTCGAGCTCGAGCACCGCGTCAAGACGCTTGCTTCCCGCTTCTCCTGACACACAACACCCCCACACGGAACGAGTTCACCCCATGGACGACAGCCTCACCCCCGACCAGAAGCTGGCCCTGGAGAGCGCCACCGCGCACCTCGCCGAGGACGGCAAGCCGGGCGTGCTGTTCCTGTGCGTCGAGAACGCCGGCCGCTCCCAGATGGCGCTCGGCTTCTTCCAGCACTACGCCGGCGGCCAGGCGATCGGCTGGTCCGGTGGTTCAGCACCAGCCGCAGGGATCAACCCGGTTGCGGTCGAGGCCATGGCCGAGCTCGGGATCGATATCTCTGGAGAGTTCCCCAAGCCGTGGACCGATGAGGTCGTTCGCAGCGCCGATGCCGTCATCACGATGGGGTGCGGTGACGCCTGCCCGTTCTACCCCGGCAAGCGCTACGAGGACTGGAAGGTCACGGACCCGAAGGGCGGCGGCATCGAGCACGTGCGCGGCATCCGCGACGAGATCGAGCAGCGGGTGCTCGCCCTGCTGCTCGATCTCGGCGTTACACCGGATCGCTCGGTCACGAGAGAGTGATCGGCGCCCGGCTGATCGTGAACAGTTCCCCGCTCGGGGCCGACGGGCCGCAGCAGCCACCGCCACCCTGTGCACTGTCCGGGTCGTCGAACACTCCGGCGCCGCCACACACTCCGGTGTCGGGGAGCTCTAGCTCGACCCGGGCGGCGGCGTCGTGGTCACCGGCGAGCTCGGCAACCACGCTGCGTACCTGCTCGTAGCCGGTCATCGCCAGGAACGTCGGCGCCCGTCCGTAGGACTTCATCCCGACCAGGTAGAGGTCGGGCTCGGGCTGGGCGAGGTCCTTGGCGCCGGTCGCGCTGACCGAGCCGCAGGAGTGGAGGTTGGGGTCGATCTGGACCGCGATGTTGCGCGGCGCCTCGAGCGTCGGGTCCAGGTCGAGCCGCATCTCGCTCAGGAAGCCGAGATCCGGGCGGTAGCCGGTCAGGACAACGACCTGGTCGGCCTCGACGACGCGGCCGTCCTCGGAGATCACGCTCGCGCCGTCGACCCGCTCCGTGCGGAACCCGGTCACCAGCTCGACCGTGCCGTCCTGGACGGCCTTCTTCGCGCGTACGCCGAGAGCGCCCCGCTCCGGGAGCTCGTCGGCGTCACCACCACCGAAGGTGTTGGTCGAGACCGCCCGGCGGATCGCCCAGGTGATCCTGGTTCCCGGGTGGTCCTTGGCAATCGCGGTGAGCTCGTTGACGGCGTTGAAGGCCGAGTCACCGGCTCCGATCACGACCGTGTGCCGGGCGGCGTACGCCTCGGGGTGGGCACGGTCCGGGACGGCATAGCCGAGCGCGCCCGCGGCATGGGCGGCGCGCTCGCCGAGAGCGGGGAGGCCATCGGCCCCGGCAGGGTTGGGCCGGCGCCAGGTGCCGGACGCGTCGATGACGGCGCGCACCTGGACGCGTTCCTCGGCACCATCGGCGCTGGTCACATGGAGGACGAACGGCTGCTCGGCGCGGTCCGCGTCGACCAGCCGGTCACGGCCCTTGCGCGAGACGCCGGTAACCACAGAGCCGTAGTGGATGTGGTCGACAAGAGCGTCGGCCAGCGGGGCGAGGTAGCGCTCGCGCCACTGAGCGCCGGTGGGATAGCCCTTCTCCGGCGCAGACCAGCCGGCGGGCTCCAAACGCCGGACGGCTGCCTTGTCGACCAGCTCGGGCCAAGCCGAGAAGAGACGCACGTGGCCCCACTCGGCAACCGCCGCAGCAGGCTCGCTCCCCTGCTCGAACACAAGCGGGGTGAGCCCACGCTCCAAGAGATGGGCCGCGGCCGCGAGCCCCTGGGGCCCAGCGCCGATGACAGCAACAGGAAGGTCGGTCATGATGCTCCTCAGATTCACGAACGTCGATATGTTGGCGACCCTAGATGACGTATCGACGTTCGTCAATATAATTCGGTACAATAGCCGTCATGACCACCCTTCCCGCGCTTCCGTCCGCCGCCGTCGCGTGCTGCTCACCCGTGACCGCGGGCATCCTCGATGACAACCAGGCCGAGGCACTGGCGCGGATGTTCAAGGCGCTCGGCGACCCGAACCGGGTCAAGCTGCTCTCGATCATCGCGGCCGGCGAGGACCAGGAGGCGTGCATCTGCGACCTCACCGAGCCGATCGGTCTGTCACAACCAACCGTGTCCCACCACATGAAGCTGCTGGTCGAGGCCGGACTGGTCACCCGCGAGCAGCGCGGCCGATGGGCGTACTTCTCCATCGTTCCCGGCATGCTCGACGCTCTCGCCGACACCTTGGCATCTCGCCCCTAGCACCGCGACCAGCTTCCCTGCCCCACGGCTCACATCCGGCGCCGGTCTCTTCGGTGCTCTCTGCTCCCCAGGTAGGAGTCGAACCTACGTCGCTGATCCTGATTCAAAGTCAGGCGGGCCCTGCCGGCAGACCAACTGGGGAACGTACGCCGAAACGCACGGCACAACTGTAGACGGCAGAGGCCGTGGCTACCGCACTGACATCAGGTGACGTCGCGGCGCAGGGAGACGGCGGCGGCCAGGGCCGAGGACATCAGCGCGTAGCCGAGGAGAACCAGTGCTCCGATCAGCGGCGCCTGGATCGCGGGGCCGCTCTGCCCCGTCTCGGCGGCGATCATCTCCAGCAACGCGGTGGAGCCGGTGAGGGCGGAGGCGGCTCCGCCGGGCAGGAAGGGATAGGCCATGTTCACGCCCGGCACGATCATGATCAGGTTCTCCACGAGATAGAAGTAGCCCAGGGTGAGGCCGATCGCGAGGAACTGGTTGCGCGCGATCGCGCCGATGCCGACACCCAGCAGCATGTAGATGGCAGCAGCGGCCCCGTATCGCGACACGGTGCCCACCACGTCGGCGACGCCGAGCCCCAGGCCACCTCCGTGCAACGCCGAGCCCGCGTAGAGGCCGGCGACCGCGGTCAGGGCAAAGGCGAGGCCGTAGCCCAGACCGAGGGCGCTGTAGGCGACCAGCTTGGCGATCAGCACCTGCCCGCGCCGCGGGATCGCAAGGAAGGTGGTCGCGACGGTGCGGTGCCGATACTCGCCGCTGATCGCGGCCGTGCCGATCAGCGCCGGCACGAACAGGGTGACACTGAGCAGGCTCAGCACGCCCGAGACACCTTCGACCGTGTCGAGACCGGGCATCGGCGGGGTGGCGTTCTCGGGGCCGGTCAGGCTGACGAGCCCGACGAGGCCGCCTCCGCACAGCGCCGCCGCGATCAGCGTCCACCAGATCAGTCGCGTGCGTGTCAGGCGCACGAGCTCGCCCCGGATCGCACCAGTGAGCTGCCTCATGCCATCTCCTTCTCGATCATGCTCAGATAGGCCTCCTCCAGGGAGGCGTGGTTGTCGGTGAAGTCGCTCAGCGACCCCGACCACAGCGAACGACCGCCCTCGATGATCACCACGTCATCGATCATCTGCTGCAGATCGGTGAGCACATGGCTGGCGACCAGCACCGTGCCACCGGCGTCGGCGAAGGCGCGCAGCCTCCGGCGGAGCCAGATCGTGCCGGAGGGGTCGAGCCCGTTGGTCGGCTCGTCGAGGATCAGCCCGGCGGGCTCGCCCAGCAGGGCCGTGGCCAGCGCCAGCCGCTGCCGCATCCCGGTCGAGAATCCGCGTACGCGGCGACGTGCCGCCGAGCGCAGGCCGGTCTCGTCGAGCACCTGCTCGACGCGGTCGTCCGAGGCGCGGATCATGGCCGCCTGCGTCTGCAGGTGTCCCCTGGCCGTCATCCCCGGATGGGCGCCGGCCAGGTCACCGACGACACCCAGCACCCGCGGTGGGCACTCCAGCGCGGCGTACGGCATCCCGTCGATGGTCGCGGTGCCGCCGTCGGCACGGATCAGCCCGGTGAGGATGCGCAGGGTGGTGCTCTTGCCCGCACCGTTGGGCCCGATGAACCCGGTCACCCTCCCCGGACGCGCCTCCAGGTCGATCCGGTTCAGCGCCGGCACCGCGCCGAAGCCCTTGACCAGGCCCTGGGCCCGCAGCAGCGGACCCTGCAGCCGTTCGACGTCCGAGGCCGTCGCGCTCGCCGAGGCGCTCATGCCCATGCCTGAGCGCCGAGGTCGGCGGCGATCTCGGCAGCGTCGCGGTCGCTGATGAGCAGCTCGTCGAACCCGGCACCGGCATCCCGGTCGCGCATCCGCACCCGCAGCAGCGGCAGCCCGCGCGACATCGAGACCAGTCGGCGGGTGCCGTCCGGGTGCCGGAAGGTGCCGAGCTTGCGATAGCCGGAGACGACCAGGCCCGAGCGGATGCCCAGGATCTCCGAGCTCCACCCGGGCAGGGCCTCGACGTAGTCGATCCCGTCGATGTCGACGGTGTGGCTCGAGCGGCCTGCCATCAGCAGCTCCCAGCTGGGAAAGGTGACCGTCAGCCGCCGGCCGTCGAAGTTGAGGGTGGTCATCGCGCCTCCTAGACTATGTTCAGATCGATAACATTCTCAGAATGAGAATAATGGAGGGTGAATGGCTCCGCAAGGCGATATCTCCACAGTCGTCGCGCATCCCGTGCGGCTGCGGATCCTGCACGCGGTGGGCAGCCGCGACCAGACGACGGCCGAGCTGCAGACGCTGCTCCCCGACGTCCCGCAGGCAACGCTGTATCGACACATCTCGGTGCTCGTGAAGGCGGAGGTGCTCGCCGTGGCATCGGAGCGGCGCGTACGAGGCGCCGTCGAGCGCACCTACACGCTGGGCGAGCGGATGGCCCACGTCGACCAGGCCGAGCTGTCGACGCTGTCGGACGAGCAGGTGCGGGCCGCCTTCCTCGCCTTCGTCGGCGAGCTCCTCCGCACCTTCGAGGACTCGCTCGGCCTGGGCGAGGTGGCCCGCAGCCACCTCGGGTTCGGCTCGGGCCCCCTCTACGTCGACGAGGACGACCTGGCGCGGATCCAGGAGGGTTTCAACGCCCTGATCTCTCCCCACCTCGAGCAGGTCGACGACAAGCAGCGCGTGATGCTCTCCACGGTGCTGCTGCCGACCGAGTGACTTCCGCTCGGATCGGGACAGGCAACGGACGAGGCAGTGAAGGCCCGCGAGGCGTACGTCCTGACCTCGCCGAGGACCTCGCCCGAACCGGCGCCGGCCGCCGCATCGTCGCAATCGTCTCGGCTAGGCCGGTTGTTGGCATGGCGGTTTGGTTGGACGAGGCCGGCCCACCGCGGCCGGACCACCGGCATGGGGATCCGCTCCTACGTGCGGGCCGCTTCGTTCCTCCTCGCCGGGTTGGCCCCTTGGGCTGTACGGCGTGGCAACGACGCACATCCGTCTTGACGCACATCAAGGGCCGATAGCATCTCGTGCATGCAGCGACTCCTCAGACTGACATGCGGCCTCCTCCTGCTCCCATTGATGGCCTGCAACCCGATCAACAAAGCCACCGACGGATGCAAAGATGCCGATGAGGCAGTCGTCAACACGGTCATGGAGACAGTGAATCCAGACCCCAAGATCAATGGGATGCGGAAGATCGAGTTCGTGCGAGCCAAGGTCATCGACCTCCCCGACGATATGCAGAAGTTCGGCTTCAACCAGATCATGGTCATCACCACCAATCAGTTCTTTGATGAGAACCATATGGATGAAGACTCTCGCCTCCCCGGCGTGGAGACCCCCACCACCTTCGCACTCAATTCAGAGACTGACCACGTCGCTCCCATCGACAAGTTCGCCAAAACAACCTTCACCCTCACCGACGCGGCGCAAAAAGACCCGGATTGGGACGACTGGGTGAAGTCGATCACAACCACCGAGGCGTTCAGTACCGTGAGCGGATGTGCCGACAGCGCATAGCGCCCGTGCGAGATCGGCATATGGGCGCGTCGGTCGCTCCGTGAATCAACCACTTACTGGCCCGAGAACGGATCAGCGTCCTTCCATGACATCGTTGCAGCCAACGAGTCGTAGGTCGACATGCGGTCGCGGGCGTTCGGGAAGATCGTGGCGTCCAGGACGAGCGTGCGAGCGCTGGTCGGATGAGCGATCCAATAGGTCGACGACAGCGAGACATCGCCGCTGCGCTCGGCGCGAACTATCCAGAATCCGTGATCGCTCCTCAGCTCGGTCGCCTCACCGCCCGCCTCCGCCCGCAACGACTCAATCGCTGCGTCCTTGCCAGCGAAGATCGCCGGAGACGGCAGAGACCGCGGCCACGTCAGCGTCAGTAGTTCGGGCTGATCTTGGCGTAGGAAGATCTGGTGACCCCCGGCCGCGCGCCAGCGGTCGAGGTCATCACGAAACCGCGCCGCATGAAGCTCACCGGCAGGACCCGAACCTCGAAGTACGTCTAGAAGTCTGCCCACACGCTGGGCGTCTCCGGCTTGGCATTGCATCCACACCCCCTCGAGCACGAAGTCGAGCTGCGGCGGCTCTCCCATTGCCAACATTCTCATCCGTCCTTCTAGTTGCTGCCGTGCCATGGGAAGGCCCCCTACCGTGCCCCGCAGCGATACCAGGCGTCTCCGTCGGGATCGTCACCTGCACTCCGGCAGGCGGAACTACGTCGATGCCCTCCTGGCCGATGGTGAGAGGGTCGTTACTGGTCCGGAAGTTCGTCACGTTGTCAGCGCTCGCACGATCGCCGTATGCATCGGCGGCCGCGGCGTAGTTTCCTGCGCCGATGCCCTCGGCGTTGAACGTGGTCGCGTTACAACCGGTCGCAACGCTCGCGGTCGCGGCCAGGCTGCCACCAAGGGAGTGTCCGGTGAACTCGACGTTATCTATGCCGAAGGTGTCGGTAACCTGGGTCGCCAGATCGATCGCTTGCTCGTGCTGCGCTGACGAAAGGTCGCCGGCGTTCTGGAGATTCTGGCTCCAGTCGCCGGCGTTCATTTCGCTACCGCGATAGGCGACCGCGACCTCGCCCGTCTCGGGATTACGAAAGACTGATGCCTGGAAGTTCTTGTCCGTGGCCATGTCGATCCCGTATGCCGCTAACTCGGCCCCAGTCAACCGGTGCCACGGCTTGGGGGCGCCCGAATCATTGTATGAGGCGTCCGCTAGGTCGAACATCTCATCGACATGCTTCCGGTAAGCCTGCCCCGCTGGGCCTGGGTCTCTGAACTTCTCCACAGCCTCGCGCCGAGCAGCGTCAGACGCGGCGCTGGGATTCTCGTCGCCCCAAGGATTCACCAGATCGATCAGCACGTTTTCCAACGCGGACAACGACTTCGCGATCTCCGCTAGAAGATCCGCCACCGGGGCGAGCGCATCGAGAATGTCTTCGCCGAGTCCCTTGATGTCATCGAACATGCCATCGTTGAGCGGTGAGTCCTCGACGACGTCCTCGATCAGACTGTCAGCATGTTCAGCGGCGCGGTTCCAATCATCGCGTGCGGCGTTGTAGGCGGCCTCGGCGGCAGCGACATTGCCCCGAAGCTCATCCATCCTCGACTCGTGGGCGTCTGCACCGTCCTCAGGAACATCTTCATTCGCTGCCGTAGCCGCATCCTCTCGCGCCTGCTCGTACTCTAAAATCGCGCGATCGGCCGCTTCGATAGCCCCGTCCTGATCGCGAGCAAACTCCAGCAGCGCCTCACCTGCGACCTGGTAGCGCTCAGCCGCCTGCTCAAGCCGCGGTAGCACCTCCTCGGCCCGATCGATGGCCTTCTTGAGCCCTTTGCTCTCGCCACCCTCACCGTTGACCAAACGTTCCATCGTGCTGGCAGAGCTTCGGATCGACTCAGCGGTGCCCAGTAGACGCTGAGCCCCGCTACGCACTGTCCCCGGATCGCCAGGAATCGGAGTCAACTCGTAGAGATAAGCTCCGGGTCCCCCCGTCATCAGGAGACCGCCCCTTCGAGACTATCGCCGAGTTCCGCGTCCAACTCTCGGAACCCCTGCTCAACCAACCTGACACCACGCCAGACCGTGTCGAGATCATCGACCATGTCTTCTCGACGCTCGTCCCAAGAACTTCCGAAGTCCTCCAAGCGATCGGCTAGACCGTCGTGCCCGACGGCATCAATCAGGTCCACGCCGACTCCGTCGGTCTGCCCAAACTGGTCGCAAACCCTTGACAGGTCACTCCAAAGTTTCTGAAGATCGTCCAAATTGAGCCTGATGTCCGCCAACACTGCCTCCCCGAGCCGCCAAGATCTGCCGTCATGCTAGCGGTAAGGGTAGGCACCTGCATTGGCAAACCTCTACCCCAATCCTGGCAACCTGTGAACACGTGGATTCCCGAGATGCCGCCAATTCTGCCGACCAATCCGCGAAACTCGTGTCAGGCGACGGAGGGTATGTGTTCGATCCGAGGTGGGACCAATTGCAGTTGGCGCTGATCGCCCCATCCCCCAGGGCGCTGGTCGTGTCGCGAACGGCCACCCCAAGACATCAGAGAACAACATTTGTTCCCCGAATGGGTGCAATCGCTGCCACGGCAGATGCGGCGCTCACTCATCTGGGCGCCGTTGCCGAGCGGCAATGGGTCTGGTGACCACCGCGCAGGCCCGCCCACACTGAGCCCGGCGTCGAGCGGACCATCGCCGATCTGGTCAAGGTCTGCGCCGTCAGCTCGCTCATCGCCGACGCCGTTCGCGACGGCGTCCGCAGCGACTAGCTCGCCGCATCCGACCGACTCGCCACCTCCCTCACGCCCACTGCGGCTCCGGGAAAGACCGGCCGAACGCGTGCCCGAGATCTCTTCGACCTCGCCGGCACCGCACCAGAAGGTTGGCGCCATGACTGAAGGCGTGGCTACGGAAATTGGCCACAGGCGTACCGAGCACCGAGACGTTCACCGCCACGAGCGCCGCCGACCCCGCGCCAACGACTCCGCGCCCGACGCAACCTGGGATCCCCGAACCCTGACTTGGGGAACACCCACCCTCGGCTGACCTACTGTGTTCACGTGGACCTTCCCGTGATGCCGCCGATCCTGCCGATGCTCGCGAAGCCTGCCAAGGGCGTGCCGGGCGACGGGGGCTATGCGTTCGAGCCGAAGTGGGACGACATCCGTTCTAGTTGTACGTAATCGCGGTACGATGCATCCGTGAACGCACGGCGCCACAACGCCGGGCCGCAGGTGCGGCACGGAGTTGGTTACACGCGCTACTCGACCGACGAGCAGGGTTCGACGGCTGAGCAGCGCGCGATCAACGACGCCGTTGCCGCCGAACACGACATCGTCTTGACGCACTCGTTCGCCGACGAAGGTGTCTCTCGCAGTCTCGCCGACCGCCCGGGCCTCCAAGAGCTCTTCGACTACCTGGAAGCCAACCGCGATGTGCACTACCTGGTAGTCAACGAGCTCGAGCGACTCACCGCAGGTATCGGCCAGCGCCAGCAGATCACCACCCTGTGCAAACGACTCGGCATCACGCTCGTGACAGAGGACATCGGCCTGATCGATCCGCACGACGAGGACGCGATGTACGACGCCGACCTACGCGCCGTGAACGCGAAGGGCGAGGTGCTCAAGGTCAGGCGCCGCACTCGCCGCAATCTTCGCGCCAAGGTTGCGGCCGGCTCCACGATCGCCATGCGCCCCGCGTACGGCGTACGTATGAAGCCGCTCGTGGTCGATGGCGTCGAGCTTCCCAGCGGGATGCCGGCCTTCGTCGGAGGCCGCAAGGTGCGTTCAGGCGAACTCGAACTGCACCCGGACGAATACCCCTGGCTCAAGCAGATCTTCGCATGGGCCGATGAAGGCGTGCCCTCCGACGAAATCGCCCGACGGCTGAATACGGAAGCGGTACCAACCAAGACACGACGGTCCGGGTGGGGCGGAAACACGATCAACGGAATCCTCGACAACCCTCTCTACAAGGGTGAACTGGTGTGGGGCCGGCGGCAGGTTCTTCGCGACGAGAACGGCAGGGCCTACCTGGAAGCCCGCGACGAGGACGACCCTGGACGTGTCGTGAAGGCTTCCCCGCTCGGTCCGCTCGTGGATCCCGACCTCTGGGACCGCGTGCACACTCAGCGCATGGCTCGACGCGGCGAACGCCGCATGAAGAAGCGCGTCGTTCCCGAGCACGTCCTGGATCGGTTCGTCTACTGCGCCCGCTGCGGACACCGCATGTACGCCCGAGTCGATAATCCGGGCAAACCGAACATGAAGATCCGCATCAGGTTCTACTGCCCCGGCACTCGACCCGGAATGGTGGCCAAGGAAGGCTATCCAGGCACCTGCACGCGCGTGAACAGCATGCTGGCCGACCGCATCATCAAGGGTGTCGGTTCGCAGCCGATACGTGGTGGCGCCACGGTCCAGGTCACGGTCAGCCGCGGCGTCTCCAAAGACGAACACGCCCGAAGGCGGACCGCCCTAGAGGCCCGCATCGCGGAGTCTGAAGCCGAGTGGAAGAACGCCAAACGACTGGCGATCAAGGGCCTTCTCGATGACGACGACCTCGTGTCGACGAAGCGCCGCACTGATGAGGCGGTCAGTGCGGCGCGGGCCGACCTGGCTGACCTTGGTGACAGCGCGCAGATCGAGATTCTCCCGTTCGCCGGAGAGATTGCCGAGCGGTTCGCCGAGCTGGCCCAAGCCTTGGAAGACGAATCAGCACCCGTCGCTCTACGGCAGAGACTGCTACGCGACTTCGGCGTTCACCGCATCTACGTCGACAACCCAGACATCCGCGTCGAGCTGCTCTAACGGCACCCCCGCCAAGAACGCATCCCGCTTCGCCTTGAACACGGCCAGCGCTCGCACCGCCCGTGCGTCCTGCTCCGGCGTGAGGATCTTGGCTCGCTCACCGTCACAGAGCCTGTCCTGGTGCACTCGTCCGCTCGAAGCCACCTCGAGAGAACTCGATCGCGCAGGGGGTATCAACGCGTCTGGAGTCGCTTCCCGCCTGGACGCCGCCCTCATGACCGTTGCACCCCCTGATGCAGTCAGCGCGGCATGCCGCGCTCCTACTACCCAGGGTCGAAACCACTCCGCCAGTGGCCACCCTCGCCCTCGAACACCCGCTCACCGTGACATGGCGATTTTCAAGCCGCCACCTGACGTGCGGTGCGGCACGCCCTCTGACCTGCCGAAATCACGTCCCTCGGTGATGGGCATCGTGCTCATTCGCTGCCGAAGTCGAGCTTGCGGGCGGCGCCGAGCAGATAGTCGCCCTGGATGCGGGTGAATGCACCGGTCACAGCCAGGCCGTGATGGGGTAGCTCGGCGAGGAAATCCTGCGCGGTGAATCGGTCGTGCTCGGGGTGGTCGAACAGTCGCCGGTAGGTCGGTCGGGCCAGGGCATGGGCGGTGACTTCGTCGAAGATGAACATTCCGCCGGGTTTCAGCACACGTGCGATCTCAGCGACGCTCGCGCGCCAATCGGGGATGTGATGGATGATCGCGAAGTCGAAGGCCGCGTCATAGGTGGCGTCCGCGGCATCAAACGCCGCCTTCAGGTCGGTGGCGTCCGCTACCTGGAGGCGCACCCGGTCCGGACGGTCCGCTAGGCGGTGCTGGGCCTTGGCCACCATGTCGGGATCGAGGTCAAGTGCATCGACCTGTGCGGCCTGGAAGCGGTCGAGGATCATCCGTGTGCCGTACCCGGAGCCGCAGCCGATCTCCACGGCGCGGCCGCCCTCTGGTAGCGGCCCGCCGGCCAGCCGCAACAGCGCGGGGACCTCGTAGAAGCGTTGCAGGGCCCGGCGGGCGGGACTGTTGACCGCTGCTTTCTCGATTCGGTTCATCAACATGACACGACCCCTTCTAGATAAACATCGACTACGACAGTTATCATCGTTCCATGACGATTGATAGCACGGAGAGCGCACTGTCGGCTACCACCTCATGTGGGGCGCCGACCGCGGCCGTTGCCCTGTTCCGTTCCCTGGGAGACCCGGCACGCCTGGCGATTCTGCGGCGACTTGCAGAGGGCGAGGCCCGCGTCACGGACCTAGTCAGCTGCGTGGGGCTGGCGCAGTCCACAGTCTCCGCGCACCTCGCCTGCCTGCGCGACTGTGGCCTGATCACCTCCCGGCCACAAGGCCGCGCCACCCTGCACTCGCTCGCTAGGCCGGAGCTGCTCGACCTGCTCGCCTCCGCAGAGCAGTTGCTCGCCGCTACCGGCGACGCCGTCGACCTGTGCCCCACCTACGGATCCAACTCCATCGGCCCTGAGGAGTCCACCCGATGAGCAGCACACCGACCACGGCCACCACGCCGGACGTGACCGGCAAGGCTGCCCGCCGCGCTGTCAGGTACGCCCAGTTCACGATCGGCTACAACGTCGTCGAGGGCATCATCGCGATCGCGGCCGGCACGGTCGCCGGGGCGGTCTCGCTGATCGGCTTTGGGGTCGACTCCAGCATCGAGGTCGCTGCCGCGACGGTGGTCCTGGTGCGGCTGCTCGCGGAGATGAAGGGCGGCGAACCAGACGAGGCCAAGGAACGCAGGGCCCTGAAGTTCATCGCCGTCACGTTCTTCGCCCTCGCCGCCTACGTCACCATCGAAGGCATCCGCGACCTCGTCAGCGGCGAGAAACCCGACACCTCCCTGGTCGGCATCGTCTTGACCGGCGTCTCCATCGTCATCATGCCCTGGCTGGCCCACGCCAAGCGCAAGGCCGGTCTGGAGATGAACTCCCGCCTCGTCGTCGCCGACGCCGCCGAAACGAAGCTGTGCGCGTGGCTGTCCGTATCGACCTTCGCGGGACTGGTGGCCTTCGCGCTGTTGGGCTGGACCTGGATCGACCCCGTAGCCGGCTTTGTCATCGCCGCCTTCGCCATCATGGAGGGCAAGGAAGCCTGGGAAGGCGAACTCGTCTGCGACGATGGCTGCGAAGACGACGACAACGAGCCCGGCTCCGGCCAGGCGTCCTCGTGCTCGCAGGACTGCCAGTGACAGCCCCTAGCACCACCGTCGCAGCTCGGTCCCGCGTCCTCAAACGCCGGATCGGGCTGCTCGTCCTGGCCGCCGTCCTTGCCGGAGCCGACCTCGGAATCAAGGCATGGGCCGAACGCGCCCTACCTGCTGCTCCGATCGAAGGCGGCCTTCTCGATCTCCGGCTCACCTTCAACCCCGGCGTCGCATTCTCCTTCGCAGCCGACGCTCCGTCCTGGATCGTCGTCGGGATAACCGCCCTTCTCACGGCAGGGGTAGCAGTGCTGCTATGGCGCACCACGCCAGAAGCAAGCCAGCCCTGGGGCCTCGCGCTCGCCGTCATTCTCGGCGGCGCGCTCGCCAACCTCATCGATCGCACGCCGGACGGGCACGTCACCGATTACCTGCACACCGGCTGGTGGCCCACCTTCAACCTCGCGGACGTTTTCATCGTGACCGGCGGACTCCTGCTCGTTGCGCTGTCTTGGAAGGACCAACCAGCAACTGAGACCTAGGAGGCACGCAAAATTCGCCGACGCGCGTCCGTCGGCGTCACAGCACCAAGGCCGTTTCGGCGCCACCTTTGGGTAACGTCGATCCTGGAGTCCATGTTGGAACATCGGATCGATCCAGCTCGTACTGGAGAAACTGCCGGACAGGACCCGTTCGCGGTGACGCCGCTGTCGGATCAACCGGGGCACTTACGCAGTTACTGTCCGATTTCGACGATCTTGGACCACGTCGCCCCCTGATCCTCGGATGCGTAGATTCCGGTATCGGTTGCGACGTGCCAGACGGTGTCCGTGGCGTCGAGGGCTTCGGGTTGCCCAGTGACCGATCCTGGGTTGATCCAGTCGCCGGTTGCAGAGTCGGCCGTGTAGACCTTGCCGTCAGGTCCGGTGCCGACGAGCACGCCGCGCGGGGTGGCGTCGATCCACACGAGCCGGGGTGCGTCGGCGACTTTCGTGGTCTGGCCGCCGAGGTCCACCCGGACGAGTTCACCCGCTCCGGTGGTGGCGAGGACCTGATCAGTCTTGCCCGACGATGAGGCGAGGTCGATGAACTCGCCCTCCGTCACGCTCTTCCACGTCGTACGGTCGGTGGTGGCGAGGATCTGGCTGCTGTTGGAGTCGTAGCCGAACACCCGGTTGCCGACGACCTCGAGTGCGTGGAAGTCGGCCTCGCCCTGGAGTGACAGGGGTTTCCAGGTCTTGGCTGCATCGGTGGATTCGATCAGACCGAGATGGGGCGGCAGGTCCTCGTTCAGGTCCGGGTGGCCGCTGCCCAGGAAGGTGTGCGGACCGGTGACGGTGAACGCCATGGTGTCTTGCCAGCGGTTGGCGATGCGGGTTGGTGTGCCGTTCTCGATCTTGAAGACCCCGAGGTGTCCTGCTGCATACAGGGCGCCGTCGGCGGGATCGATGCCGAGCCCGTGGATGTGGCCGATCTGTTGATCGTCGCCCGTGGCGGCTGAGCGTTCCGGTTGGTCCGACGCGCAGCCGCCCAGAAGCAGGATCACGGAGGAGGAGATCGCTACAAGAACAGGCAGGCGGTGCATGGTTCGATCCTCAGGGTCAGGGTTCAACGAACAGGGTGGTCGATGAAGGTGAAGGTGCCCTGCATCAGCAGGTCGGCCCGACCCTGTTGCCGGATCTCGAGAAGGATCAGCAAGATCACGGCCGCAGCGATGGCGATCCTGCGTGCGCGGCGGGTCCAGGTGATGTGCGCGGTGAGCCAACGGCCGGTCATGATGCCGGTGGCGCCACGTAGGAGCAGCAGGCTTACGACCAGCACGGTGGCGATGCCGAGTGGGTTGTAGCGCCATGCCTCACCCCACCGACCCATCGCGGTGTAGCGGGCGGCACGAGTGCCGCCGCACAGCGGGTCCATGATCCCGTACCAGTGCAACGGCCCGTGGAGATCGATCGGGGGCAAGCCGAACACCGCCATGCCTCCAGCGATCACTGCCAGGCCCGCCGCCCCGAGACTGATCCACCGGTATCGGTCGCGCCCCTCGAGAGTCACCCGCATCGCCAGATGGGTGTGCGATGGCGCGTTCACAGGCACGTCCGCACCCCGAGCACGGTGAGCGTGAAGCCGATGACGATGAACGCCCCGAACGCATACACGGGCCACAGACTCTTCTGCGCCCATCTCTTTGAGCGGTTGCCCATCAGGACCTCACGACCGTGCCCGGCGAAACCATGCGCGCCGTGCGGGTGCAGCCTGAGCGCTCACGGATACAGGGTTGACGTCGTAGCCGGCGATGCGGATCGCCTCGGCGACGTGGGCAGGTTCGCATCGGGTGGGGTCGAGCGTGACAGTAGTGAGCTTCTTCTTGAGCGAAGTGGTCGAAGAAGTCACGCCATCGAGTTCTTCGACGGCCTCGTCGATGAGGATGCTGCAGCTGTTGCAGTGCATGCCGGTCACGGCCCAGGTATAGGTGGTCTGCATGGTGTCCTAGCTGATCGTGATGGTGCCGGAGTACATGCCCATCGAGCACGAGTAGTCGATGCGCCCGGCCTTGGTGATGCCGAGGTCGAACGGGGTGTCGCCGTTCTCGGGCAGAACTGTTTGAGTGTTGAGGGCGGGGACGACGAGCGCTCGTACGCATCCGTAGGCGCCCTGGGAACGGAAGATCACCTTGGTCGGGACGCCTGCCTTGAGTGCGAGGTTTGCTGGCGAGAACCGGCCCGAGGTGACTGTGATGACCGCAGTCTGTGTGCCGTCGGCCATCGTCACCGTAGAGGCGTCCGCGATCGCTGGTTGGTCGATACCGAAGGTCTGTTTGAGATTCTGCGCGGCCAGCGGCGAACCGGCCAGGGTGAGGCCGCCGTTCAGCGTGTAGAACCCGGCGAGAAGCACAACGATGCCGGTGGCGAGCGCGAGCCGGCCCTTCCAGGCAGCCGCCGCCTTGTGAGCGACATATCCGATGAGGGTGAACAACGGCGCGGTGCCGAGAACGAACACAGCCATGGTGAGCGCGCCCCGTACAGGGGATCCTGAGGTGATGGCCAGCGCCATCATCGACAGCGTCACGCCACACGGCAGCAGGATCGAGGCGAACCCGAGGATCGCTGGAGCCAGGGCGCTTGTCGAGTGTGCACGACCACGCACGAGCTTCACCCAGGAGGCGGGCAGAGTGATCGCGAAACTCCTGAAGCCCGGTACGCCGAGCTGAGCCAGACCGAAGGCGATGATCAGAAGGCCCGCCACGATCTGCACGGTCGAGCGGAGATTCGGAGAGAGCTGGACGGCCGAGCCGACTGCGCCGAGCAGCGCGCCGAACAGAGCGTGCGAGGTGATCTTCCCGGCGAGAAAGCCGCCCACCGGAGCCAGGTCACCTCCGAGCTGTGCCTGCCACGTCTGCTTCATCGCCGGCTGTCGCTTCCCGCCCTCAATCCCGGTCGTGCGACCCTTCTGGCGCGCCACCAGACCGGCCAGAAGGCCACCTTGGACGGCGGCACATGAGACGCCGCCAGCCAGTAGGCCGGCAAGGAGGATGGCGCCAAGGTTCATGGGGATGGTCTCCGTTCGTTCGCGACAGTGCTACTACTATGTCAGATAGTAGAAAGGACGCCATGACCGACACCTCGCTGTCCGCAGGGCCCGCCACAGGCGGCACCGTGGACCTCACGATCACCGGGATGACCTGCGCATCCTGCGCGACCCGAATCGAGCGGAAGCTCAACAAGATGCCCGGCGTCCTCGCGACGGTCAACTTCGCCACGGCCTCCGCGCACGTCACGTTCCCAGGCAGCGTGTTGCCCGACGAGCTGGTTGCGACCGTCGCGACCGCCGGATACGGCGCCGCACTCCCGAGACCAGAGCACGGATCTGGTGAGGCGTCGGCAGAGGCGGCCGAGGCGCGGCGCATCCGTTCCCTGCGGGATCGGCTGATCCTGTCTGCCGTGCTGTCCCTACCGGTGGTGGTGCTGTCGATGGTGCCGCCGGCGCAGTTCCAGTTCTGGCAGTGGCTCGCGTTTGCGCTCGCCTCACCGGTCGCCCTGTGGGGTGCATGGCCCTTCCACCGTGCTGCCGCCGTCAACGCTCGGCACGGTGCGGCCACGATGGACACGTTGGTCTCGATCGGTGTGCTGGCCGCTTGGGGGTGGAGTGTCTACGCGCTGTTCTTCGGAGGTGCCGGCGAGTCGGGCATGCACATGGAGTTCTCCCTGATGCCGCGGTCCGGCGAGCTCGGCCGCACTCCGGAGATCTACCTCGAGGTCGCTGCCGCCCTGACGGCGTTCATCCTCGCCGGCCGCTACTTCGAGGCGCGAGCGAGACGCCGCGCCGGCGAGGCGATCCGTGCCCTGCTGGACCTCGGGGCGAAGGACGTCGCAGTCTTGCGAGACGGCGTCGAGGTGCGTATCCCCGTCGACCATCTCACGATCGGCACGGAGTTCGTCGTACGCCCCGGCGAGAAGATCGCCACCGACGGCGAGGTCGTCGACGGCGCCTCCGCGGTGGACGAGTCACTGCTCACCGGCGAGGCGGTCCCAGTCGAAGTCGCCCCGGGCGACACCGTCACAGGAGCTACCGTCAACGCAGGGGGTCGACTCGTCGTACGAGCAACTCGGGTCGGCAGCGACACCAAGTTGGCTCAGATCGCCCGCCTCGTCGAGCAGGCGCAGACCGGCAAGGCCCATGCCCAACGGCTCGCTGACCGGGTGTCAGCAGTCTTCGTACCCGCCGTCCTGGTCATCGCGGCCGGCACCTTCGGGCTCTGGATCGGTCTCGGTCACACTGCCACCGCAGCGATCACGGCGGCTGTCGCCGTCCTCATCATCGCCTGCCCCTGTGCACTGGGCCTGGCCACCCCGACTGCGCTGATGGTCGGCACCGGCCGTGGTGCCCACCTCGGTCTACTGATCCGTGGACCCGAGGTGCTGGAGTCCACCCGACGTGTGGACACCATCGTCCTGGACAAGACCGGTACTGTCACCGAGGGCCGGATGCGGCTTCTCGAGGTCATCACCGACGAGGGGACGGACCGGGAAGAGGCCCTGCAGTTGGCAGGTGCGATCGAGCATGCGAGCGAACATCCCATTGCCCGCGCCATTGCCGAAACACTCAGCGACCCTCGACCTGTCTCGGACTTCCACAACCATGCGGGTCGGGGCGTCAGCGGCGTCGTGGACGGCAACGAGGTGTTCGCCGGTCGGGCAACATGGCTTGCCACGTTGGGTCTGGCGATCCCTGACGCTCTGGTTTCTGCACAGCGCAATGCCGAGGCGGCCGGTCACACGGTCGTGCTCGCTGCCTGGAGCGGACAGGCGCGGGCGGCGCTGGTGGTCGCGGACGCGCTCCGGCCCACCAGCGCGGGCGCCGTCGTCGACTTGAAGAGGCTCGGCCTGACGCCGATCCTCCTCACCGGCGACAACGAGGCGGCCGCACAGCACATCGCTGCCCAGGTCGACATCGCGCATGTCATCGCCGAAGTCCACCCCGAGGACAAGGTCGACGTCATCAAGAAACTCCAAGCCGACGGTAAGGTCGTCGCCATGGTCGGCGATGGCGTCAACGACGCGGCCGCGCTCGCGCAGGCCGACCTCGGCCTCGCCATGGGCACCGGCACCGACGCCGCCATCGCCGCTGCCGACCTGACCCTGGTCAAGGGTGATCTGCGGGGCGCCGTCGACGCCATCAGGCTGGCCCGCAAGACCTTGGGCACCATCAAGGGCAACCTGTTCTGGGCGTTCTTCTACAACGTGGCCGCCCTACCCCTAGCTGCATTCGGTCTGCTCAACCCACTCATCGCCGGCGCCGCCATGGCGAGCTCCTCGGTGTTCGTGGTCAGCAACAGCCTCCGGCTTCGCCGCTTCAAACCCCTCCACGCACGGTGATCCGATCGCTGGTGGTACTGGCCGCCGTCTGCATCGTGCTGCTGAGCCTCCCCTCACCAGCGCAGGCGCACGCGACCCTCCTCTTCACCACACCCACCGCCAACGGTGCAGTCCCCACCTCGCCGCGGCAGATCCAGCTGGTCTTCGATCAGGCCGTCGCCCCCGCAGGCAGCGCGCTCACCATCACAGGCCCGGACGGGGCAGCCCCGGTAGGAGCGGTGAGGCTCAGCCGCGGCGACCGAGTCCTGTCGGTGCCGTTGCTGTCGCGCCTCGAGCCAGGCGAGTACGAGGTGGCCTGGGCAGTCACCGCGCGTGATGGCGACTCGATGGCCGCCGAGTTCCGGTTCGCGGTCGGCTCCAGCGCCGGGCTCACTCTGGGTCCACAGACGCCACAAACACCAGGTGCCACTCCCACAGGGGTGCTCCGATGGCTGCTGTTCGCCGGCCTCGCCCTGCTGCTGGGCGGATTGGTCGGAGAGCACCTGGCGCGGCGTACGAGCGAGCCCGACGACCCCCGCCCGCTGCTCCGCACCGGCGGGGGTCTCGCCCTCCTAGGAGCCGTCGGCCTGGCGCTCGTCCAAGCCGGCGGCGGATCGCTTTCGAGCGGGGTCACCCGGGTCGGCGTGCTGGTCGACTCCGCCCCGGGACGGCTCGCCGCAGGCGAGGTGGCCCTGGCCCTCGTCGTGCTGGCCTCCCGTCGCCGCACGGTGCTGATCGCAGGGACGGTCGGTATCGCGATCCTCGAAGGCCTGCGAGCTCATCCCCAGGCGGAGCTCCCGGGCTGGGGTGCGGTGTTCCTCAGCCTTCACCTACTTGCCGCAGCGGTGTGGCTCGGAGCGCTGGTCCACACCGTCCGGGTTGCTCTACGCCGGGGCGGGCCGGGTGCTCGCGATGCCTTCGTCACCTATGCCCGACCTGCGCTCTGGGTCGTCGTAGCCGTGCTGGTCGCGGGCACGCTCGCGGCCGCGCCGCTCGTCCCTCTGGGCGACATCGTCCCCATGCTCACCGATACCTCGTACGGCCGCTGGCTCGCCGCCAAGCTCGGACTCGTTCTCGTGGCCGTCGCGCTCGCACTCGCAGCCCGCTGGTTCCTACGCCGAGGTGCCCGGCAGCCTTCGGTGGCTGCCCACCTTGAGATCGGGGCCCTCGCGGGCGTGCTCGTGGCCTCCTCAGCACTCACCGCGCTTGCTCCACCGACTCCGGAGGACGCGCCGCTACCGTTTCCTCCCCCACCCTCAGGTGAGGTCGTGGCACTGGGCACCCGGGCCGGCTGGATCGGAATCGGAGCCACAGCAAGCCAAGGCCAACTCGTGATCCGGCTCGTCACGCCGGATACGGCAGCCACTTCCGCGGACACGGGGAGCAATCGCTACACGCTGTCGGGCAACGTCACACCACCACGGCAGGCGCCAGTGAAACTGCGCTTTCGCGAGTGCGGTGAAGGATGCTTCGTCACACCGATCGACTGGAGCCCGGGATCCAGCACCGTCACCCTCTATGTCGACGACGAGGAGTTCGACGGCGGTACCGCCGCGCTCCTCGTCCCCTGGCCGGCTCGACCTGCTCCCGACCTGCTCAAGAAGGCTGTGGCTGCGACGGAGCGCGAACCCCGTGTGGTGGTCCACGAGCAGGTCACCAGCGACACGAGCATCGGCGCTGCCGGGCGATCCGCGATTCCGTTGACCGGTCGGGAGTACCTCGGCACAGGGCCGTTCGGTTCAGGGGTCGCTCCGGTGGTCATCCGCCTCGACGACAACACGCTCGCCCTCGGATATCCGGCAGAAGCAACCTACGTGCAACTCACGCTCGATCACCACGACCGCATCGTGCAGGAAGTGCTCGCCGCACCCAATCACCTCGTCACCCGGACTCTGATCTATCCCGAGCACGGCGACTAACCCAGCGCCAAGACCGTTGGCGCTTGTCAGGGCATCGCGAAGGGGCATGCAGCAGCCGGAGCAAGCGTCCCCACCGCGATCGGGCCGAGCAGTACGGCCAGCGCCACGGCCGTCACGAGAACAACCCGGAACCCTCCCGACCTGGGGTCTGGATCGACCAGGCGACGCACCCGGCGGATGACCGTGCTGCCACCCGCACCGAATGCCGTTGCCGGGGTAGCTGCCTCTGCCAGACACAGCAGGGCGCCCGCCACGACGTGTCGGTCCGTATGGCGAACCGCGGCATCGTCCGCTGCCATCTCAACCAGGCCCGGAACAGCGTTCGCCGCCGCACGGAACAGAGGCACGAACGGAAACGCCGTCCCTAGCACCGTCGCAGCAGAGACCACCAGCGCATGCCGCCCGCGCAGGTGAGCGCGCTCATGCTCGAGCACCGCCGCCAATTCGGCACGCGACAAGACCTCGAGCGCTGCATTGGTGACGTACACGTCACCACGAGCCCAGTGAGGAAGGCAGAACACCGTCGCTGGGCCCTGGTCGATCACTCGGACGTCAGGTTCAGACTCGTGCGGGACCGCCAGCATCGCCAGCCTCAGTCGCTGCGCACGGCGGTCGCGGCCGATCCTCCGAGCGTGCCGGAAGCCGCACCAGAGCACTCGCATCGCGCCAACGAGAAGAACCGTGATCCCCAACAGCCCAGCGAGAGTGACCGGCTCCGCCGTGCGTGCATGGGTCAGCAGCTCCGCGCAACGACCGAGGAGCTCCAGGCCTGATGCACTCGTCCAGATATGGCGGCATAACAGCGCTGCACCCATTCCGAACGACAGCAGCACCGCTGCCGAGGTCGTCTGCCAGGCAAGCACGCCCGACATCGGAGCAGACTCCGGTCGCATGACTCGGTCGATCAGTCGCGGCCCCAGCCCGCCGAGTGCCAAGGCGAGACTGAGCAAGATGATGCTGGCTGTCACGGCTTGTCCGCCAGGAGTGCCCTCAGCTGCGCCAGCTCGTCAGGCGTGATCTTCTCGACGAAATGCAACAACGTCGCGCTCCTGTCAGCACTTCCGGCCAGCACCTCCTCCATCAGCTCCGCCTCGTGCTCCTCTCGTGGTCGCGCAGCCTGGTAGACGTAGGCCCGACCTGCACGCCCGCGCGTCAAGAAGCCCTTCGAATGGAGATTGTCCATCACGGTCATCACCGTCGTATACGCAATCTCGCGGCTCTGCTGCAGTCTCTCCACCACCGCGCGCACCGTGACAGGCTCTCTGACCTCCCACATCACGCCCATGACGGTGGCCTCAAGTTGCCCTAGTCCACGCATGTCCGTCCTCGATCCGCGAGCGTCTCCCATGAAATCCTATCGCTCATAGTAGATGCGTCGTCCGGCGATGATCCGGCGGTGGCGAACCAGGGCTTACGACGCCGTCTGCAATGTGACCGGCGGGCTTACGCCAAGGTCGACCAGTAGTACCAGAACCGATGTGCGATCAACGTCAGCACCAGCACGGCCGCCGTGGTCACCACCACGAGATGCCAGCGTGCAGACCATCGCACCACGGCACTACGGCCGACCCTGGCGCCGAACATCCCCGCGCCGGCGTTTCGGAGAGTGACATACCAGAACACGGCCCCCATCACGGCCCACACCACCATGCAGTACGGGCACAACGCGCCGATCCGGTAGAGACTCTGGAAGATGAGCCATCCCACGAAGGCCATGCCGAACGTTGCGCCGACTTGAAGGCCGATCCAATACCAACGCTTGAGTTCGGCACCAGCAAGGAGCGCAGCGCCTGTCATTGCGACGACAGGGAAGGCGGCCACCCCGATGAGTGGGTTGGGGAACCCGAACGCCTCGGCCTGATCGGCAGACATCACCGATCCGCAGCTGAGCACCGGGTTGATGCTGCAGGTGGGCAGGTAGTCCGGGTTGCGTAGCAGCGTGAACTTCTCTACCGCCAGCACGAATGCTGCAGCTAGGCCGACCAGGCCGGCGATGAGCAGCAGCCACGCAAGGGCCTTGTCAGAGATCGGCAGCGAAGTGACAGGAACGCCATCACGGGCCCTATCGCTGCCGGACGCTCGCGTGGTGGCCATCACTTGCCCAGTGCAGCGTCGAGAGCCGTGTTGAAGTCCTCCGCAGCGGCTGGCTCGAACAGCTCGCCGTCAAGGTAGAACGTCGGGGTTCCCTGGACCCCGAGCTCGGTGCCGTCGTCGACATCGCGTTGAACGCGATCAGCAACATCCTTGGACGAGTAGTCGGCGTCGAACCGCTTCATGTCCAGCCCGAGCTCCGCAGCGTACTTGCGAAACAGCGCATCCATCGGTTTCTGCTGCTCACCCCACGCAGACTGGGTCTCGAACATCCGCTGGTACATCTGCTCGTACTTGCCCTGTCTCGCTGCCGACTCCACGGCCCGCGCGGCGCGGGTGGAGTTGAAGTGCCCAGGTAGCGGGTAGTACCGGGTCACGAAGGTCACCTCGCCGGCGTACTCCTCGCGAAGCTCCTCGACGATCGGATAGGCGGCACGACAGGCCTCGCACTCGAAGTCCAAGAACTCGACCAGCACCACGTCACTGGTTCCCCGTTCCCCGAGAACGTGGCTGTCGGGACGTACGAGGCGTGGATCAGGCGCACCGTTCGCGGTCTTCGATGAGTCGCCCGTTGCAGGTTCGTCGTCACGGCCTGTCGAGAACAGGAGGCCTCCGATGCCGATCACGAAGGCTGCGGCGATCAGCATCGCGACTTTCAACTGGATGGTCACAGGCACAACTCTCGTCTCAGTGGAATCTACGATGATGGATCGTAGTAAATGGCCGGTAGTCGATTCGCCCTCGGGCTGGACGCGACCGCGGACAGCACCCAGTTCACGGCGTCTCGACCAGGGGCACCATCAGATCGTCAGACGTTGCCAGCGCCGCGAACCTCTACACGCCTGCGTAGGAATGGAGACCGGTGATCCACAGGTTCACGCCGAACAGGTTGAACAGGAGCGCCAGGTAGCCGGCGATCGCGAACCAGGAGGCTCGGGCTCCGCGCCAGCCGACGGTTGACTGGGCGTGCAGGTAGGCAGCGTAGAGCACCCAGGTGATGAATGCCCAGGTCTCCTTCGGGTCCCATCCCCAGTAGCGTCCCCAGGAGTTCTCCGCCCAGATCGCGCCCGCAATCACCGCGAACGTCCAGATCGGGAATGCGAACATCGCTGCCCCGTGGGCGACTCGCTCGAGGATCTCCGCGGCCGGAAGGGTGGCGGCGTACCGCCGAGATGGAGCGGCATCGACACCTTGGCGTTTGTCGGAGCGGATTCGCACCAAGAAGAGTGCTGCCGCGACGAACCCCACCGTGAAGATTCCGCTGGCCGTGATCGCGGCCGCTACGTGAATGACGAGCCAGTACGAGTTGAGCACCGGAACCAGCGAGCCGGCGGGTGTGTACAGCACGGTGACGGCGAGCCCCAATGCCAGCAGCAGGACCGCGACGACCCACACCCCGAGCGTCCGGACCGGCTGCCGACGCAGAAAAATCAGATAGGCGCCGCCGGAGGCAAGGGCGGCCACGATGACGAACTCGTACATGTTGCCCCATGGCGCGCGTTGAGTCGCCAGAGCCCTCGTGGCGACGCCCCCGACATTGAGCAGGAAAGCCAGCACAGTTAGCGAGGTCCCCACAGCTCCGATCAGGACCAGACGGTTGCTCTGCCGGACTCTGGGCCCGCTGGTCGCGACACGTCCTGCGCTCTCAGCGGCATAGGCAAGCAGCGCAAGCCCATAGATGGCGATGGCCGAGTAGATCATCGAGTCGGAGAGTTCGGCAAAGGTCTGTGTGTTCATGTGCCATCGTCCTCGGGGGATTTGGTGGTGGGTCCGTCCAGGGCGGCGATCAGGTCTCTTGACTCGGATACCGGTGCCTCGCGCCTTGCCAGAGGGAGTGAGGCGAGCTCGATGTGATTCCCGTCATCCGTGTTCGTGACGCGGACCCACAGGCGTCGCCTTGGGATCGCCAGCGACATGGTGAGTCCGACCAGCAGGAGGACGGCAGCAACGAGAGAAACCTCCTTGCCGGGGTCGTAGGCGATCTGGAAGTTGGCGAACTGCGCGAGACCGTCGAAGGTGAGGCTGCCGTTGCCATCGGGGAGGCTCATCGTCTCGCCGGGCGAGAGTGCTTGGCTGAAGGGTTTGTCGTCCGTTTGGACCTGGCTCAGACCCGACTTGTCCAAGGTGAACACTGATTGCGGGGTGCCGTCGCCGAGACCGAGGTCACCGGTGAATGCGGTCAGGAAGAGCTGGGGGTCGATGGCTTTCGGGAAGGCCGAGTACGGCCCTGACTCGTCGATCGCAGCGGTGGGCAGGAAGGTTCCCTGGAACGCGATCTGTACGGGGCGCGCGTCGGGAGCCTTCACGACTCCGTCGGAGGCGAGTGCGGAGTCCTTGGGCAGGAAGATCACCGGACCTGTGAAGACCACCGCACCGGTTCCGTCGCGGACCGTGACCTTGGGCGCGTAGCCGTGACCGGTCAGAAACACCTTCGTGCCGCGAACAACGAGGGGTTGATTCGGCGAGACTGTCGTTTGACGCTCGGGACTGCTGTCGGATGTGCGGTAGGAGATGTTCGCCTTGAAGTCCCTGGGTTCTCCGGCCTTTGGTCCCGTCAATTCGTACGTTGCCATGAAGTCCTCGAGCCGGAGCGTGAACGGTTCGAGGTCGTCAACGTCGGTCCAAGGTGAGCGAGCGAAGCCGTCGTAGAGGGCACGGACGTTGGTGAACGATGATCCTTCGATGACCGCGACCCGGCCCTCATACCCAAGCAATTTGCCTGCGGCGACGCCAAAGAGGAGGACGAGCAGTGAAAGATGGAACATCAAGTTCCCCACTTCCCGAAGGTAGCCCTTCTCGGCTCGCACTTGATCGGCGTCCATGACCACTCGAAAGCCCCGACGGCGCAGGTGCCGTGCTGCGGTGTCGAGCAACTCCTCGGCGTCGAGGCGGCTGGACCAGCTTCGGTGCCCGTGCAGGCGGGCCAGGTTGCGCGGAGCCGCGGGTGGGCTACTTCGTGCGGATCGCCACAACTGGCGGGTGCGAGGTAGGACACAGCCCGTCATCGAGACCAGCAGCAGGATGTATATCGCCGCGAACCATGGCGACGCATAGACCTCGAACATGCCGAACCTGTCGAGCCAAGGCGCCAAGTCGGGGTGGTCTCGCTGGTACTGAGTCACCGCGAAGGGGTCGCTGGCTACACCGCGCTGAGGCAACAACGAGCCGGGGATCGCCGCTAGGGCGAGCAGCGCGAGCAGAATGACTGCGGTACGCATCGCAGTCAGCTTCCTCCAAGCCCAGCGACCCCACCCCCAAGAGATGCGCGCTTCCTCAGGCCGGGATGACTGCACCCTCCCCGGGCCGAACTCAGGTGAGCGCATCACGACGTGGGCCCCGATGCCTCCAGCGTTCGCGTGACCAATGCCTTGAGAGTCGAGTACTTGGCCGGGCCCAGGATCCGAGCAGCGAGCCTGCCCTCTGCGTCGACGACGAATGTGCTCGGAACGGCGCGTGGTGGAAACGCGCTACCGAACGCGAGGAGGGCATCGGGCGCCGATGCGGTGGTGATACTCGGGTAAGCGATGTCATAGGTGCGTTCGAAAGCGCGGGCCGCCTGATCATTGTCACGAACATTGATGCCGATGAACCTGACACCCGATGTCGCAAACTCCGTCGAGAGCCGACGTAGTACCGGCGCCTCGGTACGACACGGCGCGCACCATGAGCCCCACACGTTGTATACGACGACTCCGCTCACCTCGGCGCTGGAGAAAGTGCCACCGTCGAGAAGCCCACCTCGGATACTCCCGACCGGTCTGCGGTCGCCGGCTCTGTACTCCTCGACAGAGTCACCACCCGGGGAAGCGGCCGAGCTCTGGCCGGGGCCATCTCGGAGGAACATGGCCGCTCCGATGACTGCGCCGAACGCAACGACCAAGGCCACCGCCACCACGGCGAGGAGCCGGCCTCGACTTGTCGAGCCCTTGTCATTCTGCTCAAGCATGGATCCCCTTCGCACGGTCCTGTCCCCTCGTTCTTGAGGTCGCCAGGACTGTTCGTACTAGCCTACTTAGTAGGATAGTAGGTGTCTGGTCTCGTGCATCCGTGGGGGAGGGCAACACCGGCACTGGTCAAGAGATCCCGTCCGGGAGCGTTACGTTCTCTATGAGAGTTCCCTGTGGTCTTTATGAGAGTTTCCGTGGTCTGCCACTCGGGTTCGACGGTCTCCGATGTCGAATAGTAGATTGTGGGGCCGCCCCGAGAGCTGGCCAATCGCTCGCGTTCATGCGGGAGACAGGGAGCCATGGGGTGCCGCAAAGACAACCACGTGAGGAACATGAGTCGACGACCCCAGGGACGACACCGTGCCGAAAGGCTGTCGCGACGACGATGGAGCGGCGAGCGGCGATCGCCGGGCTCGCTCGGGCCCTCTGGGCTTGCGGCCGGAGCGGTGGTAGCCACCGCGGCTGCCTTCACCGTGGCGTCTGCGGTCACTCAGGACGAACGCGCTGCAGTCACCGATTCCGGAGCACAGGCTCCGGCAAGCGCCCGACCGACCGAAGCCGTGGAGGCATCCCCGAACGCAGCGACAGATCGTCGCAAGCCGGTCACGCGAGGCGCCCCGAGCACGAGGACCAAGCCCAAGCGGGATGGTGATCCGGCATGGCTCCGGTCCTGCACTGCCTCGGACCAGGCCACCTCTCATCCCAACGGAAGCCTGCCGGCGGGAGAGCTGTGCGGGCTCCCGGTCGGCAGCTCCCACGCTCTTCACCCCGATGCCGCCGAGGCCTGGTCGCGGCTCGACGACCGCTACCGTTCTGAGTTCGGCGAAGGCATCTGCGTGACCGACTCCTACCGGAGTATCGAAGCGCAGGAGCAGGTGTTCGAAGCCAAGCCGGACCTGGCAGCAGACCCCGGCACGAGCCGCCACGGCTGGGGGATCGCGCTGGACCTCTGCGGCGGTGCCGAGTCCTACTCGTCAGCTACTCACGCGTGGCTGCGGCGCAACGGTCCCGACCTGGGCTGGGACAACCCCCAGTGGGCACGCAGCGACGGGTCGAAACCGGAACCATGGCATTGGGAGTTCTCGGCGAGATAGCGTCCCCGTGCCTGCACCTTGGTGATCATGGAAACCCATCTCGCAACGGCTCTCGCGTGCACGATGACCGGCAAGGCTGTACCGACCCGCCTGGCCGGCACGAGTCCCTACCAGTTGACCTCGTGACACTGCGCCGTCGGCGCCTGCTCGACCTGCAACGTCGCGTGCTCGATCCGGTGCTCCGTGGCGAGCAGCGCTTGGGCCCGAGTCAGCACGTCATCGGGCGACACGCCTGCGCTGGTGACCAAATGGGCAGTGGCCACATTCATGCCGGAGGTGAGGGTCCAGATGTGCAGATCGTGGACCTCGCTCACGCCGTCGATGGCCTCCAGACCGGTGACGACCTCGTCCAGACTGACGCCGTCGGGCACGTGCTGGCCGAGAACGGCGAGGACCTCGCGGCCGAGCACGACAGCACGTACGGCCACGAAGATGCCGATCGCCAGAGCCACGGCGGTGTCCCACAGGCCGTTTCCGGTTGCCGCGACCAGGATCGCGGCCAGGATGACCCCAACGCTGCCGGCAGCATCGGCAACGACTTCGTAGTAGGCGCCCTTGACGTTGAGCGACTCGGTCGAACCGGAGCGGAGCAGGAGCATCGAGACGACGTTCACCGCCAGGCCGATGACACCAACGACCAGCATCGTGCCCGATGCCGGCTCCGGCGACTCCCCGATCCGGGCGACCGACTCGGCGACGACGTAGGCGGACACGCCGAGCATGATCAAGACGGTGAGGCCGGAGGCGAACACCTCAGCGCGGTAGGAGCCGTACGTCCTGCGGCCGGTCGTGTCTGGCCTGGTGGCGATCCTGGTGGCGACGAGCGCAGCCCCCAGAGCGACCACATCCGCGGCCATGTGGCCGGCATCGGAGACGAGGGCGAGAGACCCGGAGAGCAATCCCGCGACCAGCTCGACCAGGAAGAATGCGGCGACCAGGCCAAACGCCGCCGTCAACCTCACGCGGTAGCGGGAACCGGCATGCCCGGCGGCGGGCGCATGTCCGTGTCCGTGTCCGTGGCCGCCCATCAGAGCCTCCCCTCGTCGTTGCAGCATCCGTCAGCGCAGCCGCCGGAGGCGGTGTCGAGGTCGGCCGGCAGATCAGGTCCGCACGCGCATCCCTCTCCACGCCACGCCTCGAGTCCTTCCCGCACCGCGACGGCGGCGATGACGAGACCCGCGATCGGGTCGGCCCACGCCCATCCGAGCGCAGCATTGAGAAGCAGGCCCGCAAGGAGGACCGCCGACAGGTAGGTGCACAGCAAGGTCTGCGTGGAGTCCGCGACAACGGCGTTCGACCCGAGCGCTCGCCCCGTGCGCCGCTGCGCCCAGGACAGGAACGGCATGATCACAAGCGAGGCCACAGCCAGAGCGATCCCGACCGGCGAGCTTTCCGGTGCATCACCACTCAGCAGCGCGCGGACGGACTCGAACGTCACGTAGCCGGCGAGTGCGAAGAAGGACAACGCCATCAGGCGCAACGCCTGCCGCTCGCGAGACTCCGGAAGCGGATGCCGGAACTGCCACAAGATGATCAGGCCACTGCTGACCTCCACGATCGAGTCCAGGCCGAATCCGACCAGCGCGACAGACCCGGCGATCAGCCCGGCACTGATCGCGATGACTGCCTCGATCACGTTGTAGCTCACGGACGCGGCGGCCAACAGTTGAGCACGGCGGCCCAGCCGCTTGCGCCTTGCTTGGTCTCCAGTGAAGACCGGGGCGGGAAGATCGGTGGTCACTGTGCCGCCTCCTCACCGTTGACCGGACACAACACGACGGCGTCTCCAGTGGCAGCCAGAAGCTCTTCTGCGGCCGCGAACACCTTGAGCACCGCGTCGCGATGCGTCAGCGAGTACACCGACGACCGTCCGACCGACCGGGACTCGACCAGCCCGCAGTCGCGAAGGCAGGCCAGGTGCTTCGAGACCGTGGACTGGGCCAATCCGAGGTGTTGGGTCAGATCCGCCACGCGGTGCTCCCCCAGGAGCAGGTGCCGCAGGATCGCTACGCGCGAGGGATCACTCATCCCGCGGAACAAGCAGGCTGCGGCAACGCCAGCGGAACGCTCGTCGATCGGCGGAGCGCCAACCCCTTCGACATTAATGATCGCCATTCGGCGATGTTATCGCCAGTCGCGCACGCCATGTCAAGTCTCGCCAGCCGGCGATTCTCGGATGCCGGCGCAGCTCTCAGGAACTTCCCAGTCGCCACTACTACTTTGCATCGTACGCGCCTGGGTCGCGCCGACCGTGGCGGCCGAACCCAGCGAGAGCATTAGACGAACGAGCGCACCAGTCGAAGGAGACTCCGATGCCCCATCCCACGCGTCCGCGACACCTCGCAACGCTCGTTGCGGCCGCCATGGTCGGGGCGGTCGCCCTCCTCGGCTCGGTTGCTCCCGCCGAGGCGCACACCGCGGTGGTCGCGTCGAACCCGGCGGCCGGCGCGCAACTGTCGGCCATGCCGACCCAGGTGCGGCTCACCTTCAACGAGGCCATCAGCGCGGAGTACGCAACGCTGACCCTCTCCGCCCCGGAGACGCCCGCCACCTCGCTGTCCTCCCCCACAGCCGAAGGAACCCAGCTGGTCGCGGCCGTGCCTGCGACAGCCACGTCGGGCGCCGGTGGCGACGCGGTCCCGTGGACACTCAGCTTTCGCGTCGTCTCAACCGATGGTCATCCGGTCACCGGAACCGTCAAGTTCACCGTCGCGGCTCGCCCAGCGACGAACCCGGGAGACGCCTCGCCCAGTGCCTCGCCGACTGCGTCAGCTTCGATGACGGACGAACCGCGGCCATCGAGCGGTAATCGGTCCTCGGGCACCGACGCCGCCAAGGAGGCACCAGGAACCACCGCCGGCCGTATCGTGTTCCTCGCCGTCCTGCTCGTGCCCTTGATCGCGATGCCGGTCGTCCTGCTGCGTCGTCGCAAGGACGGTCAGGAGTGACCAGGAGAGCTCTCCTCATCGGTCTGCTGACCACTCCTGTCCTGGTGACCGTCGCCCTGTTGTCGCTCACCGGCGCGGTCGCGTCTCCGACATCAGGCCTCCCCGACCCCGGCGCCCTCACTCGGTGGGGTCTGCCCGTCGCTCGCGTCGTGCGCGATGTCGCCGCAACGGTGACGATCGGCAGCCTGGTGTTGGCGGCGGTGCTGCTGCCAGGAGCGGGCCGGCGCCTCCTTGGGGCTGCACAGCGCAGGAGCCAGGTCGTAGCCGCTGCCGCCGGCTCCACCTGGGTCGTTGCGGGAGCCATCGAGATCATCTTCGTACAGGCTGATGTCTCAGGGGTCTCACCGTGGTCCGGAGGGTGGGCGCCGGTGTGGTTCTTCATCACCCAGATCGACTACGGCAAGGCACTTGCGGCCAGCCTCGTCCTCGCTGCGGCCGCGACGACCACCGCGGCCCTGGTGCGCAGCGTGACCGGCATCGGATTCAGCACGTTGCTGGCCCTGGCTGCCCTGTGGCCACTCGCCCTGACCGGGCACGCCGCAGGAGACTCCGACCACGATCTCGGAGTGAACCTGCAGTTTCTGCACCTGGTCCCGGTCACGATCTGGGTCGGCACCCTGGCCGCTCTCCTGGTTGCCGGCGCCGCTGCCCGCACGACGTCCGTGATCTCGGGATTCTCTCGCCTCGCCGGCTGGTGTGCAGCGCTGGTAGGCCTGTCGGGAGTGCTCGCTGCCGGCATCCGGGTGCCTGCCGTCGCCGACCTCCTCAGCACGTATGGAGCCTTGCTCGCCATCAAGGCAGCGGTGCTAGGTGCATGCCTGGGGATCGGCTGGTGGCATCGACGGCGCCTGCTGGCCTCGACCCCGGCATCCTTCACCGGGGGCCGTTTCGCACGCCTCGCCGTTGGAGAGCTTGCCCTGATGGGCGTCGCGATCGGTACCGGGGTCGCTTTGGGCCGCTCCGCGCCTCCATCGGGCTCCGGCACAGAACCCGCGGCGACTCCGGCCGAGGCGATCCTCGGGCAGCCCATGCCGCCCGAGCTGACGGCCCAACGATGGATCACCGAATGGCGCCTGGACACGTTCTGGGGCCCTGTCGCCGTGCTCGCGGCCGTGCTCTATCTGCTCGGTGTGCGCCGACTCCATCAGCGCGGCGTCGTCTGGTCACGAGGCCGCACGGTGCTATGGCTCCTCGGTTGCCTGGTTCTGCTGTGGGCGACCAGTGGGCCCCCAGGAACCTACGGCGAGGTGTTGTTCAGCATGCACATGGTTCAACACATGACCATCGCCACGCTGGTTCCGATCCTCTTGGTGCTCGGCAGCCCGGTGACCCTGGCGCTGCGTGTACTTCGACGACGTACGGACGGCTCCCGCGGCGCCCGGGAGTGGCTCCTCGTCATCGTGCACTCGTGGCCCGTCGGCCTGCTCGGGCATCCACTGGTGGCGGCCGGCCTCTTCATCATCAGTCTGCCCACCTTCTACTACTCCGGGCTCTTCGAGCTTGCCCTGAGTACACACACCGGACATCTGCTGATGACCGCGCACTTCCTGCTCAGCGGCTACCTGCTCGCCAACGTCGTGTGCGGCGAGGATCCGGGGCCCCGCCGACCGCCCTATCCGCTGCGGGTCCTGCTGGTGATGGCGACCTTCGCGTTCCACGCCTTCTTCTCGATCTCGTTGATGTCCAGCCGCAAGATCTTGGCTCAAGAGTGGTACGGCGGGCTGGGGCGCACCTGGGGCGACACCCTCGCGCAGGACCAATATCTGGGCGCGTCCCTGGGCTGGGCCATGGGTGACCTCCCACTCGCACTTCTGGCAGCAGCGCTCGTTGCCGCCTGGGTCCGCGCCGACGGCCGTGAGGCCCGTCGTCTCGACAGGCGAGCTGAACGGGACGGAGATGCAGCGCGGGCCGCGTACAACGCTCGACTGCAAGCGCTGGCGGACCGGTCCCCCGACGGATCCGACACAGGATCAGGGCAGCGCGACGTCTGAACGTCCCGGCACGTCACAAGCATGCTCATACGGTGCGCAGTGCTCCCGCAGGGTCGACTCGATCGCCGGGAGCAGCCCGATCAGCACCGGACCGAGCAGCAGCGCGGCCGCGAGCCCGGTCAGCGCCACCCGCGCGCCGGCGCCCAGCCGCTCGGGCCGACCAAGCAGCCTCCGAACGCGGGTCACTGCGTCTGCACCGTGGGCGGCAAGCGTCGCGGTGGGCGCCGGGCCCGAGGCCATCCTGACCAGCGCCTCAGCCAGACTCTGACGACCGCTAGCTCGTGCGGCCGCGTCATCGGCATGCATCTCGACCAGCAACTCCACCTCTCGGGCGCCGTGCGCGAACGCGGGAACGAACCCGAAGGCACGGTTCAGCCCCGATGCCCACAACACCGCCCAGTGGTGCCTCGCCCGAAGATGCGCCCGTTCATGGGTCAGCACCGCGATCCTCTGCTCAGGACGCAAGAGTCGCTCGGCACCCGTGGTGAGGACGACCACCGGTCGGCGGCCAGGTACGCAGTAAGCCGCTGGACGATCGTCCTCGAGGAGCAGCACGCCATCAGATCTCGGGGCCGCAAGCAGGGCGAGCCGCCCGCGCGTGACCCGACGCGCAACGCCCGCTGCGCGGGCCTCCAACATCGTGCAACCCACCGCTCGAGCCAGGACGACACACCCGATCACCGCGCCCGTCACGCGCCCGATCCAGCCGAACGGCGCAGCATAGTGCCCCTCGAGCAGGCCCAGACAGGTCCCGAGCCAGCCAGATGCCGCCGAGAATACGGGCGGCGGCAACGCAACCAGCGCGGCCGCCAGGAGCACCGAGGCCAGGATGGTCACCGACACCGACTGCCACACGACCAACCCGATGACCGGCGCTCGCCTCACCCACCCGGCGCGCGAGAGCATCGTGGCGCCCAGGGTTCCGGCGGTGGCGGCAACCACGATCAGCACGACGACGGCGATCACGACCGTCCCTCCCCGGTCGATCGGTCCACAGGATCGACGGCGACGGCGTCTAGTGCCTCGCGCAGCTCCTGGGCCTCCTCGGCGCTGAGCTGACCGACGAAGTGAAGCAATGTCGACCGCGGCGTACCACTCGTGCTGAGCAGTTCCTCCATGGCCGTGGCAGTGTGCTCCGCACGCGACGCCACCGGACGATAGCGATAGGCCTTGCCGTCAAGCTCTCGCTCGAGGACGCCCTTGCGGAAGAGCTTGTCCATCACCGTCATCACCGTCGTGTACGCCCGCTGCCGATCGGTAGGCAGAAGCGCATGAACCTCGCGAACCGTCAGCGGCCGATCCGCCGACCACAACCGGTCCATCACCTTGGCTTCTAGATGCCCGAACTGACGCATACCGGTGATTCTCCCTCACTCTTACGCCGCAACACTCATCGGTTCTGCGCCCCGATCCTGGACAGCACATGCTGGCGCACGGCCTGTCGCTCGTGGATGCTGAGCTCGTGCTTACCGACCACGTCGGCCAGCTCAACCACGCTGTCTGCCACAAGTGTCACCTGGCAGTCGGGACAGGTCAGCTCCACGGGTGTCAACGGCACACCTCCTACTACTCATGATAGGAGACGCTCCGTCGCCGTGCGCTGCGGGTGCCGCATGTTTGGAGAACTCTCAGCACCCACCTTTACCCTCCTACTACTTGTTGTAGGAGACGGGGTGATGGCCCCGCTGACGAAAGGGATCTGCTGTGAAGAAGGCACTGGCGGTAGCTGGCGCGGGAGCGGTCGTGATGCTGCTCGCAGGATGCGGCGGTGGCGGCACAGCCCCGGCCACGACACCCACGCCTGCACAGTCCTCGTCCCCGTCCACGGGTGATCAGGCCGCCTCGCCAGCGCGTTCCTCCTCCAGCCCGGTGCAGCAGGAACCCGAAGGGCCAGTCGTCGAGGTGTCCATCTCCGGAAAGTCTGTGACTCCTAAGGGCACCCGGATTCAGGCCAAGGTCGGCGAACCGGTGACCTTTGTCGTCACCTCCGATCGGGCCGGCGGCCTCCACGTCCACTCCAGTCCGGAGCAGACCCCCGAGTTCTCCGAGGGCACGACCACGATCCAGGTCACCATCGACAAGCCGGGCGTGGTCGAAGTGGAGGAGCACGAGTCCGATGCGTTGATCGTGCAAATCGAAGCGCGCTGACACCGATGTACACCCTCTTTCCCGCTCACGGCATCGGGGGCGCACAGGACCTTCCTATCCCGGCCAGCTATGCCATCACCGGGTCCGGGATCGCGCTGGCGGCTTCGTTCGTGATCCTCATTCTTGCTTGGCGCCGCCCGCGCCTTGACGCAAGCAAGGGCCGTCGGCTGCCGACGTGGCTCGCGATCGCCCTCGATTCCCGTTGGGCCGAGGGAGCAGCACGCACTCTCGGCATGATCGCCTTCGGCTACTTCGTCTGGGCGCTCGTCGCCGGACCGGACCTTGCTTCCAACCCGGTCTTCGGGATCGTCTACGTGTTCGTCTGGGTCGGACTTGTGCCGGTATCACTCCTGTTCGGACCCGCCTGGAAGGCGATCAGCCCGCTGCGCACGGTCTATGCAGGCATCACGGCCCTGGGCGGCCCGGCCCTTCGTGGCGGACTGATCCCGCTCCCTCGTTTCGCCGGTTACTGGCCTGCCACGATCGGGCTGTTCGCCTTCGCCTGGCTCGAGTTGGCCGCACCCAACTCCACCTACATCACGCCCATTCGCGGATGGTTCACGGTCTACGTGGTCACCCTCGTCCTCGGCGCCGTCATCTTCGGGGAGCGTTGGTTCGAGCGCGCGGATCCGTTCGAGGCCTACTCGACCCTCATCGGCCAACTGTCACCGTTGGGGCGAGACGCCGACGGCAACCGCATCTGGCAATGGCCGCTCAACCACCTGGACGGCCTCGACGCCAGCCCGAGCCGCGTCGCCGTCGTGGCGGTGCTGCTCGGGTCGACCGCGTATGACAGCTTCAGCCGCTCTCCGACGTGGGCACGCATCACCCAGACCACGGTCATTGACGCCACCGTCCTCGGCACCTTGGTACTGCTGGCCTTCTGCGTCTTCGTGGGCGTCACCTTCACCGCCGGGACCATTGCCACCGCCGTCGGTCCAGGTCTAAGGCGAGCTCAGCTGCCAGCGCTCTTTGCCCACTCCGTCGCGCCTATCATCGTCGGCTACGTCGTCGCGCACTACATGACGCTCCTGCTCGAGTACGGCCAACAGGTTCTGATCCAGCTGAGCGACCCGATGCTCAACGGCTCGAACCTGCTCGGCACAGCCGATTGGACCCCGGTCTACTTCCTCTCCAGCCAACCTACGACGATCGCCGTCATCAAGGTCCTCGCCGTGGTGACCGGCCATGTCCTCGGTGTCATCGCCGCCCACGATCGCGCCGTCAAGCTTCTTCCGAGAACCCACCAGGTCACCGGACAGCTCGGCCTGCTGGTCGTGATGATCACCTACACAGTCGGCGGCTTGTACCTGTTGTTCAGTGGCTGAGCCGACAGGTCCTGGGGTCGCGCGGCACCGGGATGTGATCAGACCCGGGGGTGGCGCGCTCGGCGTCGAGTAGGAGAGGTCGAGCTCGGTCATGCCGGTCAGGGTCATTTGGTGGAAGAGCGCAATGCGGATCGCGATCGGGGTCGCGCCCGGTACCTCCTCCTCCCCGCCAGGGCGGCATGCGAGCCACGGACTACCCCGCAGAACGCACAGACCTCTTTCATTCCCGCTCCCCCTCGGCCACTCGCGGTCCTCCCCTGCCCCTGGGGTACGTGACCATGACGATCCACAAGCTGACCGCAGGCTCGGGGTACGAGTACCTGACCCGCCAGGTAGCGGCGGGTGACTCCACCGAGCTCGGCGCCACAGCGCTGGCGGACTACTACGAGGCCAAGGGCGAGGCGCCCGGTCGGTGGGCGGGATCTGGGCTCGACGCCTTCGCTGGCCCGGACGGGATCAACGCGGGCGATGTGGTGACAGCCGAACAGATGGGCCACCTGTTCGGCGTCGGCGAGCATCCCGTCACCGGGAGACCGTTGGGTCGGCGGACGCGGTCGGACGGGGTGGCAGGGTTCGATCTGACCTTCAGCCCGGTGAAGTCGGTCTCGACGCTTTGGGCGGTCGCGCCACCCGAGATCGCGCGTGCGATCGAGCAGGCCCACGATGCCGCGGTCAACGACGCGATGGCGTATGTCGAGCGCGAGGTGCTGTTCACCCGCGAAGGGACCGACGGGGCGCGGCAGGTCAAGACCCGCGGCTTGATCGCGGCCGCGTTCCGCCACCGGGACTCCCGTGCCGGCGACCCGGACCTTCATACCCATGTCGCCGTCGCGAACAAGGTGCAGGCGAAACTTTCGGGCAAGTGGCTGACCGTCTATGGCCGGCTGTTATTTCAGCACACGGTGGCGATCTCGGAGACCTATAACACCGCACTCGAGTACCGGCTCGGCGAGGCGCTCGGTGTCACGTTCGCCGAACGGGCGAACCCTCGGGAGCGGCGCGCTGTCCGCGAGATCGTGGGTGTCTCAGCCGGGCTGTGTCGAGTGTGGTCGCGGCGGGCCCGGGACATCGACCGCCGTGAGGACGACCTCGTGAGCGCGTTCATCGCGGAGCACGGTCGGCCGCCGACAGAGTCGGAACGGCTCGGGCTGGTACAGCAGGCCAATCTAGAGACGCGCGCCCCTAAGCATGAGCCGCGCGCCGAGGCCGACCAGCGACGAATCTGGCGCCGCCAGGCATCGGAGTTCCTCGGGAGCGAGTCGACCCTCGCCGCGATGATCCACGAAGCATTGGATGTGTCGCCGCCGGTGCGCCGATCGACCTCTACCGACGTCGTCGACACACACGTGATCCACGCAATGGCAGTCGCCGTCATCACCGAGCTCGAGACCCGTCGGGCGACCTGGCAAAGCTGGCATCTGCGGGCAGAGGCGGAGCGTCAGGTGCGGGCCATGGCACCTGGTCAGATCAGGGCAGGTGACCTTCCCGCGATGGCCGATGCGGTCGTCGCGGCGGCCGTCGGGATGTCGGTGTCGCTCACGCCGGACGACGATCCCATCGACCAAAGGACCGATCTTCGCCAACCCAGTGGCCTTCGTCGCTCGGGCGGAACCAGCGTGTATCGACATACCGGCGCCGATCACTACACCAGTCAGCGGATCCTTCAAGCCGAACAGCGACTGGTCGACGCGGCCGGTCTGGGCAGCGACTTCGCGTTCTCTGCGGAAGAAGTGGACATCGTCCTGGCCGCCAGCGCGGTCGCCGGGGTACGGCTCAATGACGGACAACACGCGCTCGTGCATGCGCTGGCCGGTGGTGGTCACCGGGTCCGCCTCGCATTGGCGCCGGCGGGGTCGGGGAAGACGACCGCGGTCGAGGTGCTGGCTGCGGTCTGGACGATGAATGGTTATGACGCGATCGGGCTGGCACCGTCGGCCGCCGCGGCGAAGGTACTTCAGGAGGCGACCGGCCTGCCCTGCGAGACCCTCGCGAAGATCGACGACGAGGTCGCCACCCAGCCCACCAACACTGGGGGTGACCGTCGCAGTGGGCTGAGCACCCGGATCGGACCAGAGACCCTGGTGGTGATCGACGAGGCGGGAATGGCCGACACGTTGACGCTCGACCGGGTAGTCGCGTTCTGCATCTCGCGCGGTGCCACGATCCGGCTCCTGGGCGATGACCAGCAGCTCTCCGCCGTCGGCGCCGGTGGCGTGCTGCGCGACATCACCCATCGGCACGGAGCCGACCGGCTCGAGGAAGTCGTACGCTTCATCGACCCCGGCGAGGCCGCAGCCTCCTTAGACCTTCGCGACGGTGATCAGACCGCGATCGGGTTCTACCTCGACCACGACCGCATCCACACCGCCGACGAAGACACCACGATCGCCGAGGTCCTCGCCGCCTGGCAACACGACCGAGACGACGGGCTGGACACACTCATGCTGGCCCCCACCCGAAACATGGCCGCCACCCTCAACCACCAGGCACGCACCCGGCGTCTCGCCGGCATCGCGCCGCGGACCGAGGTCGAACTGGCCGACGGCAACCAGGCATCAGTCGGGGACACGATCATCACCCGTCACAACCAGCGCCGCCTGGCCGTCTCCGGCACCGACTGGGTCAAGAACGGTGACCGGTGGACCATCACCCGCATCCGCGGCGCCGCATTGACCGTACGCCACGCCACAACCGGCTTGAAGGCGTCGCTGCCTGCCGAATACGTGCACGACCACGTCGAGCTCGGCTACGCCTCAACCGTTCACACCGCACAAGGCCTCACCGCCGACGTCGTCCACGGGATCGTCGACGGCCGCGAGGATCGGCAGATGCTGTACACGATGCTGACCCGCGGCCGCCGCGAGAACCACGTCCATCTGGTGCTCGAACCGATCGACCCCGTCGAGGCCGATCGGCGGCAGTGCATGCTGCCTGGACTGCAGGAACAACTGACCGCGATCCAGATCCTCGACGACGTGGTCGGTCGTGACGGTGCTGCGGTCTCGGCCACCACCACGCTCCGCCGCGGCCGCAGCTGGTCCACCCAGCTCCACGACGCCTCCCTACGCTACGCCGACGCGGTCGCCACCGGAGCAATGCGAGTGCTTGGCAGCGGTTGGGAAGACGCCCTCGACGCGGCCGGCGAAGGCCCACTCCCCTGGCTACCCGCGATACCTGCCGACCTGGCGCGGGATGAGTCCTGGGGTCCATATCTCACCGCTCGTTCCCAACATGTCGAGGTGACAAGACAGGGCTTCCTCGACCACCTGGTCGGCGCCGACATACCGACAGCGATCGAAAGCCAGAAGCGTCCGGCCTGGATGACGCGGTACGCCGATGTCCTCGGAGACCTCCACGACACCGTCGCGCTGTGGCGAGCCGCCCGCGGCGTACCCGAAGACGATCCGCGCCCGACCGGGCCAGCCGTCACCGAACCGCGCGCCGGCCGCTTCCAACGCCATCTCCTGCGGCAGCTCACTGGTCGCTACAGCGACTCGGTCCAGCGCTGGCACGAGCTGATCCTCCGCCGGACAGGAATCCAGGCCCAGGACGACCACACCCGAGGCGAAGCCATCGAGCTCGCTCGACTGCTCGACACGCTCCATCGCCGCGGCCACGACTCCCGCGGACTGCTAGACCGTGCCCTGAGCAGCGGCGCATTGCCCGAGGGGCATGCCATCGCCGCCCTGACCTACCGCGTCCGCAGGCTCACCCCGCGCGACCCGCTTCAGTCACGATCCGAGTCCGCCGGGCATGCTGGCCCATCGGCGATCGGTATGTGACCCCGGGGGTCACGCTGCGCCGACCTCGTCGCCGCCCTGGTGGTCGGCACGCCAGCGGTCCAGGCTGATGTCGTCGGTGCACGCGGCGGCGTAGGTCTTCAGGCGGTCCAGTGCATGGGCGGCGCGTCGCCGCAGCGTACGCGCGGCCTCCGGGTGGTCGTGGGCGACCAGTTCGACGGCCGCAGGGGTAGTCAGGCCCAATCGACCGCGATGCAGCGGTGCGCCGACGGTCTCGGCTGACGCCGCGAGCTCGCAGAGCAGGCGCACTTCATCCTCTGCTATCGCGTGGTCGCGGACTGCCTCGTCGAAGAACTCGCCCAGCTCCACCTCCGGCGCGACCTCCGCCTCCGGCGACTCACGATCGCCGGCACCGCTCGCGAGCGTGGTGAGGTCGTCGGCGAGCAGCACGCGCGCCCAGTGACGGTCGGCACGACTGCCGACCCCGAGTGAGGCCGCGACCTCGCGTCGGGTCGCGTTCAACAGCGCCCGGGCCAGCCACGGCGTTCGTAGCCGATGCGCCTGGGCGGCCTGCAGCCACAGCTCCGAGGCGACCAGCGCATCGATGTCGGGCGACAGATCGCTCAACGCCTCCGCAACCCGGCACCCTCCGGGGATCAGAAGCCACACCAGGGCAGCGACTGCTGACCGGTCGGTCGCGGTCAGCGTCGCCAGGGTCCGCAGCACCGCCGCCTTGTTCGCGACGTCAGCCTGGCGGGTCCATTCCCTGAGGTCAGCCAGGTCATCGACCACGGCCAGGCACGGGTCGACAGCGCACCATCGCTCCCACCCTTCTCGCGCTTCAGCGAGCAGCGGTGACGCTGGATCGTCGAGTCCGAACTGGTCTGCAACACTCATCGAGGCCCCCATTCCTGGCTGTCACCAGGTAGGTGCGCAAGACAAATGCAGATCTTGAGCGTGCCAGATCTGAAGAGTTATATTTTGGTATGGCCGTCGGCCACGAGGGCTCACTGTTGGAGGCCGCTCGCGCTGCTCGCGGGTTGACCCAAGAGGCGCTCGCGCGCCGATGCGGGACATCACAGCCATCGCTGTCGGCTTACGAACGTGGAGCGAAGTCGCCCACCCTCGCCGTCCTCGAGCGCATCTTGCGATGCCTTGACTTCGAGCTCGCCCTCAACGAGCGGATCACCTTCCACCAGATCACGGTTGCCGGGCCTGGACGGTCCACGGCGCTGGTGCCGAACCGGCTGTGGCGGTTGTCGCCTGAGCAATGCTTCGCGCCGCTGTGGGTGTGGCACGGTCGTGACCACAGGGTGTTCGCGCTGAGTGATCGCGACAAACGCGCCGCCGGTTATGCCTGGCTGCTGCGCTATGGCGACGAGACCCAGCTCTTCGAGCACGTCGACGCTGCGCTGCTGGTCGACCTGTGGCCCGATCTGGTCGACGGCCTGCCCCCGGAGATCCGCGACGCGTGGTGGCCACTGGTCGGATGGACCCGGGATCAGTCCGTCGAGGAACTGATCCTCGCCGACGCTCGAGCCTGGGGGCAGGACTACAGACGCCGGACCGCTACCCGCGCAAAGAGGCTGCGGGTGTTCCGACGGCTGGCCGACTACGGGCTCGATCCCGATCAGATCCGAGCACTGATGCGGCACTGGTGAGGTCATCACCGCGAGCCCGACGAGGTCGATGACGAGTATCGCGAACCTTGCGACCGGGAACCCCGACAGCCTCACCTGGACCACCGACACACCGAATGAGGCAACGATCACCCACGGGCTCACCTATCGTGACAGCGTGGACCTTCCTGTGATGCCGCCGATCCTGCCGATGCTGGCCAAGCCGGCGTCGCTTGAGAAGGTGCTCTCCATGGCACCCAACGTCCAACTAGAACCAAAATGGGACGGGTTTCGGTGCATCGTGTTCAAGGACGGCGACGAGGTGGAGCTGGCCTCGCGCAACACCAAGCCGCTGACGCGCTACTTCCCCGAGGTGGTCGAGGAGCTGCGGAGGGTGCTGCCCGACAAGATCGTGCTCGACGGGGAGATCTTCGTGTCGATCGGCGACCGGCTCGAGTTCGAGGTGCTGCAGCAGCGCATCCACCCGGCGAAGTCGCGGATCACGCTGCTGGCCGAGGAGACGCCGGCCTCGTACGCGGCCTTCGACCTGCTCGCGCTGGGCGAGGAGTCGTTCCTGGAGAAGCCGCTGAGCGAGCGGCGGGCTGCGCTGGAGGGAGCCTTCGCCCCGGTGACGTCGCAGAGCGTCCACCTGTGCACCACGACGACCGACCCCGAGGTCGCTCAGGACTGGTTCACCCGGTTCGAGGGCGCCGGCCTCGACGGGGTGATGGCCAAGCCGCTGGACGCCCCCTACTCCCCCGACAAGCGCACCATGCTCAAGGTCAAGCACTCCCGTACGGCTGATGTGGTCGTGGCCGGCTACCGCGAGCACAAGACGTCCACCCCGGAGAAGCCGCTGCTCGGGAGTCTGCTGCTGGGGCTCTACGCCCCCGGTGAGGACGGTCAGCCCGAGCTGCAGCACATCGGCGTCTCGGCCTCGTTCACCGCCGCGCGCCGCGCGGAGCTGTGGCAGGAGCTGCAGCCGCTGGTCGTGCCCATCGAAGAGCACCCGTGGGGGCGTTGGAACGAGTGGCTCACCGCCAACCCCGATCGTGTCCCGGGCACGCAGAGCCGCTGGTCTGCGGGGAAGGACCTCTCCTTCACGCCGCTGCGCCCCGAGCGGGTGCTCGAGGTGGGCTATGACCACATGGAGGGGCGCCGGTTCCGGCACACAGCCCAGTTCAAGCGGTGGCGCACCGACCGTGACCCCGAGACGTGCGGCTACGAGCAGCTCGAGGAGCCGGTGGCCTACGAGCTGTCCGAAGTGCTCGGAGGTCCACGCTGACCGGCACGGCCTGAACAGCACGACCAAATCCCGCTAGGGTCACAGGTATGAGCTACGACGTCGTACTGCTGGTCGAGCAGGCACTCACTCTCGACGACGCCACCCGGGTCCACTCTCTCCACGAGGGGGTCGAAGACCCGATCTACCACGTGCTGCTGCCCTTGGAGGATGCCGCGGCGCGGATCGAGTCGGCGATGGGCACTCTCAGCGCGGCCGAGTATCTCGGCTCGGCGATGATCATGAACGAGATCGACCTCGACGCGGTGCGCGAGGAGGCCAAGGACGAGGCCGAGAAGGCGCTCGAGCAGACGCTGAAGGTGCTGACCACCTCCGGCGCGGCCGCGCACGGCGAGCTGGTCCAGGACCCGGTCAAGGCGCTGCGCAGCAAGGTCGCCGCGGTCGACGGGCGCGAGGCGATCATCATGACCCGGCCGCACGTGGTCGCGGAGTTCTTCCACGTCGACTGGTCCCACCAGGCGCGTCGCCATCTCGACGTGCCGGTGCTGCACCTGATCGAGCACGAGAACTTCGACGAGCAGGCCGGCGAGGGCGAAGGCGTCTCCGGGATGTGAGACGCCTCAGGCGGCTTGTTCCGCCCGCGTTTCGGCTGATCGCCCCGAATATGACAGGCGACACACGAAGGGTTACCGCCCTGTTACCAAGATCCGTGGCGGTCATGCTGGCAATCCCCTAATATTTGTGCGTTCGCCGTTCCGGGGGGATCCGGCGAACGGGAAGTGCCTGCTCGTGCGATCGGGGGATCCGCGCTGAGCAGGCGCTTCCTTTTCTTTCTTCCGGTCCCCTCCTCAGGCCGACCTACTTGTCGTCGATGCGGTTGCCGTCGTCGTCCCAGTGGGAGGCGACCTTCTTGCTCGGCTGCACCCGCGGCGGCTCCCCCGGCATCTTCGGGTAGTCGGGCGGGAAGTTGAGCTCGCCGCCGGGCAACGACTCCCACAGGTCGAGCAGGGGCTCGAGGTCGTACGCCTCGTCGTCGATCTCTGCCCAGCGGTCGCCGTCGGCGAGGAAGTCGGGCACGGTGAAGAGGTTCAGCTCGCGCGGGTCCTCGAGGTCGGCGAGCTCGCCCCAGGTGAGCGGCGTGGAGACCGGAGCACCGGGCTTGGCACGCAGCGAGTAGGCCGAGGCGATGGTGCGATCTCGGTTGTTCTGGTTGAAGTCGACGAAGATGCGCTCGCCGCGCTCCTCCTTCCACCAGGCGGTGGTCACTCCCCCGTCGCGTCGCTCCAGCTCGCGCCCGAAGCCGATCGCGGCGTGACGCAGCTGCTCGAAGGTCCACTCCGGCCGGATGCGCACATAGATGTGTACGCCGCGGTTGCCGCTGGTCTTCGCGAACCCACGCAGGCCGAGCTCCTCGAGGGCCTCCTTGGCCACACCGGCGACCCGCACGACGTCGGCGAAGTCGGTGCCCGGCTGCGGGTCGAGGTCGATGCGCAGCTCGTCGGGGCGATCCACGTTCGCGCGGCGGACGGGCCACGGGTGGAAGGTGAGCGCGCCCATCTGGGCGCACCAGACCGGGATCGCAGCCTCGGTCGGGCAGATCTCGCGCGCCGTACGCCCGCTCGGGAAGGTCACCTGCACCTCTTCGAGATAGTCGGGAGCCCCCTTGGGGGTGCGCTTCTGGTAAAAGCCGTCGCCCTCTTTGTCGGTGGGTCCGGTGGCCAGCTTCATGCCCTCGCGCCAGCCGTCGGGCCAACGCTCCAGCGCGGTCGGACGATCGCGGAGCGCCCGCATCAGCGGGTCGCCGACGGCCGCGAAGAACTCAGCGACCATCAGCTTCGTCACCTCTGCGGTGCGGTCCGTCGCTTCGTAGATCACCCGGTCGGGGCTGGAGATCCGCACCTCGCGCTCGCCTACCTGCACGTGTGCCGGCGGTGTCTTGGCCATGTCGCCAACCTAGCCGTCCCCGGACTCGCCCACCCACCGAAATCGCTCGAAGTGACCCGGCAAGACGGGAGAAGCCACTAGCCAGTACGTCCCGGGAGCGGAATGATCCGCTCCAACCTCCTCCGGCGACCCACCTTCTGAAGGACTCCGCATGCCGACTCGCACCTCGGCGCTCACCCGCGCCGCCGCAGCCCTGACTTCCGCGGCCCTGGCCACTACTGCCGTCACTCTCGGGCTCGCCACCGGCGCCCCCGCAGCGGCGAGCGCCGCGCCGGGGTGCGGCACCATCACCTCCCCCGAGACCCGGGTGGAGCACACGCGGCTCACCGAGCCGGCGGTCGCAGACATCCTGGCGCGCTCCGGTTTCGACGACGTCGCCGGCACCGTCAGGGCAGCCGTCTGCGACGCCGGCCACAGCAGGGTTGCCGTCGCCGCGGCTCGGCTCGCGGGCCAGGCCCTGTGGCAGCGAGCGGTCGACCGGGTCCAGGGGCGCGGCGACACCGGCGGCGACCTGCCCCGCAGCGACGACCGTCCGCTCTACTGGGCGCGCCTCGCCGGCGAGCTCGAGCTCGCTCGGGTCGCTCCGGGCTTCCCGAGCTGGTCCGAGGACGCACGCCACAAGGTGATGCGGGCGTTCGACGAGGCGTCTCGTGGCATCGACACGACGCGGTTCGACGGCGGCAAGCACGCCAGGCAGCGGCAGGTGCTCGCCTCGGGCTTCGACCCGTTCACGCTCGATCGCAACATCCGGCAGTCCAACCCGTCGGGCGCGACCGCGCTCGCGATGGACGGACGCACCGTCTCGACCCCCGACGGGCCGGTCGAGATCCAGACCGTGGTCTTCCCCGTGCTGTGGGGGCCGTTCGCCGACGGCATCGTCGAGCGCGCGTTCCTTCCGCACCTGGTCTCCGGGCGGCGTACGGTCGACACGGCGATCACGATCAGCCAGGGTCGCGAGGGCCGCTTCGACCTGGAGTACTGGAACGGCGCCCACCGCGGCACCGTCCCCGACAACGACCGGGTCGTCGTCGACGAGACGATCCCGATCCCTGAAGACCTGCCCCACACCACCCCGCAGCCTCAGTGGACCCGCACCACGCTCCCCACGGATGCGATGAAGGCCGCGCCGACCGGCAGCTTCCCGGTCAACATCAACCACACGATCACCGAGATCCCGGCCGGATCGACGACTCCGGTCACCCGGGAGGACCCGACACCGGGCTCCACGGCGGTGGCCGGCGCAGGCGGCGACTACCTCTCGAACGAGTCCGCCTACCGCGCCACGGCGCTGCGCGACGCGCTCGAGGCCGACACCAAGCAGGGTCACATCCACGTGCCGATCCTGTCGGGTGACGCCACCGGTGAGCCCGTCGCCGAGATGCGCGACGGCATCGTGGCCCAGACCCTCGCACTGGTGGTCGCCGCGGCGACGAACTGACCAGGCCCCGACCGCACCACAACCGGCTGCATCGAAACGGTGCCCCCGGGCGTATCCCAGGCATGACATCGACAAAGGTCCGGCCTAGCTCGGGTATGGCCCTTGCGATCACCCTCACCACCATGCTCGTGCTCACCGGCTGCGGCGGGTCGGCGGGCTCGGAGAAGTCGGCCGACAGCGGCTCGGCCACGACCTCGTTGGCGGAGACCGGGGGCGGCGCCGGCAAGGCGGCGTCCGCCCCCGACCACGACGCCAAGCAGGCTCCGGCGGTCGCCGAGCAGGCGATCATCTCCACCGGCACCATCGCCACCGAGACGAAGGACGTGGCCAAGGCACGTACGCAGGTCCAGCACGTCACCGACAAGCACTCCGGCCAGGTCGCCGAGCAGGAGACCGGCACCGACGACGACGGCAGGCCCGGGCACACCCGGATGGTCCTGCGGATCCCGTCGACCTCCTTCGCGAAGGCGATGGCCGAGCTCGAGAAGCTCGGCACCCTGGTCGACTCCAGCACCACCGCGACCGACGTGACCACCGAGGTGGTCGACACCGACGTGCGCGTGAAGAACGCCCGAGCGAGCATCGAGCGGATCCGTACACTGCTCGCCCGTGCCGAGCAGATCAGCGATGTGATCTCGATCGAGTCCGAGCTCGCCAGCCGTGAGGCGGAGCTCAACTCGCTGCTCGCCCAGCAGGCACATCTGGCCGACCAGACCTCGCTGTCGACGATCACGATCACCATCTCGCGCGCCGGCACCGGCTCCGGCGACGGAGACGACGCGGGCTTCCTCCCCGGGCTCAGCGCCGGATGGGGTGCGCTCGGCGCGCTCGGGATCGGGGTCGCGACCGCTGCGGGAGCGCTGCTGCCGTGGATCCCGGTCATCGCCCTGGTCGCGGTGCCGATCTGGCTGCTGGTGCGTCGGCGTCGACACGTCTCGACCACCGTGCCGACGACCGCGACGCCAGCCGAGGCGGAGGCATAAAACCTGTCGCGGGCGCAGACGGCGGCGGCGTACGTTCGACTCATGTCACGCCTCGAACACCCCGGCCTCGTCTTCCGCAGTCTCGACCCGTCCGAGGGTGACGAGGCGTTGCTGAAGGGGTGGTACGAGGCGACCCGGCGCGGTTTCCACCAGACCCGCGGCAACGACGACGGGTTCGCGGCCTGGCGGGCACACACCCAGAACGACTCGCTGACCCTGCTCGGCGCCTGGTCGGAGGCCACCGAGTTCGCCTCGGCGACCATGCCGGTCGCCACGTTCTCCTCGTGGACGGCGCCGGTCAACGTGGGTGGCGGCACCAGCCTGCCGACGCGCCTGATCAGCGACGTCACCGTCGCCCCGACCCACCGTCGGCAGGGGCTGCTGCGCAAGCTGATGACGGTCGCACTGGCCGACGCCGTCGCCGAGGGGCTGCCGCTGGCTGCCCTGACCGTGTCGGAGGGGTCGATCTACGGGCGCTTCGGGTTCGGCATGGCCACGCACGTGCGTCAGGTGGAGGTCGAGGTGACCTCGAAGTTCAGGTTCCGCGACGACGCGATCACCGACGACGGCTCGGTCACCCTCCTCGAGCCGGCCGACGCGTGGAAGACGATCGCCTCCGTCTACGCCACGTTCCAGGAGACCACCCGCGGCTCGGTCACCCGCCCGCACTACTACGAGACCTGGCTCTCCAGCGCCTACGACTTCGGCGGCGACTCCAAGGACGAGTCCAAGCAGCGGGTGGCGCTGCACCTGGACGCGTCCGGCACCCCCGATGGTTACGTGGTCTTCAAGACCGCCGACGAGCGCAACGACGCCGGCCTGCGGATGGCCACCGTCGTCGACCTGGTCGCCCTGACCCCGGCCGCCTACCTCCGCCTGTGGCGGTTCCTCGCCGACATCGACCTCGTCGAGCGGGTCAGCTGGCGCAAGGCACCGCTGCGCGACCCGCTCTCGTGGGCGCTCGCCGAGCCGTTCGTCGTCAAGAGCGAGGAGCTCGACGACTTCTTGTGGATGCGCGTGCTCGATCCGGTCGCGGCGCTGCAGGCACGGCCGTGGCACGCCGACGGCGAGATCGTGCTCGGCGTCGACGACCAGCTCGGGCACGCCTCCGGCGCCTGGCAGGTCGTGGTCCGCGACGGCCGCGCCGAGGTCACCGCGACGGACGCACGCCCGAGCGTGACGCTGAGCGCAGACACCCTCGGCGCGCTCTACCTCGGCGGCGTGGACGTGCGCACCCTGGCGGCCGCGGGCCGTGTCACCGGCTCGACCGAGGCGATCGAGACCTGGGCCGCGATGGCCGACGGCGGGCCACTGCCCTACTGCATCACCGGGTTCTGAGCGGCGCTCAGGACCGCCCGGGCTCGGCACCGATCAGGCTGATCCGGTCACCGAGGAAGCGATAGCTGTGCATCGCGTCCAGGTGCGGCGTGTAGGCGTGCAGGCTGATCGCCGGCAGCGAACCGACGTTGCGTACGTCGTGGACATGGCCGGGCGCGTGCACCCGAGCGTCACCGGGGCCGATGTCGGCGATCTGGAGTCCGCCGAACCAGTTGTGCTCGATCAGGCTGCCCTCGAGCACGGTGAAAGCGGCAGCCGCGGAGCCGTGGTCGTGGAAGCCGGTGCTGGTGCCGGGCGCCCAGGCGATCAACCAGACCTCGACCTCGTCGTCGCGGTGCACGAGGTGGAAGTCCCGTCCGCTCTCGGGCACCTGGGTCTGCGCGAGAAGCTCGTCGTCGGCATAGGTGCGGATGGCGTCCAGCAGGGGCTGTGCGGCGAGCGTGGTCATGATGGCCTCCTCCAGAAGCAGCGCGGAATTAAAGTATAGTGAATCACTCGACATTCGCAACGGGTATCCAGCCGCTGGAATCCGGCTCCCACCCCAGACGTACCATTTCAACCATGGGTTACAACGTGGAGAAGTCCGACGAGCAGTGGCGTGCCGAGCTGTCGCCGGAGGAGTACGCGGTGCTGCGCGAGGCCGGCACCGAGCGGGCGTTCACGGGTGAATACACCGACACCGAGACCAAGGGCGTCTACTCGTGCAAGGCCTGCCAGGCCAAGCTGTTCGAGTCGGACACCAAGTTCCACTCGGGCTGCGGCTGGCCGTCGTTCTACCAGCCGATCTCAGACACGATCGAATACATCGAGGACAAGTCGCACGGGATGGACCGGGTCGAGGTGCGCTGCGCCAACTGCGGCTCCCACCTCGGCCACGTCTTCCCCGACGGCTACGGCACCCCGACCGGTGACCGGTTCTGCATCAACTCGATCTCGATCAGCCTCGCGCCGAGCGACGAGGCCTGACCCGCACCACTGGGCCGCACCGCTGAGCCCGCACCGGGCTCAGCGGTTGACCGACTCCATCTCGCGCTCACGCACGGGCGCCTCAACGCGCGTACGTGCGGGCGTCTGGGAGCGGGAGACCCGGGGGCGGCCGTCCTGGTGGGCCAACGACGCGAAAGCGCTCTTCAGTCCGCGCTTGAGCAGCGGGGCCAGCGGCCGCTCGACCAGGCGGTGGATCAGCCAGGCCAGCACGAGCGAGGCGCCGACGGCGATGGCCAGGACGGCGTAGCGGGGCAGGTCGCCGGTGAGCGCCCGGATGATGGCGAATCCCCAGTACTGGTGGATCAGGTAGAGCGGGTAGGTCAGCAGGCCCGCCGTGGTGAACCAGCGGCCCGTGATCCGTGAGACCGGGGTCAGGGTGACCACGGCGACCAGCACGAAGCACGCCAGGCTGGCCAGCACACACCAGGCCACCGGCGGGTCGAAGTTGGTCCACTCCATCAGCCGGTCACGGGTGTTGAGCGACGCCCAGCCCGCGCCGAGGGCGACGTTCTGCAGCAACACCAGCCAGGCGAGCAGGTTCCGTTTGTCGCGAGCCACCATGTAGAGGGCCATGCCGCCGGCGAACATCGGGGCGTACTCGGCGATCAGGATGTTGCTGAGGAGCCCCGCGCCGGCAGCGTCGGCGAGCACCGCGGCGGTCGGCCAGATGGCGGCGAAGGCGAGCACGCGCGCACCCGTCAGACCGAAGACCATCAAGATGCCGATCAGCACGTAGAACCGCAGCTCGAACCAGAGCGTCCAGTAGACGCCGTCGACCATCGGCACGTCGAAGGCCGTCTGCATCATCGTCAGGTTGACGCCGACGTCGGTGAGGGCCACGTGCTTGTCGTTGGGGCTCCACACGAACAGCAGCAGACCCGCGGTCAGCAGCACCGCGGCCCAGTAGCCCGGGAAGAGACGGGTGATCCGCGAGGTGGTGAACGAGGCGACGTCGCGCCCCCAGGCCGACATCAGGATCACGAACCCGGAGATGATGAAGAAGAGGTCGACGCCGAACTGCCCGAAGACCGTCACGTTCGACAGGTGCGGGAAGATCTCGGAGGAGACGGTGCCCTCACGCCAGGGGTCATGGGCCCGGGCAGTGAAGTGGTAGAGCACCACCGCGAGGGCTGCGAAGAGGCGTACGGCGTCGAGGACGGCCATCCGGCCGAGCGACGTCTCGTGATGGGTCTTGGGTGCAGACACAGCGATCCTGGGGTTGGGGGACCTTGAGATGAGCGTTGGGCGAAATTACAGCGTACCTAGCCCGAACGGGCTATGCGAAACCGCCACTCGGGTCATCTGGGGTAGTTAACTCTGCAACTTCATCCGGCGATCGCTACGTTGAGCGATGTGACTGAGCCGATGGTGACCGAGCGCATCGCGATGTGGTCCGGGCCTCGCAACCTGTCGACGGCCTTGATGCGTTCGTTCGAGAACCGGCCCGACTGCACCGTCCTCGACGAGCCGCTGTACGCCGCCTACCTCTCGGCCACCGGCATCGATCACCCCGGAAGCGCCGAGGTGATCGCCTCCCAGCCGACGGACTGGCGGGTGGTGGCCCGCGAGATCACCACCGCTCCGGTCGACTCAGCGATCCAGTATCAGAAGCACATGACCCACCACATGCTCCCCTCGATGGACTGGAAGGCCTTCTCGGGACTCTCGCACGCGTTCCTGGTGCGTGACCCGCTGCGGGTGCTGACGTCGTATGCCAAGGTGCGCGAGGAGCCGACGCTGGAGGATCTCGGTCTCCCCCAGCAGGTGGCGCTCTTCGAGGAGTTCGGTGGGCCGGTGATCGACGCCGCCTCGATCCTGGAAGCCCCTCGCGAGTCGCTCAGAGCGCTGTGCGCCGCGCTGGGGATCGGGTTCGACGAGGCGATGCTGACATGGCCGGTCGGCCGTCGTGACTCCGACGGCGTCTGGGCGTCGCACTGGTATTCGGGCGTATGGGCGTCGACCGGCTTCGCGGTCTCCTCCCCCGGCGCCGCCGACCCGTTGCCCGCACGGCTGGAGCCGCTGCTGGAGCGATGCCTGCCCTACTACGATCGCCTCGCCCCCTATGTCATGGCTCCTCGAGTCGAGAATGGTGACTGATGCTCCAGACCTACGACGCCCGCAACGACGACCTCCAGGTCTGGATCAACGGCGACCTCACCCACCGGCTCGAGGCGCGGATCTCGCCGTTCGACTCGCTCGCCCAGGGCGGCGACGGCGTCTGGGAGGGGCTGCGGCTCACCCAGGGGCGCATCTTCAAGCTCTCCGAGCATCTGCTGAGGCTGCGCCGATCGGCCCGGGCTCTCGCGTTCACCGACATCCCGTCGCACGCGTTCATGATCTCGGCGATCCGGGAGTGCCTGGCGGCGAACGGGATGCACGACGACGTCCACATCCGGCTCACGCTCTCCCGCGGGGTGAAGGTGACCTCCGGCATGGATCCGCGGCTCAACCAGTCGGGGCCGACGCTGATCGTGCTGGCCGAGTTCAAGTCGCCGGTCTACGACGACGCGGGCATCTCGCTGGTCACCGCCGCCCAGCGGCGCCCGCGTGCCGACATGCTCGACCCGAAGATCCACCACAACAACCTGATCCCCTCGATCCTGGCGAAGGTCGAGGCCAACAACGCCGGCGCCGACGACGCGCTGATGCTCGACGACCTCGGCTTCGTCGCCGAGACCAACGCGACCCACTTCTTCCACGTACGCGACGGGGTGCTGCGCACCTCGACCACGCGGGCGTGCCCCGAGGGCATCACCCGCGCCACCGTCCTGGAGCTGGCTGCCCAGCTGGGGCAGCCGGTCGCGGTCGGCGACTTCTCGCTCACCGACGCCCACACCGCCGACGAGGCCTTCGTGACCGGCACCATGGGCGGGCTGACCCCGGTGGTCTCGCTCGACGGTCGGCCGATCGAGCGTGGGCCGGTCACGCAGCAGCTCGCCAAGGCGTACGCGGATCTGCTGGTGACGTCGGGGACGGTTGTCGTCGGGTGACCGTGTTGGTCTCGACACGCCTTCGCCTGGCGGCTCCGGCGGCTCGACCACCGTTGGTTGAGCCGGGCGAGCGCCAGCGAGCCCGTGTCGAAACCAACACAGCCGCGAAGGCACGAGGTCAGGCGCCGACCGAGTCCCGCCAGGCGACGAGCTTCTCCAGCGGCGCGAGGTCGTAGTCGGGGCCGTCGACGCCGTAGGTGAACAGCGTGGCGCCGGCGTCGTGGAGCGGCTTGGCGGCCTCGACGGTGTCGGCCGCCGTCGAGACCTCGATCTCGGTCACGTCGCGGCCGATGGCCGCGCAGTGCTCGGCGAGGATGCCGCGCTTGCGCTCGAGGGTGGCCACGTCGGAGAACGAGTGCCAGATGTCGGCGTGCTTCGCGACGTACTTCAGGGTCTTCTTCTCCCCGCCGCCACCGATCATCACCGGGATGTCGCCCGAACCATCGCGGCCCAGCGGTGCGGGGTTGAGCTCGCTCCAGCGCTTCTCGATGCGCGGCAGCGCCTCGCCGAGGGCGTCGAGGCGGGAGCCGGCGGTGCCGAAGTCGTAGCCGTACTCGGTGTAGTCGCGCTCGAACCAGCCCGACCCGATGCCGAAGACCAGCCGGCCGTCAGAGATGTGGTCGACGGTGCGGGCCATGTCGGCGAGCAGCTCGGGGTTGCGGTAGGAGTTGCAGGTCACCAGGCAGCCGATCTCGACGCTGGTGGTCTGCTCGGCCCAGGCGGCGAGCATGGTCCAGGCCTCGAAGTGCTTGCCGTCGGGTTCGCCGTAGAGCGGGTAGAAGTGGTCCCAGTTGAAGATCACGTCGACGCCGATCTCCTCCGCGCGGCGCGCGGCGTCGCGGATCTGGGCGTAGTCGGCGTGCTGGGGCTGGATCTGGACTCCGATGCGGATCGTCATGTCATCAACCCTACGGAGCGTCCCACTTCCGTCCTCGCGGGAATCGGCCCTATCGTTCGGCGAGCGGCGATCGCGCCGTACGAGAGCTGAAGAGGGTGCGAGATGCGATTCGGTTGGGACCTGCACGAAGACGGCAAGAACGTACGCGACGGGGCGATCGTCAATCCCGGTGAACGGCTGAGCTGGCCGCGCACGATCGGCTTCGGCGGGCAGCACGTGGTCGCGATGTTCGGCGCGACGTTCCTGGTGCCGCTGCTGACCGGCTTCCCGCCGACCACCACGCTGTTCTTCTCCGGCGCCGGCACGCTGCTCTTCCTGCTCATCACGCGCAACCGGCTGCCTTCCTATCTCGGCTCGTCGTTCGCGTTCATCGCGCCGATCGGGGCCGCCATGGGCGGCGGCGGGATGGGCGCCGCGCTCTTCGGGATCATGGTCACCGGCGCGCTGCTGGCGCTGGTCGGGGTGATCGTGATGGTCACCGGCACCCGGTGGATCGAGGTGCTGATGCCTCCGGTGGTGACCGGTGCGATCGTCGCGCTGATCGGTCTCAACCTCGCCTCGGCCGCGACCAACAACGTCGTCGGTGGCGACCCGGCCAAGCCCGACAACGGCGCGGTGCTGGTCGCCGCGATCACGCTGGCGACGGTGCTGGTCGTCGCCGTGGCCTTCCGCGGGCTGATCGCCCGGCTCTCGATCCTGGTCGGTGTCGTCGTCGGCTACATCGCCGCGCTGATCGCCGGCCAGATCGACACCTCGGCGTTCAAGGAGGCGGCCTGGTTCGGGCTGCCCGACTTCTCCACGCCGGATGTGACCTGGTCGGTCGTGCCGATGTTCCTGCCCGTCGTGCTCGTGCTCATCGCCGAGAACGTCGGCCACGTACGCAGCGTCGCCCACCTCGCCGGCGACGACACCATCAACCGCGAGACCGGCCGAGCGCTCTTCGCCGACGGCCTCGCCACCACCATCGCCGGCGGCTTCGGCGGCTCCGCGACCACGACGTACGGCGAGAACATCGGCGTCATGACCGCCACCCGCGTCTTCTCCACCGCCGCCTACTGGGTCGCCGGCGTGGTCGCGATCCTGCTCTCGCTGTCACCGAAGTTCGGTGCCCTGCTGAACACGATCCCCGCCGGCGTCCTCGGCGGCATCACCGTCGCCCTCTACGGCCTCATCGGCCTCATCGGCATCCGGATCTGGCTCGACAACCGCGTCGACTTCGCCGACCCGGTCAACCAGTTCACCGCCGCTGCCGCCCTCGTCATCGGCATCGGCAACCTCACCCTCACCTTCGGCGACCTCACCTTTACTGGGATCGCCCTCGGCACCATCGCCGCGGTCGTGATCTTCCACGGGATGAGCGCGCTGGCGCGACTGCGGCAGTAGTCGTGAAGTTGCGGAGTGGCCTATAGGCCGCTTGGCCTCACCCTGCCTGAGCCGTCTAACCCGATGCTGCTCTGCGACCACATCGACTCCGGGTGCGATCACCCAGTCGGGACGTTGAGGATAGGGATCACCACAGCGAGGTCTGTCGAACTGAGCCAGACTTGGCCGCCGTTGTCGCACATAACGACGACGCGACTAGCTGTGATGCCCAGGCACGTTGGTCGAGTTCCTGTGACGACACGGTCTGAGGTGTAGATGGACGAAGGCCTCCCCGGTGTGGAGTGGAGCTGTCTAGGAACCAGTTCCGCCACCAGGAGAGGCCTTCGTGTCCCACGCTACCCATGCCAACGCTGCCCTGACCCCTCGCGCCCGGCTCAGGCTTGCGCGTCTCGTCGTTGAACACGGCTGGCCGCCGGCCCGCGCTGCTGAGCGTTATGACGTCTCGTGGCGTACCGCGAAGAAGTGGGCCGAGCGTTACCGCTACGAAGGTCCGGCTGGGATGCTCGACCGGTCCTCAGCGCCGCACCATCAACCCAACCTGACCCCGGCTCCGGTCGTGCGCAAGATCGTGCATCTGCGGTGGAAACAACGCCTCGGGCCGGTCCAGATCGCCGACAGGCTCAACATGGCTTCCTCGACCGTGCACGCCGTGCTCGTGCGGTGTCGGATCAACCGTCTCGCCCACATCGACCGGGCCACCGGTGAGCCGATCCGCCGCTACGAACACGACAAGCCCGGCGACCTGATCCACGTCGACGTCAAGAAGCTCGGCAAGATCCCCGACGGCGGCGGCTGGCGCTACCTCGGCAAACAGCAGGGCGACAAGAACCGCTCCACAACAGCCAAACGCACCGGTGGACCCAAGAACAAACACCGTCAACCACTGATCGGAACCTGCTACCTACACACCGTGATCGACGACCACTCCCGCGTGGCCTACGTCGAAGCCCACGACGACGAGACCAGCCAAACCGCTGTCGCGGTCCTCAAGAACGCGGTCGCCTGGTTCGCCGCCCGCGGCGTCACCGTCCAGCGTGTCATCAGCGACAACGGCAGCTGCTACAAGTCCCACCTATGGCGCGAAACCTGCGCAGATCTAGGCATCACGCCGAAGAAGACCAGGCCCTACCGGCCACAGACCAACGGGAAGATCGAACGCTTCCACCGCACCCTGGCCGAGGGATGGGCATTCAAGAAGTTCTACAACTCCGAATCCGCCCGACTCGCCGCCCTGCCAGGATGGGTCCACCAGTACAACCACCACCGGCCCCACTCAGCAATCGGGAAAGCCGCACCCATCACCAGATTGAACAACCTGGCTGGGCATCACAACTAGCGGATGTGCCGAACGGCCCTAGCAGACCTTGACCGTCATGAGGCTTTTATCGCACCACATCTAGATCGAGGAACTGCGCTTGCAGGACTTGCAGCACGTCGCCGTGCCCGCCCGGTGAAAGATCGCCTCGATGAGGATCTCGGCGCCGGTTCCGGCGTCGGGAAATCACCCCATCGGGCCGTGGTGTCATCCGGGAGTTAGTACACCTCAGAGCGCTTGAGAACATACGTGCGCGCTAAGCGTGGCCTATCGGCCACTCTCGACTTCACGGCCTCTGCGAGGTCATCTATTGGGATCGACGTAAGAGTACCTTCTCGCGTCAGCACCCGAGGCAACTGCGATCTGACAGAACTGCTGCCACTCACGCTCGTCGAACTTGTTCCCACTGTCGAATAGGTGCTCCGCCAATACGTCCAACGCAAGGATCCACTCGGTATGCGACGCCCAGTCCTTGACATCAACAACCGTCGCTTCCGGCACCTTTGGAGCGATGTCATCCGCGAACTCAATGATCTGGTTCATGAGGTCGTTCATGGCACGATCGCTCCAGTTGGCGCTCCGGGATCGGGGAATGCGGTGCGAATTTTACCTGTAGCGGGCTCAAATGCAACCCGAATCTGAACTCCGTCACGAACTTCCCAGGCCCGCCAGATCGCGGGGTTACCCGCGTTTGTCAGCGCGCCACCACTACCTGTCTGGACCCTCCAGACCGTCCCGGGGTCGGTAACGATGTCACCGACGTTATGAATGATCTGAGCATCAGACCACGACTGCGGATATGGAGTTTTGCCGGGTGCCCCGGGCCAGCGGTGCCCCCCACTGCCTGGACCATCGCCGTCAAGAATGTGCTGACGCTCGGCCGGGTCGAGAATGTCAACGTATCCGCAAGGCGCGAGACCCTGAGGATCAGCCAGCACCAGCGGGTTAGAGACATACGTACTCGGGTTCGACGCAGCCACAAGGCCAATCGGATCCTGGGCGAGGTAGCGGCCCGTGGCGGGGTCGTAGTACCGGTGATGATTGTAGTGCAGGCCAGTCTCATCATCGGCGTACTGGCCAGCGAAGCGGAGCGGGGTCGCCGACTCCTCAGATGACGCGCCCCAGATGGTGCGCCGTGCGTGCCAATGAAGGCGACCGCCTGAATCGACCAACTCCGATGGGGAACCGGCTAGGTCGGTGACGATGGAGTAGAAGCGGGCATCGACGTCGCCCTGAGTGAGCTCAACCTGGGCGAGGGGCTGGTAGCCCTGATGCACCCAGGAGAGGGTGTCGCCGATTCGATCGGTCTGCTCGATGAGGACGATGCCGTCCCAAGCAAAGAGGGTCTCCTCGATCACCTCGCCGGACTCGGCGTGGCGGCGCTTGGCGACCCGGCGGCCGAGGGCGTCGTAGAGGTAGGTCCAGCGGGTGCCGTCGGGGGTGCGGACGGCGGTGAGGCGGTCATTGGCGTCCCACTCGTAGAGCCAGGTGTCGGGCTTCTCCGACAAGCGGGTGCGGGTCTGACGCACCAGGCGCCCTTGGGCGTCGTACGCGTAGCGGTTGCGGCCGGCGCGGGTGAGGAGGGTGCCCTCGTAGTCGCGGCGCTCGGCGTCGCCACCGCCGGTGGCGGAGCGGGTGATGTTGCCGAGCGGGTCGTAGGAGTAGGTCTCGGAGACCGAGTCGTCGAGGGCGACCGAGGTGATCCGGTCGGCCAGGTCGAGCTCGAAGCGGCGGGCGCCGGTGAGCTTGTCCTCGACGCCGATCAGGCGGCCTGCCGACTCGTAGGCGTAGGTGCGCTCCTGGAGCACATCTGCTGGTGACGCGGCGTCGTTGCGCTCGAGGCGCTGGGCCAGGGGCTGACCGAGGAGGTCCCAGGTCTGCTCGAGGACGACGTCGCCGGAGGTACGCCGGGTCTCGCGGCCCGCTTCGTCGTGCTCGAAGGCGATCTCCTGGCCGGCGACGGTCATCCGCTCCGGGGCGATCCCTGCGCCGTAGGACCACTCGGTCTCGACGCCTGCGGGAGTCGTACGCCGCATCGGGCGGCCCAAGGCGTCGTACGTCTTGGTCACGCTGCGGCCGTTGACGGCCTCGGAGAGCACGCGGCCGAGCGGGTCGCGCTCGATGGCCAGGTCGACCCCCGGAGAGGTCGCACGCAGGAGGCGACCGAGCGGGTCGTAGGCCAGGGTCGTGGTCTGCTCGCCAGCTTCTTCGGTGACGACGTTGCCGAGGACGTCGTAGTCGTAGGCCACGCGCTGACCTGCGCCGTTGACCTGTTCGACCAGCTGGCCGGCGGTGTCGTAGACGTAGGTCAGGGTGCGGCCGTTGTAGTCGGTCTCGGTCGCGAGACGACCGGCGGCGTCGTACTCGTAGAGCCACGACTCACCTTGTGGATTGGTGACGCTGGTCAGCCGCAACTCAGGATCGTAGGCGTAGCGCGTGGTGGAGCCGTCGGGCGCCATGACCTCGGCCGGCATGTCGAAGTGGGTGAACCTGGTCATCGTCACCCGACCCGCCGGGTCGGTGTAGGAGACCGGGTTTCCCTCGCCGTCGTACGTCCAGGACTCCGTCGAACCGTCGGGGAGCAGACGCGCGGCGAGCTGCCCCTCGACGGTCCACCCGTATTCGGAGCGGGCGCCCAGAGCATCCGTGCTCGCGACGACCCGGCCGAAGTGGTCACGCTCGTACTCGACACGGCGGCCGTCGGCCTCGACGACACTCTTCGGCAGGCCGGCGGCGTCGGTCTCTATCGTGCGGACCCGACCAAGCGGGTCGGTGACCGAGGCCAGATGGCCGTGGTCGTCGTAGGCGAATCCGGTGGTCGCGCCGGTGGCGTCGGTGACCGAGATGCGCCGGCCGGCGTCGTCGTAGCCCAGCGTGGTCATCGAACCGTCGGGCAGCACCAGGCGCGACGGGCGCGGGCCGCCGTCCGTGTCGATCCACTCCGTCGTCGCACGACTGTCGTCGGGGCGCGCGACCCGCGTGAGGTTGCCGGCGTCGTCGTAGAAGAAGGTCGTACGGCGGCCGAGCGGGTCGACGCGCGCCAGCAGCTGGTTCTGCTCGCTCCACTCGGAGCTCGTCGTGGCGCCGAGCGGGTCCACCGTGGCGACGACCTGGAACCGGCTGTTGATCTTGAAGACGGTGGTCAGGTCGCGGGAGTCGGTCACCCGGGTCTCGCGTACTCCGCTGGCGTTGGCTTCGCCGTAGGCGAAGGTGTTGCGCATGACGCCGTCGGAGCCGCCCTGGCTGACACAACGGCCATGGGCGTCGTACTCGTAGTCGTAGAAGGTGCCGTTGCGGTCGACCCAGCGGGTCAGTCGGTGCTGGTCGTAGCCGAACTCGAGCTCTTCGCCCGAGCCGTTGAGTACGCCGACCAGGTCACCGTGGTCGCCGTAGCGGAAGGTCCTGACGGGAATGGGGTCGCTGCCGTCGGCGCCGGTCACGGTCAGGCCCGTCACTCGGTCTCCAGACGTAGCCACCTCCACCCGATATCCGGCGCTGTGGGTGACCTCGGTCGGGGCACCGTGCTCGTCACGAGCGAACCGGATCCAGTCGCCCGACGGGTTCGTGATCGACGAGAGCCATGCAGTCCCACCAGCACCGTCTGGGGTGAAGTGACGGGTCTCGCCTGTCGCCGTGTCCAGCAGGCGCACCTCGCCTTCCTCGGCGAACCGAAGGCGGAACGGGCCGCCCGCGACCGGTCGCGCATCCTGGCCGGATGTGAAGTTCTTGAACACATGCGTCCGCGCGTCGGCCGTCACCACCACGGCCGAGCTGCGTCCCACCAGGTCGGTGTGGATGTCGACACGCTCGTCGAACGTCGACGACCACGACGGGCCGAGCCAATGCCCGTAGGTCCAGTCGCTCGAGTGCTTACGCGACAAGATCAGCGGGAGATCGCCGGGCAACGAGAGGTCGGTCTGCTGGAGGAAGACCGCGCCGGTAGCGACGTCAACCGGGTCACCGCAGCCCTTCTGGTCCCGATCACCACCTTGGGCCGAACCATCCGTGGTGGACGCATTCTTCGTGTTCCCCGGGCGGTTCGAACCAGACTGCGCCGCGCTGCTGTCCCAGTCCTTGCGAGCATTCATGTGCTTGCGGATGCTCTCAGCAACGTCATCAGCGTTCTTCTTGAACGACTGTGCGACGTCGCGGAAGGCATTGGTCACCGCTTCGCGGATCTCCTCGACGACATCGCTCATCTTCTTAGCCATCGATGTCTCCTCAAGACCCTGCGAACGGAAGTGCCGAAACCTCGGCTGCGAACGTCGTGCACAACTCGTACTGATCGGTACCGCAGTCGTTGAGCGCGGTGGCGATCTGATCCATCACGTCATAGCTGAGCTCGGTCGCCGCGGTCGCGTCGCCGTCGCTCACCAGCGGCGCCGACGCGATCGACACCGCCGCCTCGGCGATCGTGCCGGTCAGCGGCTCGACCACCATGCTCGCGATCTGCCCGATCAGCTCTTCCATCAGAAGATCGGTGGCGATGTCGAGCGCCTTCTTCCGCGCCGCGATCAGGGCCGCGTTGCCAGCCACGCTGAGTCCGGCGGTGACCACGGCGGTCGCGGCGGCGGCCGCGATCTGGGCGGCCGTGATCGTCAGCTCGGCGATCACCTTGACCTTCAGACCGACGATGGCGTCAGCGGCGACATCGATGCCGGTCGCGATGCCGGGCATCGCGTCGAGCAGGCTGTCCATGTTGGCCGTGCGGTTCTCGGTCCACGCCCGGATGAGTGCGTTGGTCGACTGAGCCTTCGCACCGTCGCCGAGCTCGTTGACCCGGACCTCGAGATCGTTGAGGGTGCCGCGGAGGTCTTCCTCCAGCCGACGCACCATCTGCGCAGCTTCGCGGACAGCGTCCTCGTCGACGTTCGGCCATTCGTACCCGAGCAGGTCGAGCACGAAATCCAGCTCCCCAGGGACGGTCATCCCCATACTTCTGCCCTCCCGCAGTCACTTGGGTGTTGAGGAACCGCGACGGGATCAGCAGACGAACCCGAGCACGGTGCCACCGCGCGAGAAAGGCTAGTGGAGTCGTACGCGGCTGCCCACCGTAATTCGGAAGGCTCTGGGCATCCTGGGCAGCCAGCCCGGGCAGGAATCAGGGCAGACGGTCGAGGAGGTCGGCGATCTCGACGCGAGCGCCGGTGTAGAACGGCACCTCCTCGCGTACGTGACGACGGGTCTCGGAGCCGCGCAGGTGACGCATCAGGTCGACGATGCGGGAGAGGTCGTCGGCCTCGAAGGCCAGGATCCACTCGTAGTCGCCGAGCGCGAAGGACGGGACGGTGTTGGCGCGCACGTCGGGGTAGCCGCGGGCCATCTGGCCGTGCTCGGCGAGGAGACGACGGCGCTCCTTGTCGTCGAGGAGATACCACTCGTAGGACCGCACGAAGGGGTAGACCGCGGCGTAGTCGTGGGTGCGCTCGTCGGCGAGGAACGCCGGCAGGTGGCTGCGGTTGAACTCGGCGGGACGGTGCAGCGCCATCTGCGACCAGACCGGCACCAGGCGCGCGCCGAAGGTGGTGCGGCGCAACCGGTGGTAGGCCGACTGGAGCTTGTCGGAGGAGTCGGCGTGCAGCCAGAACATCACGTCGGCGTCGGCGCGCAGGCCAGCCACGTCGTAGGTGCCGCGGACGACGATGTCGTCGTCGGCGAAGGCGGCGAAGAGCTCCTCGACCTCGACGGCCTCCGCCTTACGGTCGGCCTCACCGAGGGTCTCGGCCAGCGAGAAGACCGACCACATCGTGTAACGGATGGTGTCGTTGAGCTCGTTGATCTTGGCGGCGTTGGACTGGATGTCGGCCTGCGGATCGGTCATGGCCCCCATTTTGCGACATGAGGGGTAACCGTCCGGATCCGGGATGCCGGACCGCGGCCGAGGGCCGATGCGGCAGGCTGTCGCCATGAGTGACCGCCTGCCGCTGCGCGCCCGAGCCCTCGCCTTCCTCCAGGCCCGCCTGGTCAAGGTGCCGACCACCGCGGAGGAGATGATCGCGCTGCGCAACCAGCGTGAGGGTTTCCGCACCGGACCGGTCGTCGGCTTCCTCTTCGGGCGCCCCGCCGACGTCGAGATCGAGGAGACGTACGTCGACGGGCGACGTCTCCTGATCTACACGCCCCGCGGGCTCAGCGGGCCCGCTCCGGTGGTCATCAACTTCCACGGCGGCGGCTGGTGCCTCGGCACCCCGGAGCAGAGCGCCTGGGTGTCGAGCAACGTCGCCGCCGAGACCGGCTCGATCGTGGTCGCACCGTCCTACCGACTGGCCCCCGAGCACCCGTTCCCGGCCGGGGTCGAGGACGCCTGGTCGACGGTGGAGTGGGTGGCGAAACACGTCGATGACCTGGGCGGAGACCCTTCGAAGATCTCGGTGATGGGCGACAGCGCCGGCGGCAACCTCGCGGCCGTCGTCTCGCTGATGGCGCGCGACGCGGGCGGTCCCCCGATCCGCGCCCAGGTGCTGATCTATCCGGCGGTGGAGATGTATGAGACCTTCCCCTCCGAGGCCGCCAACGCCGACGGCCCGGTGCTGACCTCGAAGCAGATGAGCACGTTCGGCCACCTCTACATGGGTTCGCGCTACGGCGACGAGACCTGGCAGGCCTCTCCCATGCGCGCCGACTCCCACGCCGACCTGCCGCCGGCCCACATCATCACCGCCCTGCACGACCCGATCCGCGACCACGGCACCCTCTATGCCGACGCCCTGCGTGCGGCCGGAACACCGGTCGACCTCGTCGACTACGGCACCGCGTTCCACGGCTTCATGTCGCTGCCCGGCGTCGCCCCGGTCGCCAAGGAGGCTCTCGCCGCGATCATCACCTTCTTGCGCGATCTCGACTGATCCCCGTCGAGTCGGCTCGTCCTGACCGGATTCAGCGCCGAGTCGGCGCGTCATGACGAGCCGACTCGGCGTCAATCTTGGTCAGGACGAGCCGACTCGACGTCTGACGAGCGGGCGGTCTCAGGCGATCGCGTTCGCGGCCCGATGGCCGGAGCCGATCGTCGCCGGGATGCCGACGCCGTCGTAGGAGGCTCCGGCGAGAGCGAGACCGGGCACGCCGCGTACGGCGCCGCGGATGCGGGCGACGCGGTCGAGGTGGCCGACCGGATACTGCGGGAGCGCGTCGGGCCATCGCTGGACGTGCACGTCGGACGGCTTCGCGGTGATGCCCGCGATCCGTTCGAGGGCCGCGAGGGAGTCGGCGACCAGGCGGTCGTCGTCATCGGAGGGCGGCTCGCCGTGGCGTCCGATCGACGTACGCAGGTAGTGGCCGCGCTCTCCCACCCATGCCCACTTCGCGAAGGAGAAGGTGGAGGCCTTGATCGCGCAGTCCTCGACCGGCGGCACGAGGAATCCGGACTTGCCGGCCAGCGCGGCGGGCAGGTCGGGGAAGGCGAAGGTGACCACCGCGACGCTCGCGGTCTCGATGCCCGCCAGCTCGCGAGCAGCCGACGGAGCGGTCGAGGCGAGCAGCCTCGCGGCAACCGGGGCAGGCGTCGCGACCACGACCGCGTCTGCCGTCTCGGCCTCGTCGCCGGCCTCGACGAGGAAACCCTGTGCCGTGCGCGTGACCTTGGTGACGGGCACGTCGAACCGCACGTCCAACCCCTCCGCCAACGCGGCGGGCAGGCGCGACATGCCACCTTCGATCCCGGCGAACACCGGCACCGTCGAGCTCGGGAGCGCGGCAGCGGCTTCGAGCAGCGAGCCCCTCTCGGCCAGCTTGAACAGCTGCGGGGCGGCCGCCGCCACCGAGATCGAGCGAGCATGGCCGGCGTAGACCCCGGCGAGCAGCGGCTCGGCGAGCCGGTCGGCCGTCTCGTCGCCGAAGCGGGCGGCGATGAGGTCTCCGATCGAGGTGTCGACGTCGGTGTCCGCCGGCGGGAGCGTGGGCTCGCGGCGTACGACCTCGAGGGTCTCCTCGGAGAGGAGGCCCGACGACTCCAGGCCGGCCAGGTCGAGCGGCACCCCCATGATCGAGCGCGGGATCGGCCGCAGCGACCCCCGCGACCAGATCGACGACTTCGCGTCGGTCGGGTGCACCACCTCGAGACCGATCTCCCGGGCGAGCGCGACCCCTTCGGGCCGCCGGTTGAGCATCGCCTCGGCGCCGACGTCGACCAGCTGGCCGGCGACCGACTCACCGCGGACCTTTCCGCCGACCCGGTCGGAGCTCTCCAGCACCGTGACCCGATGCCCCTTCAGCGACAGATCACGGGCCGCGCTCAGCCCCGCGATCCCTGCCCCAACGACGATGACACGCACACGGAGAGTCTCGCACCCCGTACGCAGCCTCTCGTGGTCAGGTGAGTCGCTCGACCTCGTTCTTGGCCTCGGCCAGCCCCGCGCCCGTCACCTCGCGGTAGACCTTGATCGCCTGGATCTTCTTGCCCGAGCGCGCCAGCGCCAGGATCTCCTCCTCGCGCGGGAGCGCCGGCTCCTCCAGCCCCGCCTGCTTCAGGAGCAGGTCGACCTTGCTCTCGAGCCGGTCGATCCGGCGCGACACCTCCGACCTGACCTTCTTCTCCGACGACTCGATCGCGAAGTAGACCAGGACCAGACCGAACAGAGCGACGACGCCGACGACATCCATACCCGGGATCGTAGATGCTTGGGTAAAGCCTCACCCCGCCCGGTCGAGACGTCACTCGCGCAGGTCGAGAGGTCGCTCGTGCAGGCCGAAACGTCACTTGTGCAGGTCGAGAGGCCACGTCCTGCCAACTCGACCTGCAGAGGTGACTCTTCGACCTGCAGGGGTGACTTCTCGGCGGGAGGGGGTAGGTCAGCCGGCGAGGCGGCCGAAGTTGGAGCGGTGGAAGACGAGGGGCTGGCCGGCGCCGTGGTCGGCGGCGTGGAGGCGGAGCAGCACGACGATGTGGTCGCCGGCCTCGACCTCGCGGTAGATCGAGCAGTCGAACCGGGCCAGGCCCTCGTCGAGAGTGAGGGCTCCGTCGAGCGACTCGCTGACGACGAGGTCGTCGAAGCGGGAGTCGACGGGGCCGGCGAGCTGGCGGCAGACCTCGCCGTGGTGCTCGGCGAGCACGGTGACCCCGAGGTGCGAGGACCGCCGCAGGTCGGGCCAGGTCTTCGAGGTGTTGGCCACCGAGAAGGAGACCAGCGGAGGGTCCAGCGACACCGAGGTGAACGACGACGCGGCCAGGCCGACGGGGCGTCCGTCGACGACGGCAGCGACCGCCACCACGCCGCTGGGGAAGACCCCGAAGGCCTGTCGCAGGGCGGCCTGGTCGAGATCCTGGTTCGTACGCAGCGGGCTCGTCATGACGCCACCACCTCTCTCGCGGGCTCTGCCCGCGCATCATCCACCGCAGTGTCCCGCAGCTCTTCGCCACGCGTCTCCGGCAGCAACCACATGCAGGTCAAGCTGATCGCGGCGACCACGACGTTGTAGCCGGCCACCCACCACAGCGAGCGGTCGTCGGAGAGCGCCACCAGGGCGGCCGCGATCAGCGGCGTCAGCCCGGAGGCCACCACTCCGGAGATCTGATAGAGCGCGTTGAGCGCGGAGAACCGGTAGCGGGTGTCGAACAGCTCGCTCCAGAACGCCGCCAACGGCCCGTAGACGGTGCCGTAGACCAGGCCGAGGCCACCGACGAACGCCGCCACCGAGGCCACCACCGCCCCCGACTGCACCGCTGCCGCGACCGGGAAGGCGATGACCAGCGCCGTGACAGCACCGACCGTGTAGACCGGCCGGCGCCCGAACCGGTCGCTGAGCGCACCGGCGACGACCGTCATGATCACACCCAGCAGGGCGCCCGCCATGATCGCGTCGAGCACCACCGACCGGCTCAGGCCGGCATCGGTCACCGCGTAGGAGAGCAGGAAGACCGAGTAGAGGTTGTAGGTGAACCCCTCCACGAACCGGGTGCCCATGCCGAGCAGCAGCGTGCGCGGCTGACGCCGGAAGAGCTCCGCGACCGGCAGCTTGGAGACCTTCTTCTCCGCCTGCACCTCCTGGAAGGAGGGCGTCTCCATGATGGAGAGCCGGATCCAGGCGCCGATCCCGAGCAGCACGATCGAGATCAGGAAGCAGACCCGCCAGCCCCACGCCAGGAAGGCTGCGTCGGGCAGCTGCGAGGCGATCGCGAACGCTCCCGAGGCGAGCACCAGCCCTCCCGGGACACCGATGTGCGCGAAGCTGCCGTAGAGCCCGCGCCGCCCTCTCGGGGCGTACTCGGTCGCCAGCAGCACCGCGCCGCCGTACTCACCGCCGACGCCGATCCCCTGCAGGATCCGGAGCACCACGAGGGCGATCGGGGCGAGCACCCCGATGGAGTCGTACGTCGGCAGCAGCCCGACCAGCGACGTGCCCACACCCATGATCATGAGCGTCCAGATCAGCATGGTCTTGCGGCCGATCCGGTCGCCGAAGTGCCCGAAGATCAGGCCGCCGATCGGGCGAGCGAGGAACCCGACGGCGAAGGTGCCGAAGGAGGCGAAGGTCGCGGCGGTGCCGCTGAGCCCGTTGAAGTAGAGCTTGTCGAAGACGAGGCCGGCGGCCGTGCCGTAGAGGAAGAAGTCGTACCACTCGATGGTGGCGCCGACCGAGGCTGCCAGCGCGACCCGCTTCGGGTTCGCGGTGGCCTGGTGGGGGACGGACACGGGTCCTCCTACTGGGCCGCGGCGCCGAACGGCACCGCCGCTCCGCGGCCGACGACAGGGGCGGGGTGGGACCACAGGCCCCGGCGCTCGAGCTCGGGCAGCACGCCCTCACCGAACCAGTAGGACTCCTCCAGGTGCGGGTAGCCGGAGAGCACGAACTCGGAGATCCCGACCTCGTGGTAGGCCTCGACCAGGTCGGCGATCTCGGTGTAGGAGCCGACCAGAGCCGTGCCGGCGCCGCCGCGGACCAGGCCGACGCCGGCCCACAGGTTGGGGTGGATCTCGAGCCCGTCGCGGGAGCCCTGGTTGAGCTCCAGCATGCGCCGCTGCCCCTCCGAGGCGCTGCGCGAGAGCCCCGCCTGCACGCGTGCGATGTCTTCGTCGGAGATGTTCTCCAGCAGCCGGTCGGCCTCGGCCCAGGCCTCGGCCGAGGTGTCTCGGGCGATGGAGTGGAGCCGGATCCCGAAGCGGAGCTCACGTCCGCGGTCGGCGGCGAGCTTGCGCACCCGCTCGATCTTCTCCGCGACCGCCGCCGGCGGCTCGCCCCAGGTCAGGTAGACGTCGGCGTGCTCGGCCGCGACGTCCAGCGCGGCCGGCGAGGAGCCGCCGAAGTAGACGTCCGGGATCGGCGTGGGCCGCTGCTCGAGCCGGGCGTTGTCGACCGAGAGGTGCTTGCCCTCGAAGGTCACCGTCTCCCCTGCCCAGAGCCGGCGGACGATGTGCAGGAACTCCCCGCACCGCTCATAGCGCGAGTCCTTGTCGAGGAAGTCGCCGTACATCCGCTGCTCGTGGTCCTCACCGCCGGTGACGACGTTGAGCAGCAGCCGCTCACCGGACAGGTTCTGGAACGTGCCCGCCATCTGCGCGGCCAGGTAGGGCGAGACCGAGTCGGGCCGGAAGGCGACTAGGAACTTCAGCCGCTCCGAGACCGAGCTGAGCATCGCGGTCGTCACCCAGGCGTCCTCGCACCACGCCCCGGTCGGCGTCAGCGCCGCCTCGAACCCGAGCTGCTCGGCGCTGCGGGCGATCTGGCCGAGATAGGGCACGGTCGCCGGCCGCCCGGACGCCATCGCGCTGACGCCGTGACCGCCGCCGATCACATGGCGGCCGTCACCGCCGTTGGTCGGGAGGAACCAGTGGAACTTGAGGGTGCTCATGCATTGCCTTTCGGGAGGGATGGAGGGGATGTCAGATCTGCCCGTGACGAGGTGGCCGGGTGCCCTCGACGGCCCACCGCCCGAGGTGCTGGACCTTCCACGAGGTGGGGTCGTGAAGCGTGTGGGTGCGGGCGTTGCGCCAGTGCCGGTCGAGGTTGGTCGCCGTCAGCGCCGCCCGGGTGCCGGCGACCTCGGGCAGTCGGCTGGCGACGTCGACCGACACCTTCGCCGCCGTCGCCCGCGCGGCCGCCACCGCCAGGCTGGCCTCCGCGGCCGACTCCTCACCGAGGGAGGCATCGGCCGCGTCGACGCGCCGGGCCGCCTCGGCCAGCAAGGCCTCGGCGCTGCGTACGGCCAGCTCCATCTCGCCGAAGGCGTGCACGACCAGCGGGTCCTCGCAGGCCCGTTCGGCCCCGGCGAGCTCGATGGCGTCGGGGTAGGGACGCGACTTGGTGCGCACGAACTCCCCGGCCTCGTCCAGTGCCCGCCGGGCGATCCCGGCGTCGATGGCGGCGTGCAGGAGCTGCGCGAACGCCCCGTAGGTGGTCGGCCCGTCGAAGGTGACCGAGAACGGCGTCACCCAATCGTCCGCTACGGGAACATCTGTGAAGCGAACCGTTCCAGAACCGGTCGTACGCTGCCCGACGGCGTCCCAGTCGTCGATGATCTCGATGCCCGGCGTCTCGGCGCGCACCCAGGCCACGTGCAGCGGCCCGTCGACGTCGAGGTGGGTGAGCACGGCGAGGTAGTCGGCGAAGAGCGACCCGGTGCAGTAGAACTTCTCGCCGTTGAGCAGCCACTCCCCCGGCTCCCGAGCGGGCGTGAGCGTCGTACGGATGTCACGCACGTGCTTGGTGCCGAGCTCCGACTGCGCGTTGGCGACCAGCGCACCGGCGCGCACCTCGCTGTAGATCCGCTGCTGCTGCTCACGGGTGCCGTTGAGGCGCAGCTGGTTGAGGAAGACGAAGTGGCTGTGCGGGACCTGCCCGACGTTGGGGTCGCCCCAGGAGACCAGCCGGAACACCTCGGCGACGGTCGCCGCCGGAAGGTCCGGGCCGCCGAACTCCAGCGGCACCGTGATCGCGCCCAGACCCGAGGCGGCGTACGCCTTGACCTGGTCGTGAGGCAGCACCCGGACCCGGTCGCGCCCGCCGTCGCCGAGCGCGATCTCGTCGGCCAGCCGCTGCGCCACCGCGGGCGCGGTCTCGGTGTCGAGCCGGGCGATCTCCATCGTGCTCAAACCGCGGGCTCCAGCTGCTGCGCCTCGAGCTCACGCACGATCGGGAGCACGCGCTGACCGAAGTACTCCACGTCTTCGAGGTAGTGCAGGAAGCCGCCGAGGATCAGGTCGGCGCCGGCCCTCTTGAGCTCCACGATCCGCTCGGCGACCTGCTCGGGCGTGCCGACCAGCCCGGTCTTGAAGCCGTCGTTGTACTGGACCAGGTCCTCGAAGGAGGAGTCCTGCCACATCCCGGTCTTGTCGCCGGTCGACTGGCCGGCCTGCTTCACCGCCGACCCGAAGCCCTCGACAGCCTCCCGGTCGGCCTTGTCGATGATCTCCCGGACGGTCTCGCGCGCCTCCTTCTCGGTGTCACGAGCGACGATGAAGCCGTTGATGCCGAACCTGACGCGGCGCCCCAGCGGCTCGGCGACCGCGTTGACGTCGGCGATCTGCGCGGCGAGGCCCTCAGGGGTGTTGCCGTTGGCGAAGTACCAGTCGGAGACGCGGCCGGCCATCGCCTTGGCGTCGGAGGAGTTGCCGCCCTGGAAGATCTCCGGGTGCGGCCGGCCCTCGCCGGCCAGCGGCTTCGGCTTGAGGTCGAAGTCGTGCAGCCGGTAGAAGTCACCGTTGAGCTCGGCGGCATCAGAGGTCCAGATCTCGCGCAGGTAGCGGATGAACTCCTCCGAGCGGCGGTAGCGCTCACCGTGCTCGAGCCACGGCTCGCCGAGCTTGGTGAACTCGTCCTTGAACCAGCCGGAGACGACGTTGACCGCCGCGCGTCCGCCGGAGATGTGGTCGGCGGTCGCCTGGAACTTCGCGAGCACGCCGGGCTGCCACAGCCCGGGGTGGACGGCGGCGATCACCTTCAGCCGCTCGGTCGCCAGCAGCAGCGCGAGCGAGAACGAGGTCGACTCGTGCTGATAGGCCGCGCCGTAGGAGGCCATGTAGCGCACCTGCGTGAGGGCATACTCGAAGCCGTTCTTCTCGGCCAGCTGCGCGAGCTCCTTGTTGAAGTCGTAGCTCCAGTCGGTGCGCTGCTCGATCTTGCTCACCACCAGGCCGCCGCTCACGTTGGGCACCCAGTAGGCGAACTTCAGCGGATCGGTTGCGGGTGACGTCATGGGGGTCTCCTTCGGGTCGCTTATGTCCACTAAAATAATTCACTTAAGCGCCAAACAAGCTTCCGTCTTCCCATCTGGACAACCGGAAGACCCGATCCCGTGACAAGCGCTGCCTGTCGCACGAGGTCGATCCGACAGGTCCTGCACATCACCACCACCAGGGAGACCGCCATGAGGATCGAGCAGCTGGAGTACATCGCGGCCGTGACCCAGCACGGCTCGCTGCGACGCGCGAGCGAGCACCTCCACATCTCGCAGCCGGCGCTGAGCGAGGCGATCACCAAGCTCGAGCGCGAGCTCGGCGTCACCCTCCTCGACCGCCGCCGAGCCGGCGCGCGGATCAGCCGCGAGGGCCAGGAGCTGCTCCACTCGATGTCCGACGTGCTCGAGGCCGTCGACCGGCTGCGCCTGGCCGCCGGCGACCAGAGCGCCGGAGTCAGCTCGGTGCGGGTCGGCACCGTCCATGCCGGCACCGCCACCGTGCTGCTCCCCACCCTGCGCCGCTTCAGCAGCGAGCACCCGCGCACCACCGTCGAGGTGCGCACCCTCGTGCAGGAGGACATCTATCTCGCCCTGGTCGAAGGCGCGATCGATGTCGGCCTGGTCAACCTGCTCGACGGCGACGACCTGCCGCCGACCATCGAGGGCACCACGCTGCTGCGTGGGCGACCGGTCGTGGTCGTCCCCACCGCACACCGGCTCGCCGAGCGCGAGGAGATCACGGTCGATGACCTACGCGACGAGCCGTTCGTCGGGATGCGAGCCGGCTACCTGATGCACCGTTTCGCCCACCGTGTCTTCGGCCGCGACCTCCCCCGTCACTGGCATGCCACCGACGGTGCCGAGATGGGCAAGATGATGGTCGCCGAGGGGCTCGGGCTCACCCTGCTGCCCGACTACAGCGTGATCGGTGACCCTCGTGAGAGCGGCGGTCACATCACCGCGCGCCCCCTCGCCGGAGACCGGTCCCGGGTCACGATGACGGCCGTGCGGCGGCACCAGGCACGTACGACCTCGGGCACGCACAGCCTGCTCGAGCTGCTCGCCGCGACCGCCCGCGGGGTCAGCGGCTCTGCACGAACTCCGTGAGCCGCGCGAGCTGGTCGGGGTCGGTCGACGGGATGACACCGTGGCCGAGGTTGAAGATGTGGCTCTTCGCCTGCCGACCGGTCTCGATGATGCTCGCGGCCTGATCGAGCATCACCTCGGTGGGCGCGAAGACGAGGGCCGGATCGAGGTTGCCCTGGACGACGAAGTCGTCGCCGAGCTGGCCGATCGCCCAGTCGAGCGGGGTGCGCCAGTCGACACCGACCGCCTCGGCGCCGGCGCGGCCCATCTGCGGGAGCAGCATGGAGGAGTTGACGCCGAAGTGGATGCGCGGCACCCCCAGCTCACCGATGCGGCTGAGCACGCCGGCGGAGTAGGGCAGCACGAACCGCTCGTAGTCGGCGGGGTTGCAGGCACCGGCCCAGGAGTCGAAGAGCTGCACCGCGGACGCGCCCGCGCGCACCTGGACCTCCAAGAACGCCGCCGAGATGCCGGCGATCTTGCGCATCAGCGCATCCCACACGTCGGGGGCGCCGAACATGAGCGCCTTGGTCTTGGCGTAGTCCTTCGACGGGCCACCCTCGACCAGGTACGAGGCGACGGTGAACGGGGCGCCGGCGAAGCCGATCAGCGGGGTGCCGCCGTTGATGCCGGCCAGCTCGCCGACGAGGTTGTGCACCGCCTCGGTGATGTAGGTGACGTGCTCGGGGGCGAGATCCGGGATCGCCTCCACGTCGGCCAGCGTGCGTACGGGGTCAGCGACCACCGGGCCCACACCGGGCTTGATGTCGAGATCGACACCGACCGCCTTGAGCGGCAGCACGATGTCGGAGAAGAAGATGGCCGCGTCGACGCCGTAGCGGCGTACGGGCTGGAGGGTGATCTCGGTGATCAGGTCGGCGTTCTGGCACGACTCGAGCATCCCGATGCCCTCACGCACCTTGAGATACTCCGGCAGCGAACGGCCCGCCTGACGCATGAACCACACCGGCGTACGGCTCGGCTTCTGCCCTGCGAGCGCCTGCAGGAACGGCGAGGAGACGAGCGCGTCGGAGGAGTTCATGGCTACCACTGGGCAATGGTCCCACCCGGCGCGGCGTGTACGCACATCGCGAATCGCGCCGAAGACATACGCTGTTCACATGGTCGTCCGTGGAGAGTCGCGTCCCACCGCGGGAGCGGAGAGCGGTCCAGCCGCCTTCCGATCCGCTGCGGAAGGGCTGCGCGCCGCGAGTTTTCGACCCGAGGTGCTGAGCGAGGAGATGCCCGCGCCGCAGCGGATCGCGCCGTTCGCGGCAGCGCTGTCGGCCGACGTGACCATCGACGACGTCGACGTGGCCACCGGGCGACTGATCCTGCTGCACGACCCGGACGGCAACGACGCCTGGGGATCGGTGAACGGGCTCCCCGGCACCTTCCGACTGGTCGCCTACGTGCGCGCCGACATCGACGTCGAGCACATCAGCGACCCGCTGCTGGGCGAGGTCGGCTGGTCCTGGCTGGTCGACGCCCTGGCCGGACACGGCGCCGAGCACGTCGCTGCCGCGGGCACCGTGACGAGGGTCGCCACCGAGGCCTATGGCGGGATGTCCGAGGAGGACGGCACCGCCCAGATCGAGATCCGCGCCTCCTGGACGCCCGTCGGCGACGCAGCAGGCGCTACCGACGTGAAACCACATACCGAGGCGTGGGGCGAGCTGCTCTGCACGGCCGCGGGACTTCCTCCGGTGCCGGAGGGTGTCACCGTCATGCCGAGCCGACGGGGGCAGCGCGGCGCGTGAACAACGAGAACCCAGACCCGAAGACCGACCCGAAGGCCGAAGCCGCGATCGCACCGGAGACCGAGGAAGAGGTCGCGCCGGCTCCCCTGCTGACGCTGCGCGACGGGCTGCCCGCGGTGATCGACACCGACGACGGCCTGGCCAAGGCCGCCGAGGCGCTCGCCCGCGGCACCGGACCCGTCGGGATCGACGCCGAGCGCGCCTCCGGCTATCGCTACTCCAACCGCGCCTACCTCCTCCAGCTGCGACGCGTTGGGTCCGGGAGCTGGCTGATCGACCCGATCGGGCTGACCACGATGCAGCCCCTGATCGATGCGCTCGACGGCACCGAGTGGATCCTGCACGCCGCCACCCAAGACCTTCCGTGCCTCAGTGAGCTGGGGCTGCACCCGACGGCGCTGTTCGACACCGAGCTCGCCGGACGCCTGCTGGGCTACCCGCGCGTCGGGCTCGGCACCCTGGTCGAGACCGTGCTCGGGTTCACGATGCTCAAGGAGCACTCGGCCGCCGACTGGTCGACCCGGCCGCTGCCGGATGCCTGGCTCGAGTACGCAGCTCTCGATGTCGAGGTGCTCGTCGAGCTCCGCGAAGCGCTCGCCGCCGAGCTCGTCGAGCAGGGCAAGGACGAGTGGGCCCGGCAGGAGTTCAACTGGCTGCGCGGCTTCGAGGCGCCGGTGCGCGTCGATGCCTGGCGGCGTACGTCCGGGATGCATCGCGTCCGCGGCCGCCGCGGTCTCGCCGCGGTGCGCGGGCTGTGGACCGAGCGTGACCGGATCGCGCAGCAGCGCGACGTCACGCCGAGCCGGATCATCCCCGACGCCGCGATCGTGGCCGCGTCGCAGGAGCTCCCCCAGGACAAGGCCTCGCTCCTCGGGCTGAAGGGCTTCCACGGTCGTGGCGCCGAGCGCTACGTGACCTCGTGGCTCAAGGCGCTCGACGACGCCGTCACGATGGGCGAGGACGAGCTGCCGGTGCGCTCACCCCGCTCCGACGGCCCTCCCCCGCCGCGCGCGTGGTCCGACAAGGACCCGGTCGCCGCACGGCGCCTCGCCCTGGCCCGCGAGTCGGTCAACGCTCTGGCCGAGGAGCGCAACCTGCCCGCCGAGAACCTCCTCACCCCCGACTTCCTGCGCCGCACCATGTGGGCTCCGCCCAAGACCCGCGAGCCCGGCGCACTCCTCGACGACATCATCGAGCGCCTCGCCGGCCTCGGCGCTCGAGGCTGGCAGATCGCCCTCACCGCCCCGCTCCTCACCGACGCCATCCTGCACGCCGAGCCCGACGACGACTCCTCCGACTCCTGACCCCCGCAGCCGAGAAGTCACTCCTGCAGGCCGAGGCGTCACGTCTGCAGGTCGACACGTCACCGTCTGACCTCTCAGCCTGCAGAAGTGACTTCTCGCCCTGCGGGCCTGACTTCTCGACCTGCAGGCCTGACCTCTCGACCGTCAGGCGCTCGGGGAGGGAGAGCCTGAGGGAGAGGTCGACGGGGACGAGGAAGGGGTGGGCTGGGGGAAGACGGTCTTGGAGAGCTCGTCGATCTGAACGGCGAAGTCCTCGATCTGGTCGGGCTCGGCGACGGTCATCGAACCGCGTACGGCCTGGGCGGCGATCTTCTGCAGCTGGGTGATCTGGGAGGCCTCGGGAAGCACCTGCATGTCACGCACGGTGTCGGTGAAGATGCGGGCGTTCTTGGGGTTGCGCTCGGGCTGGGTGAAGACCGGCGCATAGCCGACCTCGGAGTTGACCGGCACGAAGTGGCCGGTGCGGACCATCTTCACGACCGACTCGGTCGAGATGAGGTAGGCGAGGAAGTCGGCCGCGGTGTCGGCGTCGGCGGTCTTCGAGCCCATGCACAGGCCAGCGTACTCACCGGTGGTGCCGTTGCCGCCCGGCATCGGCATCACGTCCCACTCGATGCCCTCGGTGGCGCGCAGGTCGGAGACCAGCGACCGGTCACCGGCCAACGCGACCAGGCGGCCCTGCTTGAAGGCCTGGAACGGGGTGCGCTTGCCGAGGTCCTTGTTGGTGGCCAGCACGTTGGGCTGGCTGAACGCCTCGACGAGGTCCTCGTAGGCGCCGGCGGAGTCACCGAGCGCCGTGGACGTCGGAGTCAGCGGGTCGTCGAAGAGGGTGGCGCCGGCACCGGCGAGCCAGGGCATGAGCGCCGAGAGGTTCTGCTCGACGTAGGTGCCTCGCACACCCTTCTTGTGCTCGCCGGCGTAGGTCATCGTCGAGCTGAACTGCTCGAGAGTCCAGTTGCGCAGCGAACCGTCGGCCCGGGCGCTCGGCGTGGGCACACCGGCTTCCTTCATCCCGGCCAGGTCGACGAGTCCGGTGTTGACGTAGACGACCTGCGGCGAGACGGAGTAGGGCATGCACTCGAGGCGACGGTCGACGGAGAAGTCCTCCATCGCCTCACGGGAGTACTTGTCGCCGAAGTCGACGTTGCGAGCCTCCAGCAAGGTGTCGACGGGCTGGATCCGCTTGTCTTCGGCGAAACCGGCCACGTCGGCGCGCGGGGTGAGCACCACGTCGACCTTCTCCCCGCTCTTCATCGCGGCGGTGAGCTGGTCCTCGGTGGGCCAGGACTTCACCTCGACGGTGACGTTGGGGACGGCGCGGGTGTATTCGGCCGCTAGCTGCTTGTAGGTGTCGACCAGCTTCTTGTGGCCCGAGACGCCGAAGACGAGCGTCGCCTTGGCCGGCGCCTTCGTCGCGGCGCTCGGTGACGGCTCCGGGGCCGGTTCACCACCGCAGGCGGCGAGCGTCGCCGTGAGAACCGTCGCGAGAAGCGCCGTTGTCAGCCGCGTGCGCCGCACCATTTCCTCCATCTCAACACCAAGACCGGGTCTGTGATGGAACCACAGACCCGGTTTACCAGCGATTCACTTTACGATACCTACCTGGACAGATCCTGAGAAAGCGCTGGCCGGGATCCTCTCTCCGGCTCCATCTCCGCACTCACCGGAGCGGATCGGGTGCGTCGTTGATCACTTTTTCGACGATCTCCAGGCCGAGCGCATCGCCTGGCCGCCATCACGATGAAGAACACGCCGGACCGGGAGCGCCTCACGGCGCATGGCCGCTCGTAGCGGCTAATTTTGGGACCCGGGGCTGCCGCGGCCCGACGTGTTCGGCACCTATTCTAACGGCGCTGACAACCGCCGACACATCCTCAGGTGAGCCGCTGCGCGAGCTCGGCATGTCCCGCGGCCTCGAGCTGCTCGGAGAGCAGCAGCATGTTGCGTACGTCCTTACCGTCCGCGTCGGGGTCGAGGGCTGCCCGTCCGGCGGCGACGACGCGGGCGAAGGCGGCAGCGCGGAGCAGCACGTCGGCGAAGTCGCTGGTGACGATGCCGCGCAGCACCTCGTCGACCATCGACTTGAGCTCCTCGGGCCCCGGAGGGCTCCCGACACCGGCCACCACCTGCGCGACCTGCGCCTTCGCGCGCCCGGCCTCGAACTCGCGCGCCGCCCCGACCGGGTCGGCGTAGACCCAGCTGCGCAGCAGGTAGAGCCGCCACAGGCAGCCGGCCAGCGACTCTGCCGGCGAGCCCGACCAGACCTCGGCGATCGTCTCGATGCCCTCGGACTCGGCCAGGTGCAGGATCCGTTCGGCCACAGCCGGGTCGTCGCTGTCGCGCGCGCCGCGTACGAGCGCCGTCGCCGCCGTGTCGGCCGCCTCCTGCACCAGCGCAGGATCGTCGCCCCCGAGGAGGGAGTCGAAGAAGCCGTCCCCGGGACGCATCGGCGAATGAAACTCTCTGGCCATCCGTTCGAGCCTAGCGGGCCGCCGCGCGCTGTAACACGTCGTTCGGAGGACTATCCGGTCGTTCAGAACGGGCGAGTAGTCCTACGAACGACGTGTTACCCCTCGTCGCGCCGGCCCGTTCCAGCAGCACGACCGCTTAGCCGAGCAGCTTGCGGATGCGCGCGTCGGAGACCTTCTCGGCGGTGCCGAGGTGCTGGGCCCAGAGCTGTACGCGATATTCCTCGAGCATCCAGCGCAGCTGTCGCAGTCGCGGCCCCGGTGGCCGGCCCTCAGCCAGCGCCTCGACCTGGTGCAGGTAGGCGTCCTGGAGGGAGGCGATGCGGTCGTGGGTGGTGCGATCGGCGCGCAGGTCGGCGTCGAGCTTGCGGCGCCGCTCGACGATCGCCTTGAGATAGGTCGGATAGCGCCTGATCTGGGTCGCGCCCGCTTCCGCGACGAACCCGCGGTGCACCAGGCGAGCGAGCTGCTCCTTCATGTCGGTCAGGGCCGGCAGCTGATACATGTCGGCCCGCCCGGAGAGCGCCTTGTCGGTCTCGCGATAGGCGTCGAGGGCCCGCATCACGTCGGCGAGCACCGCACGAACAGCCGTCGTCAGATCGGCCGGCGTGCCCGCCGCGGCCAGCACTGCGGCGTACGCCTGAGAGGTCCGCGGCAGCGGGCGGGCATCGACCAGCTGACGCACGACGGCGGCTCGACAGTCCTCGACGAGCTCGGCGGCGCTCGGGTAGGGAGACCCCGCCAGTGCCAGCTTCTCCATGGTGGAGAGCCCGTCGACGACCTGCTTGCCGACGTCGGGAAGCGCCAGGAGCAGGAGGCGTACGACCCCCAGTCGGTGCCGAGCCTCGGCCTCCTCGGCCGAGCCCGCCACCACGAGGCCGACGGAGGCACCTTCGTCGGTGAGGCACGGGAACACCGTCACCTCATGACCCGCGCGCTTCTCGGTCACGGTCGCGGAGATGTCGCCGAAGACCCAGGTCGTCTCGCCGCTGCGGGTGTGTCCGCCCGAGGCCGCGACCTCGGCGATGGCCGCCTCGAACTCGCCCTTGAGCGGCTCCTTGAGACCGTCGAGATCCTTGCCCCGAGCGGTGACCCGGCCGTTCTCCCCGACCACGCGATAGGTCGGGCGCAGGTGCTCGGGGACCTTGTCCCAGTCCCACGCCTCGCGCGGGATGTGGACGCCCGCGGTCGAGCGCGCCCACCGCTCCAGAGCGGTCAGCAGCGGCTCCTCCCCCGCCGGGGTCTCCCGCAGGAAGGTGCGGGCCTTGTCGGGGGCAGGCACGAAGCTGACCCGGAGCTGCTTGGGCAGCGAACGGATCAGCGCGGTGACGAGCTCTTCGCGCAGGCCCGGCACGAGCCAGGAGAAGTCGTCGGCGCCGACCCGGTTGAGGGTGGCGACCGGCACGTCGATGGTGAGCCCGTCGTCGGCCGTGCCGGGCTCGAAGTGGTAGCTCAATGGGAACGTCAGCGGGCCGCCGCCAGGACCCTGCAGGTCCCACTGCGCCGGGAAGTCGCTGTCGGTGACCTCACCGGCGGCCTCGTTGGTGAGCATCGAGAGGTCGAAGGCGAGCAGGTCGGGGCTCTCCCGACGCGCCTGCTTCCACCACTGGTCGAAGTGGGCGCCGGAGACGATCGTGTCGGGGAGCCGGCGGTCGTAGAAGTCGAAGAGCGCGTGCTCGTCGACCACGATGTCGCGACGACGAGCCCGGTGCTCGAGCTCCTCGGCCTCCTCCACCAGCCTGGCGTTGTCGCGCAGGAACCGGTGGTTGGTGCGCCACTCGCCATAGACCAGGGCGTGCCTGATGAAGAGCTCGCGGGAGAGCTCGGGGTCGATCTTGCCGAAGGCGACCGGCCGGTCGGCGACCAGCGGCACCCCGTAGAGCGTCACCTTCTCCCGCGCCATCACCGAGGCGCGCTTCTGTGACCACACCGGCTCGGAGTAGGTGCGCTTGACCAGGTCACGACCGAGCTTCTCGGCCCACTCGGGCTTGATCGCGGCGTTCTGCCGCGCCCAGAGCCGCGAGGTCTCGACGAGCTCCGACGACATCACGAACTGCGGGTTCTTCCGGTGCAGCGCCGATCCGGGGAAGATCGCGAACTTCGCCCCGCGGGCTCCCTGATACTCCCGTGGCCCCGGCCGGCGCTTCTCCCGCGCACGCGCACCGTCGGCCTTCGCGTCGCGCTCCTCCAACGCCCCGATGTGCGAGAGCAGCCCCGAGAGCAGCGCCTGGTGGATCCCGTCGGCGTCGTAGGCTGCCCCCTCCGAGTTCAGCGAAGTCTCGCCGTCGGTCTCAGCAGACTCGACCACCGTCGCCCTGCCGAGGTCGATCTTCATCTCCCGGCACACCTGCCGCAGCTGCGACTCGAGGTCCTGCCACTCCCGCACGCGTACGTAGTGCAGGAACTCCCGCTTGCACAGCCGCCGGAACGCGCTCGAGGAGAGCTCGCGCTGCTGTTCCTTCAGATAGCGCCACAGATTCAGCCAGGTGAGGAAGTCGGAGGTCTCGTCCTTGAACCGGGCGTGCAGCTGGTCGGCCTGTGCCTGCTCCTTGGGGTGGTCCTGCCCCGGCCGCTCCCGCGGGTCCTGGAGCGAGAGCGCGGCAGCGACGACGATGACGTCGCGTACGCAGCCCAGCCGCTCGGCCTCGAGCACCATCCGCGCCAGCCGCGGGTCGATCGGCAGCCTGGCCAGCCGCCGGCCCAGCTTCGTCAGCCGCTGCCCGCGCATCGCGCCGAGCTCCTCGAGAAGCTGTACGCCGGCCGTGATGTTGCGCCGATCAGGCGCCTCCACGAACGGGAAGCGGGCGATGTCACCGAGACCGAGGGACGCCATCTGGAGGATGACCGAGGCCAGGTTGGTCCGCAGGATCTCCGGGTCGGTGAACTCGTCGCGCCCGAGGAAGTCCTCCTCGGAGTAGAGCCGGATCGCGATGCCCGCCTCGACCCGCCCCGTACGCCCCGACCGCTGGTTGGCCGAGGCCTGCGAGATGGGCTCGATGGGCAGCCGCTGCACCTTGGTGCGTGCGGAGTAGCGCGAGATGCGGGCGACACCGGTGTCGACGACGTACTTGATCCCGGGCACCGTCAGCGAGGTCTCGGCGACGTTGGTCGCGAGCACGATCCGGCGGCCGGTGTGGGGTGAGAAGACCCGGTGCTGGTCGGCCGCGGAAAGCCGGGAGAACAACGGGACGATCTCGACGAGACCGGTCCCGGAGCGCCCCTTGTTCAGCCCGAGCGCGTCACCCAGGGCGTCAGCCGCGTCCCTGATCTCCCGCTCGCCCGGCAGGAAGACCAGCACGTCGCCGGGCCCCTCGGCGGAGAGCTCCTTGACCGCGTCGACGATGGCCTCGGTCTGGTCGCGGACGACGACGTCGCCCTCTTCGTCCTCCTCGGAGAGCTCCATCAGCGGCCGGTAGCGCACCTCGACCGGATACGTACGCCCGGAGACCTCGATGATCGGTGCGGGCTCACCCGAGGCGTCGGCGAAGTGGGCCGCGAACCGCTCCGGGTCGATGGTGGCCGAGGTGATGATCACCTTCAGGTCGGGCCGTCGCGGCAGCAGCCGGCGCAGGTAGCCCAGCAGGAAGTCGATGTTGAGCGAGCGCTCGTGAGCCTCGTCGATGATGATCGTGTCGTAGCGGCGCAGGTCGCGGTCGCGCTGCAGCTCGGCCAGCAGGATGCCGTCGGTCATCAGCTTGATCCGGGACGCCTTGGACGACTTGTCCATGAACCGCACCTGGTAGCCGACCAGGTCGCCCAGCTCGGTGCCGAGCTCGGAGGCGATCCGCTCGGCGACCGAGCGCGCCGCGATCCGGCGGGGCTGGGTGTGTCCGATGATCCCGTTCGAACCGCGCCCGAGCTCCAGGCAGATCTTGGGCAGCTGGGTCGTCTTCCCCGATCCGGTCTCGCCCGCGACGATCACCACCTGGTGGTCGCGGATCGCGGCGGCGATGTCGTCGCGGCGCTGACTGACCGGAAGCTCGGCGGGGTAGGTGATCACGATGGACGGCGCAACGGACTGGTCGGACTCGGACATGAGGTCACCCATTCTCCCCCGGCGCACCCTTCGACCGCACATCGGTTTCGCGATCGCCCACCTGACGGCACCGGCCTGTGCGAGCAGGGCGCCGGTGGAGGAGGCTGGGGCCGCATCCCGACCTGTGCCCCCGACCTCGAAGGAGTGGTCCATGACCGCGAACTGTCCCGAGACCCCCGCTCGCCCGCCGTTCGACCCCGAGCTCGTGCCCGTGCTCGAGACGCTGCGGGCCGAGGCCGGTGAGACCGCGACGGTCTCGGCACAGACCCTGGAGGCCGCGCGACGACGGAACGCCGAGGGGTTCTCGGACATCGAGCCGGTGGATCTGACCGCGGGCGGAGCGGTCAGGATCGAGGAGTTCCAGGCACCGGGGCCGGCAGGAGCACCGGAGATCACGCTGCTGGTCCTGCGGCCGGTCGCCGAGAGCGCCCCTCGCCCGGCGATCTTCCACACCCACGGCGGTGGCATGGTCATGGGCAACCGCATGGCCGGCGTCGACGCCTTCCTCCCCCACGTCGCCGACGGCAGCGCCGTGGTCGTCTCGGTGGAGTATCGCCTCGCCCCCGAGCACCCCGACCCGGCACCCGTCGAAGACTGCTACGCCGGCCTCGTCTGGACGGCGAAGAACGCCGCGACGCTCGGGGTCGACCCCGAGCGCATCATGATCGGCGGATCGAGCGCGGGCGGCGGCCTGGCTGCCGGCACCGCACTGCTCGCCCGTGACCGCGGCTTCCCCCGGCTGACCCACCAGATCCTGATCTGTCCGATGCTCGACGACCGCCTCGAGACCCACAGCAGCCAGATGCTCGACGAGGAGGGCGTCTGGGACCGCAACTCCAACCTGTTCGGCTGGACCGCGCTGCTCGGCGAGCGCCGAGGCGGCCCCGACGTCACCCCGTACGCCGCACCAGCACGCGCCGAGGACCTCACCGGCCTCCCCCGCACCTATATCGACACCGGCTCGGTGGAGACCTTCCGCGACGAGACGCTGACCTATGCCCGCCGGCTCTCGGAGGCGGGCGTCAGCGTCGACCTCCACATGTGGGGCGGCGGGTTCCACGGGTTCGACCAGGTCGCCGGCCAGGCGGCCGTCTCGCGCGCCTCGGTCGCGACCCGCGAGGAGTTCGTCCGTCGGGCCCTGGCGGGCTGACCCACGACGGAGACGGAGCGTGGGCGACCTCGCTGTCGAGGTCACCCACGCTCCGTCTGCCGGATGGCTGGTGGTTCAGCTCAGCTCGGGCACGACTTGATGTACCAGATCGGGTCCCAGTCGATCTGCTCCTGCTCGTTCACCGGCTGGGAGGTGACCTTCGCCTTCCCCGACTTGGTCAGGAACTTCGCGACCCCGTCCTCGCCCCCGGTCTGGTCGTTCACGTAGATGCCGGGGTAGCCACCGAAGTACTTCAGCGAGTAGGTCTTGCACTGGTAGAACTGGAAGATCTTGAACTCCTCCTTGACCGGATCCCACGCGTCCACGCAGAGGCGACCCTTCGGGCAGTTGTAGTCGAGGAGTCCGCCCTTCTTGTGGAAGGTCTTCTCCGCGGCCGGCGAGACCGACGGCGAGTGAGCGGCCGTGCCGACCGGCTCCGGCGAGCCGCCGGACTTCACGTCCCGGCTCCCGTCCGTCGCAGCCACCGCGCCGGAGGCGAAGGTGGTGGCCGCCATCGAGAGTGCTGCTACAGCGATGATGCGCTTGATCATGAGATTGCCTTTCGGATGGATCGGATGTGGAGGAATGACCCTCCGAGACTCCGATCGACCGGCACCTCGGCGAAACCTATTTGGCCAGGGCCGAAAGGTGTATCAGGACGCCGCGGCCCCGCTCAGCACCTGCGACCCGAGCCTGGTGATCTCGTGACGGACCGAGGCGCCCTCGCGACGCGTGGTGATGAGGCCGCCTTCGCGCAGGATGCTCGCCTGCTGGCTGGCCGAGCCGACCGAGATCTCGCACCGGCGCGCCAGTTCACCGGTCGAGCACCCCGACCGCACCGCTGCGAGCGCGGCAGCACGCGTACGTCCGAGCAGGGCGCTCACCGGCTGACCGGGCGCCCCCGAGGACTCGACCGAAGCCGTGAGCCCGGTGGCCGGCTTGGCGGTGGGGTAGGCCAGCATCGGCTCGGGTCCGGGATCGCACAGCTTGAACGGGGTCTCCGGCTCGCAGAAGTAGGACGGCTGGAGCAGGAGTCCGCGGCCCTCGAGGTGTATCTCGGCATCGGTGTAGTTGTCGATCTCCAGCACGGGCGCCCGCCATCGGCACCCGGGGAGGCCGCCCAGCACCGCCTCCAGGCCGCCCTCCGACATCTGCCGGGCACGCAGGTGCCGGTCGGCCGCGACCACGTCGCTCAACGAGCGCCACACCGGCGCGATCGCACCCTCGTGGTAGATCGCCATCGCCTTCCCCAACGTACGCAGCGCCGCCGCCTCGGCACGACGTACGGCCTCGAGCCAGGGGGTCAACCGCCGCCGGCTCGCCATCGCGGCGAGCTGCGCGGAGATCGCGCCCTTCGGCGTACGCAAGGAGATCTCCATCCCGTCACCGAACCCGTGGCCTCCGCCCGACGGCGTCATGAAGTCCGGTGAGATCCCGCGCGGGGGCGCGATCTCGGCGAGCGGGCACAGCACGTCTCGCGGCAGCAGGTGCATGGTCTGCCGGCGCCATCGCGCCAGCTCCACGGCGCGTCCGTGCGTCTGGAGCGCGTGCAGGCTGAGCTGCACCTCCCAGAGCGCGTCGGGACCGTCGGCGATCCTGACGCGGGCAAGGTCCTCGCAGGTGAAGTGAATCCGCAGCATCGTGTCCCCCGACCATGATGACGACTGGCGACTTACCATGCTGCGCGCCCGGACTCACCGACTTCTGACAGAAATCTGCCACCCAGAATCCGCGTTCTTTGGCCCGGGCACCTAGATTATGTGCCCATGACCGGGGAGCCGAGCCAGAGCGACGTCGAGGGTGCGCTGCGTGCGCTCCGTGGGGAAGACGATTCGATGAACGAGCGTTCGGTGCAGACCGCGCTCGACCTCCACCGACTACGCGACGCGTTGACCCGGTTCGGCGACGACGAGCCGTCCGGTGACACCAGACCGGCCCAGAAACGGCGCCATCGCTGAGGCCCAAATCGGCCAATGGGTGGGATGCCGAGTTACGTAGGCGATTTCAAGAGCGTTAACGTTGCTGATCGTGACCGAATCTCTAACTGTGCGTGACAACCGCACCGGGGTGGAGTACGACATCCCGATCACCGACGGCACCATCCGCGCCGCCGACCTGGGGAAGATCAAGGCCGCAGACCCGGCCACCCAAGAAGATGGCCCCGGCTTGGCCGTATACGACCCCGGCTTCGTCAACACCGCCTCGTGTCGTTCGTCCGTCACCTATATCGACGGTGACAAGGGCGTGCTCGAGTATCGCGGCTATCCGATCGAGCAGCTCGCCGAGAAGTCGAGCTTCCTCGAGGTCTCCTACCTCCTGGTCCACGGCGAGCTGCCGACCAAGGAGCAGTACGACGCGTGGGTGCACGAGATCACCTACCACACGTTCGTGCACGAGAACATCAAGGAGTTCATGGAGGGCTTCCGCTACGACGCCCATCCGATGGGCATGCTGATGGCCTCCGTCGGTGCGATGTCGACGTTCTACCCGGACGCCGCCAACATCTCCGACCCCGAGAACCGTCGTCTGCAGATCATCCGGCTGATCGCCAAGATGCCGACCCTCGGCGCCTGGGCCTTCCGGCACGCGCAGGGCAAGCCCTACGTCTACCCGGACAACGACCTCTCCTACACCGGCAACTTCCTGTCCATGCTCTTCAAGATGAGCGAGAGCAAGTACGCCCCCGACGAGCGCATCGAGAAGGCGCTCGACACGCTCTTCATCCTCCACGCCGACCACGAGCAGAACGCCTCCGCCAACGCGGTGCGGTCGGTCGGCTCGACCCAGGTCGACCCCTACTCGTCGGTCTCGGCCGGCGTCGGCGCCCTCTTCGGCCCGCTCCACGGCGGCGCCAACGAGGCGGTCCTGCGGATGCTGCGCCGCATCGGCAAGGTGGAGAACATCCCCGCCTTCATCGCCGGCGTCAAGGACGGCAACGAGCGGCTGATGGGCTTCGGCCACCGGGTCTACAAGAACTACGACCCGCGGGCGAAGATCATCAAGCAGCAGGCGCTCAACGTCTTCGAGGTCACCGGCACCAACCCGCTGCTCGAGATCGCGATGGAGCTGGAGAAGATCGCGCTGGAGGACGAATACTTCGTCAGCCGCAAGCTCTACCCCAACGTCGACTTCTACTCCGGCCTCATCTACGAGGCCCTGGAGTTCCCGCCCGAGATGTTCACCGTGCTGTTCGCCATCGGGCGTACGCCCGGCTGGCTCTCCCAGTGGCTCGAGCTCGTGCAGGACAAGGAGCAGAAGATCGCCCGTCCGAAGCAGATCTACACCGGCGAGCGCGGCCTCGACTTCGTCCCGCGCGACGTGCGCTGGGCGTGATCTGGACGGTGACCGCACCTCTCCGAACCCCGACCCCGTCCACCTCTGAGGTGGATGGGGTCGTCTGGGACTTCGGGCAGGTCCTCATCAGGTGGGACCCGCTCCCGGCGATCGCGGCCGGTGTGGGTGACGCCGACGCGCGGGCGTTCCTGAGCACCTACGACTTCGGTGCGTGGAACCACGCCCAAGACGCCGGCCGCACCTGGGCGGAGGCGCTCCGGGTGCTCCAGGACGAGGCGCCGCAGTGGCTCGCCGCTGCGGCGGCGTACGTCGACAACTTCAGGCTCGCGCTGCTCGGGCCGGTCCTCGGCACCCATGAGATCGTCCGCGAGCTCGACGCCGCTGACGTGCCACAGCTCGGGCTGACCAACTGGTCGGCCGAGCTCTACCCGCATGCTCCCGCGAACTACGACGTCATCGGGCTGCTCCGCGACGTGGTCGTCTCCGGAGAGGCGAAGCTGGCCAAGCCCGACCCGGCGATCTTCCGCCTGCTCGCCGAGCGCGCCGGCACCGCGCTCGACCGGCTCGCGTTCGTCGACGACAGCGCCGTCAACGTGGCGGCCGCCGCCGAGCTCGGGATGCGCGCGTTCCAGTTCACCGGAGCCGAGAAGCTCCGCTCCGACCTGCGCTCGCTCGGGCTCCCGGTCGCGCTCGCCTGACCTGCACGCAGATCTGCGTACGCCAGGGTCGCCTGTGGTCGGATCCGCGCGCCCGCGGACGGGGCGAGGCTGGGCTCATGAACACCACACCGGCAAACACCCCCTTCCGCTTCGGGGTCGTCGCGGGCCAGGCGCCCACCGGCGCCGCCTGGAGCGACCTCGCCCGCCGCGTCGAGAGCGCGGGCTACGACACGTTCGTCATGCCCGACAACGTCTCCTTCGGCCATGCCGTGTTTCCGGCCCTCGCGGCCGCGGCGGCCGTGACCACGCGGCTCCACGTCGGCACCTACGTCTTGGCCAACGACTTCCGCCACCCCGTGCAGGTCGCCAAGGAGTCGGCGACCCTCTCGGTGCTCTCCGGCGGACGCTTCGAGCTCGGCCTGGGTGCCGGCCGCCCCGACGCGGCGCGCGAGAACGCGATGCTCGGGCTGGGCTTCGAGCGCCCGGGCGCTCGCGTCGACCGCCTCGTGGAGTCGATCGGCCTGATCAAGCGGCTCCTCGCCGGTGAGACGGTCACGGTCGACGGCCCCCACTATCGGGCCACCGAGGCGACGGTGCTGCCCTACGGCATCCCGCCTCAACAGGTGCCCGTCCTCGTCGCCGGAGGGGGTCCGCGGATGCTCCGGATCGCCGGCGAGCACGCCGACACCGCCGCCCTCGGCATCCCGTTCGTCGCCGAGGAGCCGATCGTGCGCGCCGCCGTCGATCACGTACGCTCCGCCGACCGCCCCACCGGCGGCTCGGCCGAGCTCAACCTCAACCTGATGGCGGTCGGCGACGTCGTGCCTCGCTACCTCGCCGGCAGGATCGACCCTGCCGCCCTCGCTGCCTCGGGCGCCATCGGCGCGGTGCACGGCTCTCCCGAGGAGATAGCCGACCAGCTCCGCGAGCGGCGCGACCGGCTGGGGATCTCCTACGTGCTGGTCGGCGACGAGCTGATGGATGCGTTCGCCCCCGTCGTACGTCTTCTCAGCGGCTCCTGAGCCTGCTGGCATCTCTTCGAGACCGCATAGGTCAGTCTCAGCCGGTTCACAGAGACACTGGCCAGACTGAATGACATGACCGACGAACCCACTCCTCAGCAGCCCAGTGGGACCCCTCCACAGTGGGCGCCCCCAGGCACCTCCGCAGCTCCGACCACGCCGCCTCCAGGGGTGGCCCCCAACGCGGCCCCGACCACGACCTCGACCTCGGTCATGCCGCCGCCTCCGCTCGGTCCGGTCGCCACGCCGAAGAAGAAGGACCGGCGGGCCGCGCTCGCCGCCTCTGCCCTCGTCGGCGCCCTCGTGCTCGGTGGCGGTGCCGGTTTCGGTGGCGCCGCGCTGTTCTACTCGACCCAGGACGACAGCACCCGGAGCGGTGGCAACGCCGCGACCGGCTCGCAGGTCGTCAACAGCAACGCCCCGAAGGGCACCTCCGAGAAGGTGGCAGCCAAGGTGTTGCCCTCGGTGGTGAAGATCGAGGTCGCTGGCCAGGGCGGCAGCGGATCGGGGTCCGGCATCATCCTCTCCTCCGACGGTCTGATCCTGACCAACAACCACGTCGTCGACATGTCGTCGGCATCGGCCCAAGGCGGCCAGCCAGGGTTCCCCGGAGCGCCCGGCCAGCAGCAGCCCGAGCAGCAGCAGGGGCAGTCGCCGACGATCACCGTCGACTTCAGCGACGGCACCAAGGCCAAGGCGAAGGTGGTCGGCAACGACCCGCTGACCGACACCGCGGTGATCCAGGCCGAGGGCGTCTCCGGCCTCACCCCGGCCACGATCGGGAAGTCCAGCAAGCTGGTCGTCGGGCAGGACGTGGTCGCGATCGGGTCGCCGTACGGCCTCGACTCGACGGTCACCACCGGCATCGTCAGCGCCCTCGACCGCCCGGTCAACGTCGGCTCGGACTCCTCCGGCAACGCCACCGTCTACCCGGCCATCCAGACCGACGCCGCCATCAACCCCGGCAACTCCGGTGGCGCGCTGGTCGACATGAACGGCAACGTGGTCGGCATCAACGCCTCGATCCGCTCCAACTCCTCCTCCGGCTCGGAGGCCGGCTCGATCGGTCTCGGTTTCGCGATCCCGATCGACGAGGTGCTGCCGATCATCGACCAGCTCAAGGCCGGCGACGACCCCACCCACGCCCGGATGGGCATCTCGGTCGGCGACAGCGCGGCCGCCGGCTCGGGCGAGAGCTCGGGCGACAGCTCGGTCACCGGCGCCACCGTGCAGAGCGTCACCAAGGACAGCGCGGCCGAGGAGGCCGGTCTGGAGAAGGGCGACACGATCACCAAGGTCGACGCCCACCAGATCAACGGCTCCGACTCCCTGGTCGCCACGGTCCGCTCCTACCGCCCCGGCGACAAGGTCGAGGTGACCTGGTCGCGCGACGGCGAGGAGCAGAGCGCCAAGATCACCCTGGACTCCGACGCCACCTGATCTCCCCGCACGGCGCTGGGCCCCAGAGGGGACTCAGCGCCGCGGGGTGCCAACCCGCGGTGTGCTGCCAGGAGTGCGCTCAGGCGCACCTCCGGCAGCACACCGCGTCATTTCTGGAAGCTTGCCAGCCACTCCACCTCGTCGAAGCCCATGGCTTCGTTGACGTGGATCATGTGGGCGTTGACCTCGGCGTTGTAGGTCGACACCGTCGGCACCTCGGGACGCTCGGACTGGAGCAGCCTGAGGTTGGCGACCTTCACCGCCAGACCGAGCCGGTGGCCGCGGTGAGCGGCCTCGACCAGGGTGCCCCACTGGTAGCTGTTGCCGTCGTGGCTCGAGTAGCCGATCACGGTGTAGGCGACCACCGCGCCGTGGGCGTCGAGCGCCACCGAGTGATAGAGCGTGCGCTTCTGCGCATCGACCAGCTGCTCCATCTCACGCACCCTCCCCACGTCGGGCTTCGGCGCCTCGACGTCGAGATCGCCGGTCGGTGCCTCGGTCTCCAGGCTGGCGTCGAGCGCCGCCCAGCTCTCCACGATGTCGTCAGGCACCGGTCCGACCCAGGATCGCAGCGTGTAGGCGCCGTGGCGCTCCGCCGCCTCCGCGGCCAGCCGGTCGAGGGTCTCCGCAGCCACCGGGAGGCGCAGCACGCGGCGCACCTCGATCAGCGCGGCCGCATAGCCGCGCGCGACGGCGAACTCCCGGCCCGGCGACCCGTCACCGGTCGAACCGAGCGACCACGGCCACCAGACCTCACCGGCGAGGGACGTACGCCCCGCGGCGCGCGCCTCGGCCTCGACATGCTCGAGCAGAGCGGTGCCGTGGCCGTGCCTGCGGTGAGCCGGCAGCACCGCCACCACGAGCATCGCCCGGTGGACGTTGTCGACCAACGGCATCGCCAGCCAGGCGCCTCCGACCACGGTGCCGTCGACGCGCGCGAGGTAGGCCCTCCGGTCGGTCTTCGTGGTCTTCTGCCGCAGCTCGGCGTGGAGCTCCTCGCGTGCCCACACGTCGGCGTCGGGGCCGCGTACGTCGAGCCACGAGGTCGTCACCGCGTCGAACCACGCGTCGAAGGCGTCGTCGAGAGGATCTATCCGCTCGATCACCAGACCTGTCGAGCCACTCATCGCGACCTCTCCACTCTCGTCTCGTCCCAGACCGGCTCTGCAGACTCGTAGACGTCACCGTCGGCGCCGTAGACCAGGAAGCGGTCGAAGCCGCGGGCGAACCAGCGATCGTGGGTGACCGCGACGACCGTGCCGTCGAACGACTCCAGCCCGGCCTCGAGGGCCTCGGCGGACTGCACGTCGAGGTTGTCGGTCGGCTCGTCGAGGAGCAGCAGGGTGGCACCGCTCAGCTCGAGCAGCAGGATCTGGAACCGAGCCTGCTGGCCGCCCGAGAGCGAGTCGAAGGTCTGTTCCGCCGAGTGGGCGAGCTCGTAGCGGTCGAGCACCCGCGAGGCCGCCTCGCGCCCCATGCCCGAGCGCCCGACCCCGTCGGGTCCGGCCTCGCCGCGGTGCAGGACGTCGAGCAGCGTACGCCCCGCGAGCTCGGGATGCGCATGGGTCTGCACGAACCAGCCCGGCCGCACCCGGGCTCCCAGCCGCGCCTGACCGCGGTGGCGTACGGGCTCGATCGAGACCTCTCCCACCGGCTCGTGCTCCTTGTCTGGCATCGAGCCGCCGCCGGCCAGGAGCCGCAGGAAGTGTGACTTGCCGGAGCCGTTGGAGCCGAGCACCGCCACCCGCTCGCCGTACCAGACCTCGAGGTCGAAGGGGCGCATCAGCCCGGTGAGCTCGAGCGCCTCGCAGACCACTGCACGCTTGCCGGTGCGGCCGCCGCGCAGCCGCATCACGACCTGCTGCTCGCGCGGCTGCTCGATCGGCGGCCCGGCCTGCTCGAACTTCTCCAGGCGCGTCTTCGCGGCCTGGTAGCGCGAGGCCATGTCGGAGTTGTAGGCGGCCTTCTGCTTGTACATCAGCATCTGGGCGCGCAGCTTGGCGTGCTCCTCGTCCCAGCGCTTGCGCAGCTCCTCGAAACGTTCGAAGCGTGCCTCCCGGGCCTCGTGATAGCTCGCGAAGCCGCCGGCGTGGGTCCAGACCAGGTTGCCGGAGGAGCCGAGCTCGACGGTCACCACCCGGGTAGCGGTGTTGTTGAGCAGCTCACGGTCGTGGCTGACGTAGAGGATCGTCTTCGGCGACTCCCGGATGCGCTCCTCGAGCCACATCTTGCCGGGCACGTCGAGGAAGTTGTCGGGCTCGTCGAGCAGGAGCACCTGGTCGGGCCCGCGAAGCAGGTACTCGAGCACGAGCCGCTTCTGCTCGCCACCGGAGAGGGTGTCCAGCGAGCGGTAGCGGGCGCGGTCGAAGGCCACCCCGAGGCCGGCCATGGTGCAGACGTCCCAGACGACCTCGAGGTCGTAGCCGCCCGCGTCCGCGTACTCGGCCAGCGCGGTCGCGTAGCGCATCTGCAGCCGCTCGTCCTCCGACGACATCAGCTCCAGCTCGCACCTCTCGACCTCGGCCGAGGCAGCCCGCACCCGCGGCGGCGCCACCGACATCAGCAGCTCACCGACGGTGGACGAGCCGCGGCCGACCATCTGGCGCATCACCCCGAGGCCGCCCGAGCGCACCACGGAGCCGGCGGTCGGGGTCAGCTCGCCGGTCACGATCCGCAGCAGCGTCGTCTTCCCGGCGCCGTTGGCGCCGACCAGCGCCACCTTGGCGCCCTCCCCCACCCGGAAGGAAACATCCTCGAGCAGCACCCGTCCGTCCGGCAGCTGGAACCTCACTCCGGCAACGTCTACGTGTCCCACAACGATCCAGTCTTGCATCCGTGTCGAATGGTTATTTCGGCCAGCGGTCCCGTCAGTAGAACGTGACCCTCGACACTTTTTGGCGATTACCGATATGACTTACGCCATGCCTCCGCTCGACAGCCAGATCGCCGACCTGCTCACGTTCTTGGCCAAGGGCCAGCCGCTGGAGTCCCACGACCCGCCGAGCGCCCGAGCGTTGTATCGCGCGATGGCCGTCGACGGACGTCGCGGCGAGCCGCTGATGTCGGTCAAGTCCGTGGAGGAGACCACAATCCCGGGGCCCGCCGGCGACATCCCCGTCCGGGTCTACCGGCCCGCGACGGAGGGCGAGCTGCCGACGATCGTGATGTTCCACGGCGGCGGCTGGGTCGTCGGCGACCTCGACTCCCACGAGAACCAGGCGCGCAGCCTCGCCACCCTCTGTGACGCCGTGGTCGTCTCGGTCGGCTACCGGCTCGCCCCCGAGCACCCCTTCCCCGCCGCGTACGACGACGCCGTGGCCGCGGCCCGCTGGGCGGGAGACAACGCCGCGACGCTGGGCGGTGACGGACGCATCGCTGTCGCCGGCGACAGCGCCGGAGGCAACCTGTCCGCCGTGGTCGCCCAGGTGCTCGCGGCCGAGGGACGCGAGCTCGCCGGCCAGCTGCTGATCTACCCGGCGACCGACATGACCGGCGGATATCCGTCCTATGCCGAGAACGGCCACGGCTACTTCCTGGAGCTGCCCACGATGAAGTGGTTCTCCGACAACTACCTCGGTGCCGTCCACGCCGACCGCGCCGACCCGCGGCTGAGCCCGATCAAGGGCGACCTGAAGGGTCTGGCGCCGGCGGTGCTGGTGACGGCCGAGTTCGATCCGCTGCGCGACGAGGGCGTGGCGTACGCCAAGGCGCTGGAGAGCTCCGGGGTGCCGACCACCTACCACCACTTCGACGGCCTCATCCACGGCTTCTTCGACATGGGGCACCACTCGCAGGCTGCTCAGCGGGCGGTCGAGGAGACCTGCGCGCTGTTCAGGACCCTGCTGCACGGCTGAGCGGCCCCATCAGGGGGATTCCTGATGACCGAGATCTGGTGATGGTCCAGACTGGTCCGCATGCCGATTCCTGCCCAGGTGAGTTCCTTTCGACGGGCGTTGACGCGCCCGCTGACCGAGCGTGTCCGCAAGGTTGCCCTGCAGTTCGCGATGCGGGGCAAGGAGTCACCGATCCCCGACATCACCACGCTGCGCAAGATCCCCGAGCACCTCACCTTCCCACTGCGCCGTGACGGCCTCGACCCGGTGCCGCTGCTGGCCGAGAGCCGCGCCCAGGCACCCGTCACCACGCTCGGCTCGGTGCTGGGCCTCGACATCGTGCTGATCACCGGTCACGCCGAGTCCAAGCAGGTGCTGGCCGACAAGGAGACATACTCCAACGACATGCGCCACCTGCTCGGCACCCGCAAGCGCAGCGACGCCGAAGGCATCGGCGGGCTGGGCATGACCGACCCGCCCGATCACACCAAGCTCCGCGGGCTGCTGACGCCGGAGTTCACCATGCGCCGGCTCGGTCGTCTCAACGAGATGATCGACCGCATCGTCGCCGACGCCCTCGACGACATGGAGGCCAACGGCCCCGAGGTCGACCTCGTGCAGCGCTTCGGCTTCGAGATCCCGTTCCGGGTCATCTGTGAGCTCCTGGGCATGCCCGAGGACGTACGCGACGAGTTCCACGAGCTCGGCATGGCCCGTTTCGACCTCTCCGAGGGTGGCGCAGGCTCGTTCGGCGCCGCCACCGAGACGCGCACCTTCCTGATCGAGCAGGTGCGCCAGCAGCGCGCCGACCCCGGCGACGGCATGATCGGCGAGATCATCCGCAACAAGGGCTCGGAGTACGACGACGTCGAGCTCGGCGGCCTCGCCGACGGCGTCTTCCTCGGCGGCTACGAGACCTCCGCCTCGATGCTCTCGATGGGCGCCTACGTGCTGATGCAGAACCCCGAGGCGTACGAGATCCTGCGCTCGGGCGACAAGGCCGGCGTCGACAAGGTCGTCGAGGAGCTGCTGCGCTACCTGTGCCCGGTGCAGCTCGCCTTCCCGCGGTTCGCCCGCGAGGACCACGACCTCTTCGGCACGCCCGTCAAGAAGGGGGCCGTCGTGCTGGTCAGCCTCACCGGCGCCAACCGCGACCCCGCAGTCGTGCCGAGGCCCGAGCAGTTCGACCTGCGCAACGCCGACACCATGCACTTCGCCTTCGGCCACGGCATGCACCGCTGCGTCGGCGCCGAGCTGGCCCGGATGGAGCTCCGCGCCGCCCTCACCGGCCTCGCCCGCCGCTTCCCCGACCTCGCGATGACCACCGACGACCCCGGCGACCTCGGCTGGCGCGACCTATCGGTCGTCTACAGCCTCGACCGCCTCCCGGTCCGCCTCTCCAAGGACCCCGTCCCCGCCTGACCCTCCGATCGCCGAGTCGGCTCGTTAGAACGCGCCGACTCGACGGGAAATCGTGTCGGAACGAGCCGACTCGGCGAGGGGTCAGCTGCGTACGGTCTCGAGGACTCGGAATCCCTTGGCGCTGCCGATGCGGGTCGTCGGATAGCCCTGGTCGGTGATCCAGCGCTGGAGCGAGTCGCCACCGAGGTTCTTGCCGACGACCATGACCGCGCGGCCCTCGGGGGCCAGGCGCGGGAGCCAGGTCAGCAGGAGCTCGTGGAGGGCCGGCTTGCCGATCCGGATCGGCGGGTTGCTCCAGATCTCGTCGTACGTCTCCCCCGGGTCGACCTGGGCGGGTGTCGCCGCGCGATATCGGCCCTCGAGCCCCAGCTTCGTGGCGTTCTCGTTGGCCAGCAGCACCGCCCGCTCGTTGACGTCGACGCCCGTGACGTGCGCGGAGGGGGCAGCCAGCGCGCAGGCGAGCCCGATGATCCCGTAGCCGCAGCCCAGGTCGAGGATACGGCCGCCGGCGGGCGGGTCGGTCTCCTTGAAGAGCACCGACGTGCCGATGTCGAGGCGTCCCTTGGCGAACACCCCTGACCCGCTGACCAGGTCGAGGTCCATGCCCCACACGGTCGCCGAGAGCGGGATCCGGGCGAACGGCACCGACGGGTCGGCGGAGAAGTAGTGCTCGTCGTCAGTCTCGGTCACGGTCGTTCGCTTCCAGGTCGGACTCGGTCCTGCGGTTCATCGTGCGCTCGTGCTGTGCCGCGAGCATGTCGTCGGGAGGATAGGCGACCTCCTCGAGCGTCAACCCATTGGCCGGAGCGATCGGGATCGACGAGGTCCGGGTGCGCGCGGCCAGCGACACCTTCGCCCAGGCGACGTCTTTGCGCCCCTCACCGATCACCATCAGGCAACCGACCAGCGAGCGCACCATCGAGTGGCAGAACGCGTCGGCGACGACCGTCGCCTCGATGATCCCGTCGTCACGACGGTCCCAGGTCAGCTGTCGCAGGTTGCGGATCGTGGTCGCGCCCTCCCGCGGCTTGCAGAAGGAAGCGAAGTCGTTGAGCCCCACCAGATCCGCGGAGGCGACGTTCATCGCGGAGAGGTCGAGGGGTCGGGTGCGGTAGAGCACCGCGAGGCGCTGCAGCGGGTCGACGAAGGCCGGGTCGTCGACGATCCGGTAGACGTAGCGCCGTGAGAGCGCCGAGAAGCGGGCGTTGAACCCCTCCGGCGCCTCGGTCGCGCGACGCACCCGCAGATCGGCGGGAAGGATCCCGTTCAGGCGGCGCACCAGCGCCTCCAGCGGCGTCTGCTCGGAGCGGCCACGCGAGGACTCCAGGATCTCGGCGTCGATGTCGAAGTGGGCGACCTGTCCGCGGGCGTGCACACCGGAGTCGGTGCGGCCGGCGACCGTCACCCAGACCTGAGCCCGCTCCCCCGTACGCTTCACCCGCAGCGCAGTCCCGAGCGCCTCCTGCAGCTCGCCCTGGACCGTACGCAGCCCCGGCTGGGTCGCCCAGCCGTGGAACGCGGTCCCGTCGTAGGCGAGGTCGATCCTGATACGCACGTGGCTCATTGTCCCAGCAACCCTCGCCGCGAGCGGAATGCGCGACGATACCGCCCGAAAACGGCTGTGGCCCGCCACCCTCACGGGTGACGGGCCACAGACTCAGACCTGATCAGGCCTTGGCGTCCTCGGCGGACTCCTCAGCAGGAGCCTCCTCGGCCGGAGCGGCCTCAGCAGCGGTGTCCTCGGCCGGGGCCTCGGTCTCCTCCACCTTGGTCTCCTCCACCGGAGCCTCCTCGACCGGGGCCTTGGCAGCCGGAGCAGCCTTGGTCTTCGGCTCGTAGGCGTCGGTGACGAGCTCGATCACAGCCATCGGAGCGTTGTCGCCCTTGCGGGGACCGATCTTGGTGATCCGGGTGTAGCCACCCGGGCGCTCCGAGAACTGCTCGGCGATCTCGGTGAACAGGGTGTGCACGACCGACTTGTCGCGGATGGTCTTGAGGACCTCGCGACGGTTGTGCAGGTCACCCTTCTTGGCCTTGGTGATCAGCTTCTCCGCGACGGGGCGGAGGTGCCGAGCCTTGGCCTCGGTGGTGGTGATGCGGCCGTTCTCGAACAGCGCCGTGGCGAGGTTCGAGAGCATCAGCTTCTGGTGCGCGGGCGAACCGCCGAAACGGGCACCCTTCTTCGGGGTAGGCATCCTGCCTGCTCCTTCTCTCCGGCCGTACTAGGTACCGGGGTAGACGCCCAAGTGGGCGATTTTCTTTATGGGTTACGCCGGGCCGCAGCTACGCCGCGACCCTGTGGCGAAGTGTCCGCCCGGCCTCGGGCGTTGCCGCTTGGCCGGGCGTCAACAACTCAGTACTGCTCGTCCTCGACGAACGCGTCGTCGTCATCGTCGCCGTAGGCGGCGAGGGCGGCGGACGGGTCGAAGCCCGGAGCGCTGTCCTTGAGGGACAGGCCCATCTCGTGCAGCTTCAGCTTGACCTCGTCGATCGACTTGGCGCCGAAGTTGCGGATGTCGAGCAGGTCCTGCTCCGAACGCGAGATGAGCTCACCCACGGTGTGGATGCCCTCGCGCTTGAGGCAGTTGTAGGAGCGGACGGTCAGCTGCAGGTCCTCGACCGGGAGGGCGAGGTCGGCGGCGAGCTGCTCGTCGACCGGCGACGGGCCGATGTCGATGCCCTCGGCGTCGACGTTCAGCTCACGGGCCAGACCGAAGAGCTCGACCAGGGTCTTACCGGCCGAGGCGATCGCGTCGCGGGGAGCGATCGACGGCTTGGTCTCGACGTCGATGACGAGCTTGTCGAAGTCGGTGCGCTGCTCGACTCGGGTGGCCTCGACCTTGTAGCTGACCTTGAGGACCGGCGAGTAGATCGAGTCGACCGGGATGCGGCCGATCTCGTTCTCGGCGCCCTTGTTCTGCACGGCGGAGACGTAGCCACGGCCGCGCTCGACGACGAGCTCGAGCTCGAGCTTGCCCTTGTCGGACAGGGTCGCGATCTTCAGGTCGGGGTTGTGCACCTCGACACCGGCCGGCGGCGCGATGTCGGCAGCGGTGACGTCACCGGCACCGGACTTGCGCAGGTACATGGTCACGGGCTCGTCGTGCTCCGAGGAGACGACCAGGCCCTTGAGGTTGAGGATGATCTCGGTGACATCTTCCTTGACGCCCTCGATGGTCGAGAACTCGTGGAGGACGCCGTCGATCTTGATCGACGTGACCGAGGCACCGGGGATCGAGGAGAGCAGGGTGCGCCGAAGAGAGTTGCCCAGCGTGTAACCGAAGCCCGGCTCGAGGGGCTCGATCACGAAGCGGGAGCGGAACTCCTCGACGGACTCTTCCGACAGGGTTGGGCGCTGTGCGATAAGCACTGATTTGTCCTTTCCGGGCCGACCGCTATTTGACGGACCCGAACTTCAAGGGGTGATGACGGAAGGCTGTGGGGGCGGCAAGGCCCCGGCGTACATATTCGAATGTATGTGAACGCCGGGGACTCACCGTGGTTGCTGCGTGGGGTTGATCAGAGCTTCGAGTAGTACTCGACGATCAACTGCTCCTGGACCGGCACATCGATCTGCGCGCGGACCGGGAGCTGGTGAACCAGGATGCGCATCCGGCTCGGGACAGCCTCGAGCCAAGCCGGGACGACGCGCTCGCCGTGGGTCTCGCGAGCCACGATGAACGGGGTCATCTCCAGGGACTTCTCGCGAACGTCGATGACGTCGTGAGCGGTGACCTGGAACGAAGGCACGTTGACCTTCTTGCCGTTGACCAGGAAGTGGCCGTGGACGACCAGCTGGCGGGCCTGACGGCGGGTGCGGGCGAACCCGGCGCGGTAGACGACGTTGTCCAGGCGGCCCTCGAGCAGCTGGAGCAGGTTGTCACCGGTCTTGCCGTCGCGGCGGTGCGCCTCGGAGTAGTAGGAGTGGAACTGCTTCTCCATGACGCCGTAGGTGAAGCGAGCCTTCTGCTTCTCACGAAGCTGGAGGAGGTACTCGCTCTCCTTGATGCGGCCGCGGCCGTGCTGGCCGGGAGGGTAGGGGCGCTTCTCGAACGCCGCGTCGTTGCCGACAAGGTCGACACCGAGACGGCGCGACTTGCGGGTCATGGGTCCGGTGTAACGGGCCATTACTCTTCAGTCTCCTTCGTTGTCTCGGTGGGGATCAAACGCGACGGCGCTTGGGCGGACGGCAACCGTTGTGCGGAGCCGGCGTGACGTCCTGGATGGTGCCGACCTCGAGGCCGATCGCACCCAGCGAGCGGATCGCGGTCTCGCGGCCCGAGCCCGGGCCCTTGACGAAGACGTCGATCTTCTTCATGCCGTGGTCCATCGCACGACGGCCAGCGGCCTCAGCGGCCATCTGAGCGGCGAACGGGGTCGACTTGCGCGAGCCCTTGAAGCCGACGGTGCCGGCCGAGGCCCACGAGATCACCGCACCGGTCGGGTCGGTGATCGTGACGATCGTGTTGTTGAACGTGCTCTTGATGTGGGCTTCGCCCTGAGCGACGTTCTTCTTCTCCTTGCGACGGATCTTCGTCGCACCCTGACGGGTCTTCGGAGGCATGCATTAACTCCTGTGTTGGCTGGTCTGTGTGATCGAGGCGAAGACTCGAGTGATCACGACGCGCTTAGCGCGTCAGCGTCACTTGGTCTTCTTCTTGCCGGCGACGGTGCGCTTCGGGCCCTTGCGGGTGCGAGCGTTGGTCTTGGTGCGCTGACCGCGGACCGGGAGGCCCTGACGGTGACGGCGACCCTGGTAGCTGCCGATCTCGATCTTGCGGCGGATGTCAGCCTGGACCTCACGACGGAGGTCACCCTCGGTCTGGATGCCCTGGGCCTCGATCTCGTCGCGGAGCTTGACCAGCTCGTCCTCGGCCAGAGCGTGCACCCGGGTGTTCGGGTCGACGCCGGTGGCCTCGAGGAGCTTCTGCGAGGTGGTTCGGCCGATGCCGAAGATGTAGGTGAGAGCGATCTCCACGCGCTTGTCGCGCGGAAGGTCAACACCTTGGAGGCGTGCCATTGTGTTCCTTCTGGTTCATCAGAGGTGTCGGTCGGGTCGCGTCCCGGGGTGGCACCCTCGGGCTCCGGCCTCTGTTCCGGAGGTGACTTCGGACCCAGACGAATCTGGTGGAGCGTCCTAGCGACTCGATGCGAATATTCAGTTTGGTCGAGCAGTCCGAGCCAGGGGCTCAGTCGCTCAGCCTCAGCCCTGGCGCTGCTTGTGGCGCGGGTTGGGGCAGATCACCATGACGCGGCCGTGGCGACGGATCACCTTGCAGCTGTCACAGATCTTCTTCACGCTCGGGTTGACCTTCATGTCAGCCCTTTCTTGATCGTCCGGCTTGGTTACTTGTACCGGTAGACGATCCGACCGCGGGTCAGGTCGTAGGGGGACAGCTCCACCACCACGCGGTCCTCGGGGAGGATCCGGATGTAGTGCTGTCGCATCTTGCCGCTGATGTGGGCGAGAACCTTGTGTCCGTTGCTCAGCTCCACGCGGAACATGGCGTTGGGGAGGGCCTCCACTACGGTGCCCTCGATCTCGATCACGCCTTCTTTCTTCGGCATGCCCTCTGCAATCTGTTGGTCGGTCAACTACCGTTCAAAACCACGGATCGGGTGACCCGCAGGCGGTCCGGGAACCTCTCCGAGGAACGGAGTGGACCTCGTGAAGCCATCTGCATGTCTCACCCGCGAGCGCACAGAAGCGCGCTGACCGGGCAGCCGCGAGGCACGACGAGACAGACCCACGTTGGACCGACTACCAAGCCTAGACCCCTAGATCAGCAATGCCCTAATCGTCAAGCCCCGGGCGTCGCGTTGCCCTCGGCGACCTTCGCGACGTACGCGAGCGCAGCGTCCGGATCGCCCAGGAACGGGCCGAGATCCTCGGGGTGCGGGAACAGCCTGGTGAACCGGTCGGCGACCTGCTGGTGCTGGGTGGCCGCGCCGAGCACCTGCTGCACGTGGTCCGGCAGCGGGTTGAGCAGCGCGTCGGTCATGCCGGTGCCGTGCTGGGCACGCTCCTCCCAGAACTTCTCGAAGGTCGCCTCCATCCACTCGGCGTCGAACGGCCGGTCGCCACGGTCGAGGATCGCCTTGGTGTAGATCGAGGCGCAGTGAGCGGCGTTGTTGGAGCCCTGGCCCGCGACCGGGTCGTTGAGCACCACCACGTCGGCCATGCCGAGCACGTAGGTGTCGTCAGCGATCTCGGCGTACGGCTTGCGGATCGTGCCGGGGTAGGAACCGCTCAGCGACGCGCGCGGATCGGTCGGCTCGCACTCGCGCATCAGGTCGGCCTCCCACGGCATGTACTCCTGCAGCACGTGCTGGAGGCGACGCAGATGCTCGTCGGGCTGCGGGCGGTCGAAGAAGCAGTCGAACGGCCCGTCCGGGATCGCCTCGATGAACGCCACCCGGCTCGGCCCCGTCAGCGTCTGGTTGCTGATCACGAACAGCTCGCCGATGCCGGGGACGACGTTGATGCGCATGCTCCCGGCGGGGAAGTCGTCGGGCTCGACCATCCCGTCGAGGTAGATGGCCGAGAGCGCACGACCGGGCTCGACGTACTTGGACCGGACGGGGTCGCGGTCGAAGAGCTCGACGAGCTCGCCCTTGCCCGCCGCGATCAGGCTCAGGTCGTACATCGGCGCCAGGCCGGCCAGGTCGGAGGTCATCACCGGGTGGTAGATGATGCGACCGCCGCGGTCCTCGAAGAGCTCCATCCACGCCGGCATCTTCAGACGCTGGTCGACCGACATCGCGTACGGCTGCCACGGCCCGTCGAACTTCAGCGCACGGACGCCCTTCTCCGGGCTGACCGAGATGCCGACGTCGTGGATGCGGGGCGCCGTCTCCTCCCACAGGTTCAAGTCGTAGGCCCGCTCGGTGTTGAGAGCGGGGTCGAACATGACCTGGGTCGACGTCGGCCAGCCGTCACGGATCTCGTCGGGCGTACGAGCCGACAGGACGGTCACCTCGTAGCCTTCGACCTGAAGGCTGAGGGCGAGCTGCAAGCCCGCCTGGCCAGCACCGACGATCAAGATCTTGCGCAATGGAAACAATGCTCCTTCGGTGTTGAGAAGCTCCCGGCTCAGCTGCCGGCCGGGGTCGACTTCATCGTGTGCGAGAGGCAGGCGACCAGCGTCTTCGCGGTCGCCCTCGGGTCGCGGGCGTCCACAGCCACCAGCGGCGTGCGCTCGTCGAGGCAGAGCGCGTCGCGCACCTTCTCCAGGGAGTGGGTCAGCTTCCCGTCGAACATGTTCACCGCGACGATGAACGGCACCTTCGAGTCGTTCTCGAAGTAGTTGACCGCGGGGAACGACGCGTCCAGACGACGGGTGTCGACCAGCACGACAGCACCACTGGCACCGCGGCACAGGTCGTCCCACATCGGCCAGAACCGGGGCTGCCCCGGGGTGCCGAACAGGTAGAGCATCAGGTCGGGCGCAAGAGTGACCCGGCCGAAGTCCATCGCGACAGTGGTCGTGGTCTTCTCGCTCGAGTCGTCGAGCGGGTCCACCGACTTGCCGGCCTGCGTCATCCACGCCTCGGTGTTGACCGGAGGGATCTCGGAGACGGACGCGACCATGGTCGACTTACCGACGCCGAAACCGCCTGCGATCACGAGCTTGGCAGAGGTGACGGTCGGCCCGGGACGGTCAGGCGAGCTCGGAAAGGCCATCGATAACTCTCTTCAACAGACGGTGGTCGAACGGGGAGTCATAAGCCCCGTCATTGATCTGCAGGTGCTCGGTCGAAGCCAGGTCCTCGAGCAGCACGCGGGTCACACCGAGAGAGATACCGCTGTGTGCGGACAGCTCGGCGACCGACTGCGGCCCGAGACGTACGCGGTCATAGAGCTTGCGTGACTCCGGCGCCAGCTTCGCGGCAGCGCGAGCGTCGAAGTGTGGCGCCGACACCAGCGTGTGCACGAACAGCTGATGCTTGGTCTGGGTGCGCCCACCGGTCAGCACGTACGGACGAACCCACGGGTTCGAAGTCAAGCCCGCCCCCCGGACATCGAGGTCACCGTCATCTGTCGCAGCTCGTCGCGCATCTGCGGGGTGAGCACGTGGCCGACGGCGTCGACCATCTGAGCCATCCGGTGAGCGACCACGCCCAGGTTGGCGCCGGCGCCGACGAGCACTGCGAAGCCGGCCAGATCGCCGATGCCCATGAACAGGAAGTGCCCGGTGTGGAACTTGAGCATCACCTGGTCGCAGCCGGGCTCGCCGACCTCACGCGCGATGTTGTTGCCGAGGCTGATCACGCCGGCGGTCATGGCGGCGAGCGGGTCGGCGACGTTGGCGGACATGCCGCCGGCACCGATCAGAGGGAGCCCGTCGGAGGAGACGATGAGGGCGTGCGTCACTCCCGGTGTGGAACTGGCGAAGTTGTCGATCAGCCAGCTGAATTCCGTGGGGTCGCGGGGGACGACCGGGCTTTCCATTACGACAGGGTTCCTTTCACTGCTGGGCCTTAGCGGCCGATGGAGAACGCGTCCAGGTCGTCGGCAAAGGAGTGCCGGGCCGATGACTGGTCCTCGGGCGAGGCCTCTGGGGTCTGTGGTGCTTCGGCCGGTTCACGCAGCGAACCTCCGTCTCGCAGGCTGACCGGCTCCCGGCGCGGGAGCGCCCCGGACTCTACTTGGCCATCCGGCTCCGCGGGCGCCGAGGTCCCGTCCGTCTCGCCCGCCTCGTCGGGGACCGGGAGCGGCGTCTTCATCGTGTCGGCGGAGATGTCGGGCGAGGGCTGCTGCACAGGAGGGGGCGCGAGCTGGGCCGACGGCAGGCGCATCGGCCTGGACGCTGGGCTCTGGTGCGATTCGCGGCTCGGCTCCGGGCTGGGCTCCGGCGCGGCGCCGGTCGCAGCGCCGGTCGAGGAATCCGGCAGCGGCTGACCGGAGTCCGGCAGCGGCTGACGCATCGGCAACGCCCGCTGTGAACCGGTCTGCGGGTCTCCCTGAAGACCGGGCTGCGGCCGCTGCAAGGGCCTCGGACGCGGGGCCTGCTGCGGGGCCTCCTGCGAGGTCTGCTGCGGGCCGCGGTGACGCTGTGCGGGCAGGACCGAGATGCTGCCCGCGCCCGTGCTTGCGCTCTGTCGCGGCGCCTCCGCGCGCTCGACCGGCGCGACCGGCAGCTCGCACAGCAGCTGGGCAGGCACCGTCACCATCGCGATCATGCCGTTGCCGGGCGCCGGCCTGGTGGCCAGGCGTACGTCGATGTCGTACTTGCGAGCGATGCGGTGGACGACGGGGAAGCCCGTGTGGCTCCCGGACTTGCTGACCAGCTCGACGATCGGGCCGGCCAGAAGCGCGTTGAGGCGGCCCACCGACCGCTCCGGGATTCCGATGCCGGTGTCCTCGATGCGGAACAGCACGCTGCCCGCATCGGCCAGGTGGACGTTGACCGTCACCTTTCCCGGCGAGTACTTGGTCGCGTTGTCGAGCAGCGCGGCCACCAGGCACGCGACGTCGTCGGCCGCGTAGCCGATCACGGCGAGATCGCTGACCCGGCCGATGGTGACCTGGTTGTAGCGCTCGATGCTGGACAGACCGATCCGGATGATGTCGAGCAGCGAGGTGTCGGTGCCGCCCATCTCTTCCTCGGAGCGCCCGGCGAGGGTGCGCAGGTCGCGGCTCGCGCGGCGCATCCGGGTGACCGCATGGTCGACCTCGTAGAGCTTCCGCAGCCTGTCCGGGTCGTCCTCGTCCGCCTCGAGCCCGTCCAGCGAGATACGCATCTGCTCGGCCAGGCTGATCATCTGCAGGCCGAACTGCTCCATGATCTCGGGCCAGGCCTCGTCGTCCTCCTGCGGCGACACGGACGGTGTCGAGGAAGGCTCGACGGATGGCGGCAGCTGCTGGTGCGTTGGTCCGGCGTTGAGCTGGCCGGCGTTCGGTGGCACCGACGCGTAGCCCGGTGCCTGAGAGACGGTCGGTGGGAATGAGCGAGCACGACCCGGATCTGACTGCTCAGAGAGCGTCTCAGCCTGGGGTGCCCGGCGCTTCAACCAGCGCAGGCTCCAGCGTGTCATGAGGCGGCACTTTCAACTGTGGAAAAAGAAACAGAGCGGTGAAGATATTGGCACAACGGTGCGCGAGCGTACCGAGACGAGCCACGAACCAGACAGTGTCCTAGGTCCTGGGACCCAACTTGTTCAGGCGCGCCGTCGGCCTCACGACGATGTCTGCCAGTGCTCAGTCTGCCAGTGCTCAGCCTGCCAGTAGACGCAAGGTCTCCTCACGGGTGGGGGCGGTGCGCGGGTCGCTTCCCTCGTAGGCGGACCCGACAGGGTTCACCATCACCTCGTCGACACCGTAGTCGTCGGCCATCCCGGCCAGGCTCGCCTTCGCGTACGCGGCCGAGCCGATCACCCAGCGCGACCGCATGGTGTCGATGAGCCCCTGGTGGGCCTCCGGGATCTCGGTCTTCTCAGCCTCCTCGATGCTGGGCTGCGCGGTCAGCGGCTGGCCGGTGCGCAGGTTGAGCATGGTCAACAGCTGCGGCAGCGCCCGCCGGTCGGCCTCCTCTGCCGTCTCGGCCACGCTGGCGTTGACCGTCAGGAACGTCTTCGGCTCGCTGAGCAGCTCCGAGGGCTGGAAGGTCGACCGATAGAGCTCGATCATCGCCTTGGTGTCGGTGGCGTTGCCCGCGAAGTGATGGGCGAAGACGTACGGCAGGCCCTTCTGTGCCGCCAGCCGGGCCGAGAAGTCGGAGGAGCCGAGCAGCCAGAGCTCGGCGACCGACTCGGCGGACGGCGTGGCGTGCAGGACGTGCTGGCGGCCACCTGCCATCAGCCCGACACCCTGGGGCGCCATCATCGCGGCGATGTCGTCGAGATACTCAGGGAAGCGGTTGACCGCGTCGTCGGTGACTCCCCCGGCGCCGTGGCGCAGGGCCCACGAGGTCACCGGGTCGGTGCCGGGCGCGCGCCCGATGCCGAGGTCGATCCGCCCCGGGAAGGCGGCCTCGAGCAGTGCGAACTGCTCCGCGACCACCAGCGGCGCGTGGTTGGGCAGCATCACTCCCCCGGACCCGACCCGGATCCGCTCCGTCGCACCGGCGACCAGCGAGATCAGCACCGGCGGGTTCGTCGACCCCACGGCCGGCATGTTGTGGTGCTCGGCCAGCCAGTAACGCTGATAGCCCAGATCGTCGGCCACCTTGGCCAGCGACAGGGTCGCGGCCAGGGCATCTGCGGAGGATTGGTCCTTGCGGACCGGGACGAGGTCGAGAACGCTCAGCTTCACGTGAACACTCAACCCCCGCCGAACCGTGACTTATTCCGAGCGAGACAGCAACCGCGCGAAGCGCGGAGAGGTCAGGAGGGCGGCAGCAGGGCGCGGAGACCGTCGGCGACGGCCGAACGCCACCAGGCGTAGTCGTGGCCGCCGTTGTGCTCGGCGGAGGTGACATCGATCCCGGCCGCGCGCAGACGGTCGACGAGGTCGTGGTGGAGCTCGTCGAGCACCCACTCCTGGGTGCCGTGCGCGAGGTGCACGCGCGTCTTGGAGTCGGCGGTGACCGCGTCGGCGAGGTCGTCGAGCCACAACGACGCCGACTGGCTGGCGACGCCGTGGATGAGATCGGGGTAGGTCAGACCGGCGCGCAGCGCGGTGACACCGCCGAGGCTCTGCCCCACGACGTAGGTCTCCTCGGAGACCGCACGGCGCTCGCGCACCCACGGCAGCAGCTGGTTGACGATGTAGTCGGCGCCCTCGCCGCCGGCGAGCTCCTCCCACCGCTTGTCGCGGCCCCCGGAGGCGGGCAGGACGCAACGTACGTGGCGGAGGTGGCCGTCTGCGATCAGGTTGTCGAGCGTGGTCGGCAGCGAGTGGTGGTCGGTCCAGATCTCGCCGTCGAGCGCGACCACGAGGGGCAGGTCGACGTTGGGCCCGGCGCCGGCCGGGTCGTAGAGCCAGACGTCGCGGCCGTCGGGGCCCGCTTCCAACGTCACCGTGCCGGCCACGACGTCGTCACGCCGGAAGAGCCACGGCTGCAGCGACGCGTCGGGGAGCGAGACCACCGACTGCTTGATGCCCTGCCGGTTGTGGCACCAGTCGGGGTTGAGCGGGTCGATGTAGCCACGGTCGAGCACCGCACGCAGCTCGATCTGCCCCTCGGCCTCCCAGGGGGCCTGCTCCCCCGGGTGCTTGCACAGGAAGGAGTAGGAAGCCCGCCAGTCGCTCCGCATCAGGAACGAGGCATGCCACAAGTCGGTGCCCTCTTTGCGCTCGAGCATCGTGTCGCCGGGATGGCGCTCGTCGGTGAGCCGGTTGGCATAGAGGAGCACCTCCTCGGCCTCGGCGTCGCGCCAGCAGAACGTGACGATCACGGCGTCGCCCTCGTCGGCGCCCGTCTCCTCGATGAGTGGGGTCGAGGTGGCGATCTGGTCCCAGAACATCTCGATGTCCTCAGGACTGAGACGATCGATGATCGCGCTTCGCGTACGTGCAGATGGATTGGGTCGCGCCGCTTTCGACGGCCGCAACTGCGTGCTCATCCGGTTCTTTCCTCCCGAGCGCGAGGCACTCCCTGTCCCCGCGGGCTGACCAAGTTACTCACAGTCGGGGCGACATGCGAGGTCCAAAGGTCTCTTTCTCTGTCAACTGATAGGTGATGTCGCATATCCGCTAGTGAATCGCACGGAAAGCGCCAGAAACAGTCAGTTTCCGCTGGTTGTCGGTCCACCTGGTGGCACGAAAGAGCGAGCGACCACGCTTGCCCGCCTCTGCCTCCGGCTCAGTGCCCGCCCCAGGGCACACCGAGCTTGCCGAGCATCTCCTCGCCGCCATCGAGGGCGGTGAGGACCCAGGCACCGTCGGGCGTCAGCGCGAAGGTGTGCTCGTAGTGGGCGGCCCAGGAGCCGTCGTCGGTGACGACGGTCCAGTCGTCGTCGAGGGTCGTGACCTCGTGGCCGCCGAGGGTGAGCATCGGCTCGACCGCCAGCGCGATGCCGCGTTGCAGCTTCGGGCCCTTGCCAGGCTTGCCGTAGTTGAAGACCGACGGCTCCATGTGCATCTCGGTGCCGATGCCGTGCCCGCTGAAGTCCTCGAGGATGCCGTAGTCGCCCTGGGAGTCGACGTGGGTCTCGACCGCGTGGGAGATGTCGGTGACCCGGCCGCCCAGGCGCGCGGCCGCGATGCCGCGCCACATGGACTCCTCGGTGACCCGCATCAGCTCGGAGACCTCGTCGGGCACAGATCCCATCGCCACCGTGATCGCGGCGTCACCGTGCCAGCCGTCGACGATCGCGCCGCAGTCGATGGAGATGATGTCGCCGTCCTTCAGCGTCCGGGAGCCCGGGATGCCGTGGACGACGACCTCGTTGACCGAGGCGCAGATCGAACCGGGGAAGCCGTGATAGCCCTTGAACGAAGGAACGCCACCGCGGGACCGGATCGAGTCCTCCGCGATGGCGTCCAGCTCGAGAAGGGTGACCCCGGGCCGCGCAGCGGCCCGGAGCACCTCAAGCGTCTCCCCGACCACCAGGCCGGCAATACGCATCTTCTCGATCTGTTCAGGGGTCTTGATCTGGATGCTGTTCAAGAAACCCATGGATTCAGAGTATTTCAGTTCAGGATTCGGGGATGATGTCGAGCTCGTCGAAGATGCGCTTGGTGACGTCGTCGACCTCACCCATGCCGTCGATCTCGTGGACCAGCCCGCGACCCTTGTAGACCTCGATCAGCGGCGCCGTCTCCTCGAGGTAGACCTCCTGGCGCCGGCGGATGACGTCTTCGGTGTCGTCGGCACGGCCCTCGACCTCGGAGCGCTGGAGCAGCCGCTGCACGATCTCGTCCTTGTCGACGGTCAGCACGACCACGGCGTCCAGCGCGTGGCCGGTGAACTTGATCATCCCGTCGAGCTCCTCGACCTGCGCGAGGGTGCGCGGGTAGCCGTCGAGGAGGAAGCCGTGGGATGCGTCGGGCTCGTCGATGCGGTTGCGAACCATCAGGTTCGTCACCGAGTCCGGGACGTACTCTCCCTTGTCCATGTAGGACTTCGCCTCGAGACCCAGTGGCGTGCCCTGGGAGACATTGGCGCGGAAGATGTCGCCGGTCGAGATCGCGGGGATCCCGAAGTGCTCGGCAATGAACTTCGCCTGGGTGCCCTTGCCGGCTCCCGGCGGGCCCATGATGATCAGTCTCATCGGAGGAACCCTTCATAGTTGCGCTGCTGGAGCTGGCTCTCGATCTGCTTCACCGTGTCGAGAGCGACACCGACCATGATGAGGATCGAGGTGCCACCGAAGGGGAAGTTCTGGTTCGCCCCGACGAGCGCAAGAGCGATCAACGGGATGAGTGCGATCAGACCGAGGTAGAGCGAGCCCGGCAGCGTGATACGGGACAAAACATAGGACAGGTAGTCCTCGGTCGGCTTCCCGGCCCGAATTCCTGGGATGAAGCCGCCGTATTTCTTCATGTTGTCGGCGACCTCCGGTGGGTTGAAGGTGATCGACACGTAGAAGTAGGTGAAGAAGATGATCAACGCGAAGTACGTCGCCATGTAGATCGGGTGGTCGCCCTTGACGAAGTAGTTATTGATCCAGTCGACCCACATCGGCGGGTTCTTCGCGTTCTGGTTGAACTGAGCAGCCATCGCCGGCAGGTAGAGCAGCGAGGAGGCGAAGATGACCGGGATGACACCGGCCTGGTTCACCTTGAGCGGGATGTAGGTCGAGGAGCCGCCGAACATCTTGCGGCCGACCATCCGGCGGGCGTACTGCACCGGGATGCGGCGCTGAGCCTGCTCGATGAAGATGACCGCGGCCATGATCGCCAGACCGATGACCAGCACGATCGAGAAGGTCCACCAGCCCTTGTCGTTCTTGACCGCCCACATCGTGGCCGGGAACGTGGCGACGACCTGGGTGAAGATCAGGATCGACATGCCGTTGCCGATGCCGCGCTCGGTGATCAGCTCACCGAGCCACATGATGACCGCGGTGCCGGCGGTCATGGTGACGACCATGACCAGGAAGGTCGCGGTGCCGTCGTCGTGGAGCAGCGGCTTGGAGCATCCCTGGAGCAGGTCGCCCGAACGAGCCAGCGCGACGATGCCGGTGGCCTGCAGCACGGCCAGGCCGAGAGTCAGGTAGCGCGTGTACTGAGTGATCTTCGTCTGACCCGCCTGGCCCTCCTTCTTGAGGGCCTCCAGACGGGGGATCACGACGACGAGCAGCTGCAGGATGATGCTCGCGGTGATGTACGGCATGATGCCGAGCGCGAAGATCGTCAGCTGCAGCAGGGCGCCGCCGGAGAAGAGATTCACCAGGTTGTAGAGCCCGGCACTGTCACCACTCTGGGCGGTGTCAAGACACTGCTGGACGTTCGCCACGTGAACGCCAGGAGCAGGGATCTGAGATCCTGCCCGGAAGATCACGACGATCAGGAGAACGAAGAGCAGCTTCTTGCGCAGGTCCGGTGTACGGAACGCTGAAGCGAACGCGCCAAGCACGAATGGTTCCTCTTTCGACAATCAGGGGTCGCAGGGCCTGCGCCGATGCGAAAACCCGTGGAAGCCTAACAGCCGCCACGAAGGGTCGTGAACATAGGGCCTCAAACGTCGAGAGCGCGGACGGGACCCATCAGGGCGACCCGGCCGCGCTCCCACGAGACAGGCTCTACGTTAGTAGAACTGTCAGAGCACCGTGACAGTTCCGCCAGCGGCCTCGATCTTCTCCTTGGCAGAGCCGGAGAAGGCGTTGGCGCTGATCTCGACCTTGACGGACAGGTCGCCCTGGCCCAGGACCTTGACCGGGTGGCCCTTGCGGACAGCACCCTTCTCGATCAGGGTCTCGGGGGTGACGACGCCGCCCTCAGGGAACAGCTCGTTGAGCTTGTCGAGGTTGACGACCTGGAACTCCACCTTGAAGGGGTTCTTGAAGCCCTTCAGCTTGGGGAGCCGCATGTGCATCGGGGTCTGGCCACCCTCGAAGGCAGCCGGGACCTGGTAACGGGCCTTCGTGCCCTTGGTGCCTCGACCGGCAGTCTTGCCCTTCGAAGCCTCACCACGACCAACACGGGTCTTGGCCTTCTTGGAGCCGGGAGCCGGCGCCAGGTTGTGCACCTTGAGTGCCATATCAGTCGACCTCCTCGACCGTCACCAGGTGACGGACGGTCTGGACCATGCCGCGGATCTCCGGGCGGTCCTCCTTGACGACTACGTCGCCGATCCGCTTGAGACCGAGCGTACGCAGGGTGTCCCGCTGGTTCTGCTTGAGACCAACGAGGCCCTTGTTCTGCTTGACCTTCAGCTGTGCCATCAGACCGACACCTCCGCCGCGGGCGCCTGAGCCTCGGCCTGCGACTTGAGCAGCGCCTCCGGAGCAACGTCCTCGACCGGGAGACCACGACGGGCGGCGACGGCCTCGGGCTGCTCGAGCATCCGCAGGGCCTCCACCGTCGCGTGGACGATGTTGATCTGGTTGGACGAACCGAGCGACTTGCTCAGCACGTCGTGGATGCCGGCGCACTCCAGGACCGCACGCACCGGGCCACCGGCGATAACACCGGTACCAGGGGCGGCCGGACGGAGAAGGACCACACCAGCGGCCTTCTCACCCTGCACCGGGTGCGGGATCGTGCCCTGGATGCGGGGAACGCGGAAGAACTGCTTCTTCGCTTCCTCGACACCCTTGGCGATCGCCGCGGGAACTTCCTTCGCCTTACCGTATCCGACGCCGACCAGACCTTCACCGTCACCGACGATCACGAGGGCGGTGAAGCTGAAGCGACGACCACCCTTCACGACCTTGGCGACGCGGTTGATCGCAACGACCTTCTCGATGTAGGCGGTCTTGTCGGCACCTTGGTTGCGACGGTCGTCGCGACCTCGGCGCTCGCCACCACGCTGTCCGCGCTGGGCTCCGCTCATGAGACTCTTCCTCTACTCTCTTCAGCTCTTGCGATCAGAAGGCCAGACCGCCGTCGCGCGCGCCGTCAGCGAGCGCGGCAACACGGCCGTGGTACTTGTTACCGGCACGGTCGAAGACGACCGTCTCGACGCCCGCGGCCTTGGCGCGGGAGGCGACCAGCTCGCCGACCTGCTTGGCCTTGGCGGTCTTGTCACCCGAGGCGGACCGCAGGTCGCCCTCGATGGTCGAGGCCGACGCAAGCGTCTTGCCGGCCAGGTCGTCGACGACCTGGGCGGTGATGTGCTTGGACGACCGGGTCACGACGAGGCGCGGGCGCTCCGGCGTACCGTCGATCCTCTTCCGACCGCGGGCCTGACGACGCAGACGCGAACGGACACGGGAAGCGGTGTGCTTGTTGTTCGACAGCGAGATGGCCATCACTTACCAGCCTTTCCGACCTTGCGGCGGATGTTCTCGCCGGCGTAACGAACGCCCTTACCCTTGTAGGGCTCCGGCTTGCGCAGCTTGCGGATGTTGGCCGCAACCTCACCGACCTGCTGCTTGTCGATGCCCACGACGCCGAGCTTGGTCGGACCGTCGGTGGTGAAGGTGATGCCCTCAGGAGCGTCGAAGACGATCGGGTGCGAGTAGCCCAGCTGGAACTCCAGCTTGGTCGGGCCCTTCGGCAGGACGCGGTAACCCACGCCGACGATCTCGAGCTTCTTCTCGTAGCCCTCGGTGACACCCAGGACCATGTTGTTGACCAGCGTGCGGGACAGGCCGTGCAGCGACCTGTTGTCCCGGCTGTCGTCGGGGCGCTCGACGTCGAGGACGCCGTCACCCTTCGTGACCGTGATCGGGGTGGCCACAGTGTGCGACAGGGTGCCCTTGGGGCCCTTGACCGTCACAGTCTGGCCGTCGATGGTGACGTCCACGCCGGCCGGAACCTGGACGGGGAGCTTGCCAATACGCGACATTTCTTCTTCTCCCTTCCCTGGTTACCAGACGTAGGCGAGGACTTCCCCACCTACGCCCTTCTTGTTGGCCTGGCGGTCGGTCAGCAGCCCCTGGCTCGTCGAGATGATCGCGACGCCGAGGCCGCCGAGCACCTTGGGGAGACCGGTGTGCTTTGCGTAGACACGCAGGCCGGGCTTGCTGATGCGGCGTACGCCGGCGATCGAGCGCTCACGGGTGCGGCCGTACTTGAGGGTGATCGTCAGCGTCTTGCCGACCTCGCCCTCGCCCGGCTCCGCCACCTCGTACTTGGTGATGTAACCCTCCTGCTGGAGGATCTCAGCGACGCCCTGCTTCAGCTTGCTGTACGGCATCGAAACCGTATCGTGGAACGCCTGGTTGGCGTTGCGCAGACGAGTGAGCATGTCTGCGATCGGGTCAGTCATCGTCATTGGCCGAACGGCCCTTTCTCGTAGTGGTTTCCACCGAACAGCTTCGGCGGACCTTCAACGTCAGTGGTTGGAACGGTGATCGCTCACCAGGAGGACTTGGTGACGCCGGGCAGCTCGCCCCGGTGGGCCATCTCGCGCAGGCAGATTCGGCACAGGCCGAACTTGCGGAACACGGCCTTCGGGCGGCCGCAGCGCTGGCAGCGGGTGTAACCGCGAACCGCAAACTTCGGCTTGCGGGCGGCCTTCACCTTGAGAGCGGTCTTCGCCATCTCAGTTCTCCTTGAACGGGAAGCCGAGCGCCTTGAGCAGCGCGCGACCCTGGTCGTCGTTGGTGGCAGTCGTCACGAGGGTGATGTCCATGCCCCGCGAGCGGTCGATCTTGTCCTGGTTGATCTCGTGGAACATGACCTGCTCGGTGAGACCGAAGGTGTAGTTGCCGTTGCCGTCGAACTGCTTGCCGTTGAGACCGCGGAAGTCGCGGATACGGGGCAGGGCGAGCGACAGCAGGCGGTCGAGGAACTCCCACATGCGGTCGCCGCGCAGCGTGACGTGCGCACCGATCGGCATGCCCTCACGCAGCTTGAACTGCGCGATGGACTTCTTCGCCTTGTTGATCAGCGGCTTCTGGCCGGTGATCGCGGTCAGGTCGTTGACAGCGCCCTCGATCAGCTTGGAGTCGCGAGCAGCCTCGCCGACACCCATGTTGACGACGATCTTGGTCAGACCGGGGATCTGCATGACGTTCGAGATCTCGAACTCCTTCTGGAGCTCGGGAGCGATCTCGTCGCGGTACTTCGTCTTGAGGCGCGGGGCCACAGCGGTGTCGGTCATGATCAGATGTCCTTACCGGTCTTGCGCGAGATGCGAACGCTACGCTCAGCGGCGTACGTCGAACCGTCGGGGCGACGCTTCTGAACCGTCTCGCGGCGGAAGCCGACGCGAACCGGGTCGTTGCCCTCGAGCAGCTGAACGTTGGAAACGTGGATCGGGGCCTCGGTGGTCACGATGCCGCCGGTGGTGCCGGCGCGACCGCCCTGGTCCTGGACCTTGGTGTGCTTCTTGATGAGGTTGATCCCCTCAACGATGACACGGTCCTCCTTGGTGAGGACAGCGATCACCTTGCCGGAGCCGCCCTTGTCCTTACCAGCGATCACCTTGACGGTGTCGCCCTTCTTGATGTGCGAGCGACCCATCAGAGCACCTCCGGTGCAAGCGAGATGATCTTCATGAACTTCTTGTCGCGCAGCTCGCGGCCGACCGGGCCGAAGATGCGGGTGCCTCGCGGCTCGCCGTCGTTCTTGAGGATGACGGCGGCGTTCTCGTCGAAGCGGATGTACGAGCCGTCGGCGCGGCGGCGCTCCTTGACGGTGCGCACGATGACGGCCTTGACGACGTCACCCTTCTTCACGTTGCCACCGGGGATAGCGTCCTTGACGGTGGCGACGATGGTGTCGCCGATGCCGGCGTAGCGACGACCAGAACCACCGAGCACACGAATGCAAAGGATCTCCTTCGCACCAGTGTTGTCGGCGACCTTGAGTCGCGACTCCTGCTGGATCATTACTTCTCCTTGTCGAGCTGGTTCTCTCTCCGCTCATGGCGGAGGAGCCTTGCCGAACGTAATGGGATTTGATGGGCACAGGCCCAGCGAACAATGGTCGCTGGACCTGCACCCTTTGGTCAATTTGGCGACCTGGAAATGCCCAGTTCACCAGCCGGATCCGTCTCCTAGGAGACGAGGATCACTTGGCGCGCTCGACGACCTCGACGAGACGCCACCGCTTGGTCGCGGACAGCGGCCGGGTCTCCATGACCAGGACGCGGTCGCCGACGCCGGCGGTGTTCTGCTCGTCGTGAGCCTTGAGCTTGCTGCTACGACGCATGACCTTGCCGTAGAGCGGGTGCTTCACGCGGTCCTCAACCTCGACGACGATGGTCTTGTCCATCTTGTCGCCGACGACGAGGCCCTCACGCACCTTGCGCGTGTTGCGCTCGGTGGTCTCCTGGGTTGACTCAGTAGCCATCTCAGGCCTCCTCAGTGGTCTCGGCACCCGGGGTCACGCGAATGCCGAGCTCGCGCTCACGCACCACGGTGTAGATCCGGGCGATGTCCTTCTTGACGGTGCGGAGCCGACCGTGGCTCTCCAGCTGGCCGGTGGCCGCCTGGAAGCGGAGGTTGAACAGCTCCTCCTTGGCCTCGCGCAGCTTCGACTCGAGGTCGACGTCGGTGAGCTCGTCCAGCTCGAACGCCTGCAGAGAGTTGGTCATGAGAACTCACCAGCCTCTCGCGTGATGAAACGGCACTTCATGGGCAGCTTGTGGATCGCGCGGCGCATCGCCTCGCGAGCCGTGGACTCGTCGACACCGGAAAGCTCGAACATGACACGGCCGGGCTTGACGTTGGCGACCCACCACTCGGGGGAACCCTTACCGGAACCCATGCGGGTCTCGGCAGGCTTCTTGGTCAGCGGGACGTCGGGGTAGATGTTGATCCACACCTTGCCGCCACGCTTGATGTGACGAGTCATCGCGATACGCGCCGCCTCGATCTGGCGGTTGGTCACGTAGTGACCCTCGATCGCCTGGATGCCGAAGTCACCGAAGGCAAGCTTCGTGCCACCCTTGGCAACGCCGGTGCGCTTGGGGTGGTGCTGCTTGCGGTGCTTGACTCGACGGGGCATCAGCATGGATCAGCCCTCCTGGGTCGTGGTCTCGGCGGCGGGAGCCTCAGCGGCAGCCGGCGCCTCAGTCTTGGCCGCGCGGTCGGCGCGGTTGGGGCGGTCCCCGCGGGATCCACGCGAGGGACGGTCGCCACGGCCGCCACGGCGGTCGTTGCCACCGCGACCCGGGACGCCCGCACGGGCGGCCTGGGCAGCCTGACGCTCGGCACGCGAGCCGGCGACCTCACCCTTGTAGATCCAGACCTTCACGCCGATGCGGCCGAAGGTCGTACGAGCCTCGTAGAAGCCGTAGTCGATGTCGGCACGCAGCGTGTGCAGCGGGACGCGACCCTCGCGGTAGAACTCCGTACGCGACATCTCCGCGCCGTTGAGACGACCCGAGCACTGGATCCGGATGCCCTTGGCACCGGAGCGCATGGTGGTCTGCATGGCCTTGCGCATCGCGCGACGGAACTGCACGCGGCCGCTGAGCTGCTCGGCAACACCCTGGGCGACCAGCTGAGCGTCGACCTCGGGGCTCTTGACCTCGAGGATGTTCAGCTGGACCTGCTTGCCGGTGAGCTTCTCCAGCTCGGTGCGGAGGCGGTCGGCCTCGGCGCCGCGGCGACCGATCACGATGCCGGGACGCGCGGTGTGGATGTCCACACGGACGCGGTCACGGGTGCGCTCGATCTCGACCTTGGCGATGCCGGCCCGCTCCATGCCCTTGCTGAGCAGCTTGCGGATCTTGACGTCCTCGCCGACGTACTCCTTGTACTGCTTGTCGGCGTACCAGCGCGACTTGTGGTCGGTCGAGATGCCCAGGCGGAAGCCGTTGGGGTTGATCTTCTGACCCATTAGTTCTTTCCGCCCTTCTCGACGACGTCCGCCGGCTGCACGACCAGGGTGATGTGCGAGGTCCGCTTGTTGATGCGGGTCGCACGACCCTGGGCGCGGGGACGCCAGCGCTTCATGGTCGGACCTTCGTCGACCATGGCGACCGAGACGACGAGGTCGTCACGGTCCAGACCCTCGGCCGACACCGCGTTGGCGATGGCGCTCTCGAGGACCTTGTAGACAGTCTCGGAGGCTGCCTGCGGCGCGAACTGCAGCAGGGACAAAGCCTCGTCGACGGGCAGGCCGCGGACCAGGTCGACGACCCGGCGTGCCTTCATCGGGGTGATCCGCACGAAGCGGGCACTCGCGAAGGCACCCGGCTGGTCGCCGAGGAGCGACTCGCGGCGGGCGCTGACGCGCACACGCTCGGTGGTGCTCATTCTCGTTCTCTCCAGATTCCTAGGTGGGTTGGGCACCACCGCCTCAGCGGCGGCGGCCCTTCCGGTCGTCCTTCACGTGACCCTTGAACGTGCGGGTCGGGGCAAACTCGCCCAGCTTGTGCCCGACCATCGAGTCGGAGACGAACACCGGGACGTGCTTGCGACCGTCGTGCACCGCGATGGTGTGACCGATCATCTCGGGCACGATCATCGAGCGGCGCGACCAGGTCTTGATCACGTTGTGGCTGCCCTTGTCGTTCTCGGCGTCCACCTTCTTCTGAAGGTGGTCGTCGACGAAGGGGCCCTTCTTCAGGCTGCGAGGCATTGCTTACTTCCTACCCTTCCCGCTCTTACGGCGGCGGATGATCTGCGAGTCAGAGGCCTTGCGCTTGCGCGTGCGGCCCTCGGGCTTACCCCAGGGGCTGACCGGGTGACGGCCACCAGAGGTCTTACCCTCACCACCACCGTGCGGGTGGTCGACCGGGTTCATGACGACACCACGGACGGTCGGGCGAACGCCCTTCCACCGCATCCGGCCGGCCTTGCCCCAGTTGATGTTGGACTGCTCGGCGTTGCCGACCTCTCCAACGGTGGCGCGGCAGCGCACGTCGACGAAGCGCATCTCGCCCGAAGGCATACGCAGCGTGGCCTTGGAGCCCTCACGGGCGACCAGCTGGCCGCTCATGCCGGCGGAGCGGGCGATCTTCGCGCCGCCACCGGGACGCAGCTCAACATTGTGGATGGTCGTACCGACCGGGATGTTGCGCAGCGGGAGGTTGTTGCCGGGCTTGATGTCGGCACCCGGGCCGGACTCCACGACGGTGCCCTGGCTGACGCCGACCGGCGCGAGGATGTAGCGCTTCTCGCCATCGAAGTAGTGCAGCAGGGCGATACGGGCGGTGCGGTTGGGGTCGTACTCGATGTGAGCGACCTTGGCCGGCACGCCGTCCTTGTCGTAACGACGGAAGTCGATGATCCGGTAGGCGCGCTTGTGACCGCCACCCTGGTGACGCGTGGTGACGCGACCCTGGTTGTTGCGGCCACCCTTCTTGGGAAGGGGCTTGGTCAGCGACTTCTCCGGCGTGGTCCGAGTGATCTCGGCGAAGTCGGCCACCGACGAGCCACGACGGCCCGGGGTGGTCGGCTTGTACTTACGAATAGCCATGTTCAGTCAGTCCTTCTCACGCGCCGAAGATATCGATGCGGTCACCCTCGGCCAGGGACACGATCGCGCGCTTGGTGTCAGGGCGCTTGCCCATGCCGTACCGCGTACGACGGGCCTTGCCCTTGCGGTTGACCGTGTTGACCGAGGTCACCTTGACGTCGAACACCTTCTCGACCGCGATCTTGATCTCGGTCTTGTTCGCGTCGGGGCGAACGATGAAGGTGTACTTGTTCTGGTCGAGGAGGCCGTAGCTCTTCTCGGAGACCACCGGCGCGAGCAGGATGTCGCGGGGGTCGTAGTGCAGCGTGCTCACTTGTCGGCCTCCTTGTCAGAAGCAGCCTTCTTGCCGGCCTCGACGAAGCCAGCCGCAATGGCGTCCTCAGCGGACTTGAACCAGACCTCGGCCTTGGTCGCGTCGTACCAACGGCCGCCCGGGGCGTGGAACTTCTTGTCCTTGCCCTTGACGTTGCCCTTGATCGAGTAACCCTCGGGAGCGGAGCCGTCCTCGAGCGGCGCGACAGCACCCTCGGGAAGGTCCGACTCCGCGGCAGGCGCAGCAGCGGCGGCGGTCTTCTTGGTCTCGGCCTTCTTGACCTCACCAGCGGTGGCGGTCTCCTTGGCGGCGACGACCGGCTTGCCCGAGACGAAGATCTCGTAGGCCGGCTTGGAGAAGACAACGTCGTCGGAGACGAGGACGTCGTAGGTGTTGAGCTGGTCGGCCCAGAGCAGGTGCACCTCGGGGACGTTGCGCAGGCTCAGCGCGGCGACGGACTCGGAGCGGTCCAGGACGACCAGGAAACGCTTGGCGTCCGAGATCGACCGGAGGCCGGTCAGAGCGGTCTTCGTCGAGGGACCCTCGAGGGAGAACTCGACGACGTGGATCTGGCTGGCGCGAGCCCGGTCGGAGAGGGCACCGCGGAGGGCGGCAGCCTTCATCTTCTTGGGGGTGCGCTGGCTGTAGTCACGCGGCTGCGGGCCGTGGACGGTGCCACCACCGGCGAACTGCGGCGCACGGGTCGAACCCTGGCGGGCGCGGCCGGTGCCCTTCTGCTTGTAGGGCTTGCGGCCACCGCCGCGGACCTCGCCGCGGGTCTTGGTGGCGTGCGTGCCCTGGCGCGCAGCGGCCTGCTGCGCGACGACGACCTGGTGGATCAGCGGGATGTTGAGCTCAACATCGAAGATCTCAGCCGGGAAGTCGACCTTGACGGTCTTGATAGCCATGATCAGGCCTCCAGCTTCTTAGCAGCCGAGCGCAGGACCACGAGGCCACCCTTGGGGCCAGGAATGGCGCCCTTGACCAGGATGAGGCCCTTCTCGGTGTCGACGGCGTGCACGGTGAGGTTCTGGGTGGTGACGGTGTCAGTACCCATGTGACCGGCCATGCGGACGCCCTTGAACACGCGACCCGGGGTGGCGCAGGCGCCAATCGATCCCGGCTTGCGGTGGTTGCGGTGAGCACCGTGGGAGGCGCCGACACCGGAGAAGCCGTGACGCTTCATGGTGCCCGCGAAACCCTTACCCTTCGAGGTGCCCGTGACGTCGATGTCCTCGCCGGCGGCGAAGGTGTCGACGGGGAGCTCCTGGCCGGCGGCGTACGACGCGGCGTCAGCGGTGCGGATCTCGGCCAGGTGGCGGCGCGGCGTGGTGCCGGCCTTCTCGAACTGGCCGGCGCCCGGCTTGTTCACCTTGCGGCCGTCGATCTCGCCGAAGCCGATCTGGACGGCGTTGTAGCCGTCAGCCTCGGGGGTGCGGACCTGGGTCACGACGTTGGTGTTCGCCGCGATGACGGTCACGGGGACGACGATGTTGTTCTCGTCCCACAGCTGGGTCATGCCGAGCTTGGTGCCCAGGAGACCCTTCACGTTGCGTTCGATCGTCATGTCGTCAACCTCAGAGCTTGATCTCGATGTCGACACCAGCAGGCAGGTCGAGCCGCATGAGGGAGTCAACAGTCTTCGGGGTCGGGTCGATGATGTCGATGAGGCGCTTGTGGGTGCGCATCTCGAAGTGCTCGCGCGAGTCCTTGTACTTGTGCGGCGAGCGGATGACGCAGTACACGTTCTTCTCGGTCGGCAGCGGCACCGGGCCGGCGACCTTGGCACCCGTACGGGTGACCGTGTCCACGATCTTTCGCGCCGAGGTGTCGATCACCTCGTGGTCATAGGCCTTGAGCCTGATGCGGATCTTCTGTCCCGCCATCTGTCTCTCTCGTCCTTCTTGGTCAGCGTGCCGCGTGCTACAGGCGTCCTCCGGCTGAGTCGGCCCGGCTGCTCACTTCCGGCTCCGACCCCCGAGGTCGGGCGTGTCGTCATCACTGTCATAGAAAACAACAGCGGACAACGCCGAACCAACGACGAGTCGTTCACCATCAGCTTTACTGGAATCACGCCTTCGGGATGGGCACACGGCGACCACCGACCACATCCGGGCAGACTGATCAGTCTGCTCAGGTGACGCGATTCAGTAGTCAATGTGTGCGCACCCCAGCGCACATTCACTGGAGCAACCCGAGAATCTTGTCACGGCTACGCAGGTGGCTCCAAATCAACGGTGACCCTCGGGTCCCTTCTGAAAGGATGCCCCCATCCGAGCAATCGCCGGACGTCGCGACGAGGAGCATCAGCATGTCAGGAGCGTGGCCACCCCCGCCGGGTGAGCAACCTCAACAGGGTGCGGCGACCCCGCCGACCCCGACCCAGTTCGCGACCCCGCCGGCCTGGCCCCAACAGCTGCCACCGGCACACAAGCCGGGAGCCGTCCCGCTGCGTCCGCTGGGGCTCGGCGACATGCTCGACGGCGCCTTCCGGCTCGTACGCTTCAACCCCGGCGCCACGGTCGGCGCCTCCGTCCTCGTCGCGGCCGTGGCGATGGCCATCCCGCTGGTCGTGACCGGCACGATGACGTTCACCGGCGACAGCCTCAAGACCTTCGGGTCCGCGCTCGAGGACCCCGACTACCAACCCGGCGGTGCCGAGGTCGTCGGGATCGTGGCCGCGGTCGGGTCGCTGCTCGTGGGCATGATCCTGCAGGGCTTCGGCACCATCTTGGTCGCCGGGATGATCTCCCACGTCGCCCACGCGGCGGCGATCGGCAAGAAGCTCACCCTCACCCAGGCGTGGGCCGCCACCCACGGCAACCGCTGGCGGTTGATCGGGCTCGCGGTGCTGTTCGCCGGCGTCGCGCTGCTCGCCCTCGGGGTCGCGGTGGCGCTCATCGTGCTGGTGGCGGTCGTCCAGGACAGCCCGCTCCGGGCGATCCTGGCCGGTGTCCTCCTGGGGTTGCTGCTGTTCGTCGCCGCGGTCTTCGTCTCGGTGCGCTTCTACCTGCTCGCGGTGCCGTCGCTCATGCTCGAGCGCACCGGCGTCATCGGTGCGGTCCGGCGCGCCTGGCAGCTCTCGAAGGGCCAGTTCTGGCGGCTGCTCGGCATCGCTCTGCTCGCCTCGATCATCGCCGGGTTCGCCTCACAGATCATCGGCTTCCCGATCAGCATCATCGCCAGCGTGGTCAGCGTCGCGGTGCCCGACCTCTACTTCCTGGCGACGATCACCGGCAACGCCCTCGCCACCGTGGTGGCCGCCGCGATCGCGACCCCGTTCACCGGCGCGGTGACCAACCTGCAGTATCTCGACCAGCGCATCCGCAAGGAGTCCTACGAGGTCGAGCTGATGGAGCAGGCCGGGCTGTTGAGCAGATGATCCTCGCGCAACCCACTCCCCCGCTGACGCCCACGCCCGAGGAGGGCCGCTCCTGGCTGCGGCGCGAGCTGGCCGACCCCGAGTATCACGACCTCGACCTCGTCCAGCGGATCATGCGCTGGATCGAGCGCACCCTGTCCGGCGGGCTCCCGTCTGCGGGCGACATGCCGTGGGCCCAGACGGTCGCCGCGATGGTCGTCTTCGCGCTGCTCCTGGTCGGGATCGGGCTGCTCGTCTCCCGCGCCCGGCGCAGCCCCCGAGCCGCCCGCGACCGCAACGGCGACGTGCTCACCGACGAGTCGCTCTCTGCTGCTGCGCTCCGGCAGCGGGCCGAGGCGGCGTACGGTGCGGGCGATCATGGCACCGCGGTCGTCGAAGGCTTCCGCGCGCTCGCCAGGCGACAGGTCGAGCGTGGCCGGCTGGCCGACGACCCCGGGCTGACCGCTGCCGAGGTGGCGGCGAGCCTGGAGCGTGAGGTCGCTGCTGTGGACGGTCGGGCCGTACGCGCCGCGGAGCTGTTCGACGAGGTGCTCTACGGCGACCATCCGGCGACCCGGGAACAGGCCGAGGGCGTGCTCGCTCTCGAGCAGGAGCTGGCGGTGGCGCGATGAGTGCCGCGGCCGACGCCGAGGTGAGTGGCCCGACCACCGCCGAACAGGGCCGGTTCCGGCGGCACCGCCCGCTGCTGATCGTCGCGCTGGCGTTCGTGGTCGCGGTCGTGCTGGCGTACGTCGCGACCCCGAAGGGTGGTGACTCCTATGCCCCGCTCGACCCCGAGAGCCCTGACCCCGACGGAACCCGGGCGCTCGTCGAGGTGCTCGAGGAGCACGGTGTCGACGTCGAGATCGTCCGGTCCGCGAAGGCCCTCGACGACACCCGCATCGGGGCGGAGACGACCGTCTTCGTGACCGGCACCAATGCCCTCGGCGAGCGCACCGCCGATCGGCTCCGCGAGCGCGCGGGCGGCGTGGACGACCTCATCCTGGCGGCCCCCGAGCCCTACGTTTCGGCGATGCTCGACATCCCCTACCAGGTCGCTCAGACCTCTGACTCGGTCGAGGCCGACTGCGACGACCGCCGTTGGAAAGGGCTGAGCATCCAGGCAGACGAGATCGCTGCCTACGACGGCGGCTCGTGCTTCCCCCACCAGGACGGCGCGGTGCTCGCACCGGCCGACGACCTCACCGTATGGGGCGCGCCGCAGGTGCTGACCAACGAGCAGATCCTGCGCGCCGACAACGCCACGGTCGCGCTGCGGCTGCTCGGCGGCGCCGACCACCTGGTCTGGTACGTCCCCTCGCTCGACGACGTCGCTCCGGGCGAGGGCAGCTCCCCCGCGTCGCTGCTGCCGGACTGGATCCGCCCCGGCCTGTGGATCGTGGTGCTCACCGTGATCGCTCTCGCGCTCGCCCGCGGCCGACGGCTGGGTCCGCTGGCGGTCGAGCCGCTTCCGGTCCACGTGCGCGCCGGGGAGACGACCCGAAGCCTCGGCCGGCTCTACCGCCGCTCCGGCGATCGCTCGCACGCCGCCGCGACCCTGCGCCACGCCTCGCGCAGCCGCCTGACCCGTACGCTCCGCCTCGGTCGCGACGCCACGTCCGAGGCCGTCGTGCGCGCCGTCGCCCGTCGCACCGGCCGCGCCGAGGTCGACATCTCCGCGCTGCTCCTCGACGGGACGAGCCTCACCACCGACCATGACCTGATCACGCTGGCCAACGCGCTGGCCGCTCTCGAGGAAGAGGTAAGAAACCCATGACCCAGTCCGAGACGAGTCCGTCGGGCACGACACCGGGCGGCGCCCAGGAGCGGCTCACCGCGGTCCGGGCCGAGGTCGCCAAGGCCGTCGTCGGCCAGGATGCCGCGGTCTCCGGTCTGCTGGTGGCGCTGGTGTGCGGCGGCCACGTGCTGATGGAGGGCGTGCCCGGCACGGCGAAGACCTTGCTCGTGCGGGCCCTGTCGGCCGCGCTCTCCGTCGAGACCCGGCGGGTGCAGTTCACCCCCGACCTGATGCCCGGCGACATCACCGGCTCGATGGTGGTCGAGTCGTCCCACGGCTCCCTGACGTTCCGCGAAGGCCCGGTCTTCACCAACCTGCTCCTCGCCGACGAGATCAACCGCACCCCGCCGAAGACCCAGTCGGCGCTGCTCGAGGCGATGGAGGAGGGCCAGGTCTCGGTCGACGGGGTGACCCGGCCGCTGCCGAGCCCGTTCCTCGTCGCCGCGACCCAGAACCCGATCGAGTACGAAGGTGTCTACCCGCTCCCCGAGGCGCAGCTCGACCGCTTCCTGCTGAAGGTCGTGCTGCCGGTGCCCGCGCGCACCGACGAGGTCGAGATCCTCACCCGGCACGCCTCCGGCTTCGACCCGCGCGACGTCGCCGGCGCGGGCGTCACCGCGGTGGCGTCCGGAGCCGACATCGAGGCCGCGCGCCGGCTCGTCGGCGACGTGCAGGTCTCCGCCGAGGTCACCGGCTACATCGTCGACATCGCCCGAGCCACCCGGGAGTCTCCGTCGCTGTCGGCGGGCGTCTCGCCCCGCGGCGCCACCGCGCTGCTGCGCGCCGCCCGCGCCTGGGCGTGGTTGGCCGGACGCGACTTCGTCACCCCCGACGACGTGAAGTCCCTGGCTCACGCCACCCTCGCCCACCGCCTCGCCCTGCGTCCCGAGGCCGAGCTCGAGGGTGTCCAGGTCGGACAGGTGCTCTCCTCCGCCATCGGCGCCGTCCCCGTCCCCCGATGACCAGCCCCCGCCGAGACGTCACCCCTGCAGGTCGAGCGGTCACCACCCCCGATGCACCGGGGTGGCACTGATGGCGATCACCTGGCGGGTCCCGCTGCTGATGCTGGCCGGCATCGTGCCGGTCGTGCTGTGGCCGGCCGGCAGCACGGCCGCGGTCTGGATCCTGCTCGTCATCGTGCTCGTGCTGCTCGACGTGCTCATCGCGCCGAAGCCGGCGTCGTTGGAGATCCGGCGCACGCAGCTGGGCGGCATCCGGCTCGGTGATGAGGCGGCCTCCGAGCTGATCATCCGCTCCCCCGCCAGGTCGGTGCGAGCGCTGATCCGCGACGCCTGGCAGCCGACGGCCGGGGCCGGGTCGACCACCTCGGGCTCCGCCTCGGCCACCAATCGTCACCGGATCCGGCTCGGCCTCGGCGACAGCACCAGGCTGCGTACGCCACTACGACCGCGACGCCGCGGCGACCTGCACGCGCTGGGCGTGACGGTGCGGGCCTACGGACCGCTGGGGCTGGGCGCCCGCCAACGCACGCTCCAGGTGGAGGGAGCGGTGCGAGTGCTGCCCGCCTTCGAGTCGCGCAAGCATCTCCCCTCGCGACTCCAACGCCTGCGGGAGCTGGATGGACGGGCCGCGGTGCGGGTGCGCGGACAGGGCACGGAGTTCGACTCGCTGCGGGAGTATGTCCGAGGCGACGACGTACGCTCCATCGACTGGCGCACCACCGCGCGCTCTCGCACGGTCGTGGTGCGCACCTGGCAGCCGGAGCGCGACCGCCGGGTGGTGCTGGTGCTCGACACCTCCCGCACCTCGGCAGCCAGGGTCGAGGGCGCCGGCGGCGGGGTGCCGCGGCTCGACTCGGCCATGGACGCCGGCCTGCTGCTGGCCGCCATCGCCTCCCGGGCCGGCGACCGTATCGACTTCCTCGGCGGCGACCAGCGGGTGCGCTCCCGGCTGCGTCTCGCCGGCCAGCGCGACGTCACCCAGCGACTCCAGGAGACGATGGCCGACCTCGAGCCGGTGATCGCCGAGGCCGACTGGTCCACCCTCGCCGGCGCCGTCGCGGGTCTCGGCCGCCACCGCGCCCTCGTCGTCCTGCTGACACCTCTCGACCCGCACGCGATCGAGGAGTCGCTCCTCCCCGTGCTCCCGGTGCTGACCCAGCACCACCGCGTCGTCCTCGCCTCGGTCAGAGATCCAGAGCTCGAAGCCACCGCCGCCTCCCGCGACACCCTCGACGACGTCTACGCCGCTGCCGCCGCCGAGCAGACGCTGCGCCGCCGCGACCACACCGCCGCCATGCTCCGCGCCCTCGGGGTCGACATCGTCGACGCCGACGCCGAGTCCCTCCCGCCTGCCCTCGCCGACCACTACCTGCAGCTCAAGGCCACCGGTCAGCTCTGAGTTCGACTCACGAGGTCGGGCCTACGTCTACGACTGGGTGGCGACGCGGTCCTCCAGCAGGCGCTCGTCGATGTCGCCGGTCTCGCCGTGCGAGGCGGCGGCGCGGCCGACGATGAAGACGTAGGCGAGGAACGCGAGCTCGGCGAGGATGCCGATGCCGACGCGGGCCCAGGTGGGCAGGGGTGAGGGGGTGACGAAGGCTTCGATGATGCCGGAGATCAGCAGCACGACGATGAGGCCGAGGGCGATGCCGGCAGCCGTGCGTCCCTCGCGGGCCATCGACTGGCCACGGGTGAGCGGGCCGGGGTCGATCCACGACCAGAACAGTCGCAGGCCGACGGCTCCAGCGACGAAGACGGCGGTCAGCTCGAGCAGACCGTGGGGCAGGATCAGGCCCCAGAAGAGGCCGGCGCGGTCGTGACGATGCATCAGGGTGCCGAGCACCGCCAGGTTGGAGATGTTGCCGAACATCGAGTAGATCACCGGCAGCCCGAGCACGCCCAGCGCGATGCAGAGGAACGAGACCCAGACGTTGTTGAGCCATACCTGGGTGGCGAACGACGAGGCCGCGTGCTCGCTGTAATAGCCCTCGATGTCGTGCTCGACCAGTTGCTCGACCTGGTCGGGCGCGATCAGCGACTGCTCGACCTCGGGGTGCCCCAACAGCCACCAGATCATCACCGCGGTGGCGATCACGTTGGCTGCCATCATTCCCAGCCACCACCAGCGCAGCCGGTAGAGCGCTGCCGGGAAGCGGTGGGTGAAGAAGCGCAGGAAGCCCGACCAGGTGCTGGTGTGGGTGCCGGTCGTGCGGTTGCGGGCGGCCGCCAGCAGCACCGAGAGGTGCTGCACGACCGTCGGGTCGGGGGCGTTGCTGCGTACGACCGAGAGCTGGGTGCTCACCCGCTGGTAGAGCTCGACCAGCTCGTCGGCCTGGGCACCGTTCAGCCGGCGCTCGGCGAGCAATTGCTCGAGCCGGGTGCGGTCGGCCGAGGTCGAGGCCAGATACGCGTCGAGATCCACGCCCGCAGCGTACGCTGACGCCCATGTCTCCCGCGCCGCAATCGCCCGAGCGACGCCCCGAACGAGCGCTGCTCACCGATGACGACCTCGTCACCGGCGATGCGGTCGCGCTCGACCTTCCCGCGGCCGGGCTGGGCATGCGGCTGCTCTCGGGGCTGATCGACGTCATCGTCGTGCTGGTGCTGCTGGTCGTGACGTTGATCGTCTTCATGACCGCCGCGCCCGAGTCCGACGAGGCCCTCGCCTGGGCGGCCTACATCGCGGCCACCGCGACGGTGTTCCTCATCGTCCCGACGACGATCGAGACACTCACCCGAGGCCGCTCGCTCGGCCGGCTCGCCCTCGGGCTCCGCGTCGTGCGCGACGACGGCGGTGCCATCAGCTTCCACCATGCGTTCGTGCGCGCGCTGGTCGGCTACGTCGAGATCTACGGCACCGGCGGGGCCGCGGCGTTCCTGACCGCTATGATCCACCCGCGCGGCAAGCGCCTCGGCGACATCGCCGCCGGCACCTACGTCATCCGTGTCCGGGTCCCGCTGCGGCCGCCGATCCCGATCCAGATGCCGCCGGGCCTGGCCGCCTGGGCCGCTGGCGCCGACGTCGCGACCATCCCGGTCGGCCTGAGCCTGGCCGTGCGCCGGTTCCTCTCCGGCGAGGTCGGCACCTACACCGACCCCGTACGCCGCGCCGCGCTCGCCGAGCGGCTGGCGACCGAGGTGCAGACGTACGTCGCCCCCGGGCCGCCGCCAGGCACCCCGGCGGAGGCCTACCTGGCCGCCGTGCTCGCCACCCGACGCGACCGCGACGCCGCGCGACTGGCCCGCGACGAGCGCCTGCGGGCCCGCCTCACCGCGCGCTAACCGCGCAGTCGCTTGGTGCTCAACCCCGCGGCGTTCAGCTCGAGCGCGGCCAGCTCGGCCACGACGGCGGCGTCCCCGTCGCGCCAGGCCCGGACCGGGTCGTTGCTGATCTTCGCCAGCTCGTGCAACGGCCGGGTCGACATCGCCCGCAGCGCGACGAGGTCGGCGCCGGTGCCGGCCTCAAGGAAGCGTCGGGTCGAGGTCGCGGTGCGGATGAACCGCCACCGCAACGGAACGTAGACCAGCAGCCACATCACCACCGGGACCACCACGACGGCGACAGCGAACCCGAGCGCGATGGTGCCGACGGCCTCGACCTGCGACTCACCGGCCGCCGAGAGCCGGTCGGCGGCCCGTGCGGCGCCCTCGAACGGCGTCGAGAAACCGTCACTGACCAGCGGCAGGTCGTCCACCCTCCCAGCAGCTTCGAGCAGCCTCTCGGAGAGCGACCTGCCCGCCTCGTCCATCTTCTCGCCCGGCACCGCGAGCGCGGAGATCAGCTCGTGGACGAGCCGGCCGACCACGATCCACCCGACGATCCACGCCAGCGTCAACACGTCGGCGAGCACCTGGGCGATGCGGCGCGAGGGAATGTCGGCGTACAGCAGCATGTCACCGATCCTGACGCTTCACACCCCACAGATCGGTCACGACACGGGCAGCTCGGGTCAACGCCTCCGGTAGAGCAGGTCGGTGATGACCCGGTCCTTGGCGAGGCCCTTGCGCTCGAACTTGGTCACCGGGCGCTCCTCCCAGCGCTCGACCGCACCGCCGGTCAGCAGCGGCTCGGCATCGAGCACCTCGATCATCTGCTCGGCGTACTCGACCCAGTCGGTCGCCAGACGCCACACGCCGCCCGACTTCAGCCGCTCGGCGATCATCCTGGCATTCTCCGCCGTCACCAGGCGGCGCTTGTGGTGACGCGTCTTGTGCCACGGGTCGGGGAAGAACGTCCACACCTCGCTGACCGACTCCGGCGCGACGAGGTTCTCGAGCGTCCAGAGAGCGTCGACGCTGCAGAAACGTACGTTCGTCGCACCCGCCGCCCCTACCCGGGCCAGGCTCTCCGCGACACCGGGGCGCCAGACCTCGAGACCGAGGATGTCGTACGCAGGACGAGCCGCGGCGAGCACGGCGGTCGCCTCCCCCACTCCCCCACCGATGTCGACGATCAGCGGAGCCTTCTGTCCGTCTTCGCGGGAACCGAACCAGCTCTCCAGCGAGAAGCCCGGCTCGTCGACGGCCTCGTCAGGGATGACCCACTGTTCGGCGTACTCGTCCCAAGCCCGCTGCTGCTTGGTGTCCAGGCGGCTGCCGCGGCGGGTGTAGGTGAGGACCTCGCGTACGGTGCGGCCGTCCTCCAGGAGTTTTTGGTGGGGTCTTGCGGGGCGGGCTGGGTCTGTCACTTCTTCTTACCTTGGTCTTGTGGGGCGCCGACGCGGCGCAATACGGTCCTCACTTCGTTCCGGTCCGTTTGCGCCGAGTCAGCGCCTACCTGGTCCTCCGACCACAGCAAAGGGCCCCCTTCGCCTAGCGGCTCCGGGGACCCTTCACTGTGGATCAGATGATCAGTTGACGATCACTTGTTGATCTTCGTGACGCGACCCGCGCCGACGGTGCGACCGCCCTCACGGATAGCGAACTTCAGACCCTCGTCCATCGCGATGGGCTGGATGAGCTCGACCGACATCTCGGTGTTGTCACCCGGCATGACCATCTCGGTGCCCTCGGGGAGGGTCACGACGCCAGTCACGTCCGTGGTGCGGAAGTAGAACTGGGGACGGTAGTTGTTGAAGAACGGGGTGTGACGGCCACCCTCCTCCTTCGAGAGGATGTAGACAGAGCCCTCGAAGTTGGTGTGGGGGGTCGTGGTGCCCGGCTTGATGACAACCATGCCGCGCTCGACGTCCTCGCGCTTGGTGCCACGGAGGAGCAGACCGACGTTCTCACCGGCCTGGCCCTCGTCGAGCAGCTTGCGGAACATCTCGACACCGGTGACGGTCGACTTCTGCGAACCCTCGCGGATACCGACGATCTCGACCTCTTCGCCGACCTTGACGATGCCGCGCTCGATACGACCGGTGATGACGGTGCCACGACCGGTGATCGTGAAGACGTCCTCAACGGGCATCAGGAAGGGCTTCTCGGTCTCGCGAGCCGGGGTGGGGATGTAGTCGTCGACGGCCTGCATGAGCTCGGCGATCGAGTCCATCCACTTCTCCTCGCCCTGCAGGGCGGGGAAGGCGGCGACGCGGACGACCGGAAGGTCGTCACCCGGGAACTCGTACTCGCTGAGGAGCTCGCGCACCTCCATCTCGACGAGCTCGATGAGCTCCTCGTCGTCGACCATGTCGCACTTGTTGAGCGCGACGACGATCGAGGGCACGCCGACCTGGCGGGCCAGGAGCACGTGCTCCTTGGTCTGCGGCATCGGACCGTCGGTGGCGGCGACGACGAGGATCGCGCCGTCCATCTGGGCCGCACCGGTGATCATGTTCTTGACGTAGTCCGCGTGACCGGGGCAGTCGACGTGGGCGTAGTGACGCGCCTCGGTCTGGTACTCGATGTGAGCGATCGAGATCGTGATGCCTCGCTGGCGCTCCTCGGGGGCCTTGTCGATGGCGTCGAAGGGCGACTCATCGTTCAGCTCCGGGTGCTTCGCGTGCAGCACCTTCGAGATCGCCGCGGTAAGAGTGGTCTTACCGTGGTCGATGTGACCGATGGTGCCGATGTTGACGTGCGGCTTGTTCCGCTCGAACTTCGCCTTAGCCACTGTGGGCTCCTCCTGGTGTGATTTTCTTACTGACTCGTACTGAGTGTTGCAACTGCCGAAGTCCCTGGACGGGCGACCCGAAGGTCACTCGCCACGGGCCTTCTTGATGATCTCGTCGGCGACGTTCGTGGGAACCTCGGCGTACGAGTCGAACTCCATCGAGTACGACGCCTGACCACTGGTCTTGGACCGGAGGTCACCGACGTACCCGAACATCTCGGAAAGCGGGACGAGCGCGTTGACGACCATGTCGCCGTGACGCTCCTCCTGCGAGGAAACCTGACCGCGGCGGGAGTTGATGTCGCCGATCACGGTGCCCAGGAACGTGTCCGGGGTGGTGACCTCGACGGCGAACATCGGCTCCAGCAGCACGGCCTTCGCCATGCGGGCGGCCTCCTTGAAGGCCTGGTTGCCGGCGATCTTGAAGGCGAGCTCGGAGGAGTCGACGTCGTGGTAGGCGCCGTCCTCGAGCGAGACCTTCACGTCGACCATCGGGAAGCCGGCGAGGATGCCGAACTCCAGGGCCTCCTGCGCACCCTGGTCGACCGAAGGGATGTACTCCTTCGGCACGCGACCACCGGTGACGTTGTTGACGAACTCGTAGCCCACGCCCAGGCCGGTCTCGGGGTCGGTGTTCGGCTCGATCGACATGACGACCTTCGCGAACTGACCCGATCCACCGGTCTGCTTCTTGTGGGTGTAGGAGTGGCCGTCCACCTTGCGGCGGATGGTCTCGCGGTAGGCGACCTGCGGCTTGCCGACGGTCGCCTCGACCTTGAACTCGCGCTTCATCCGGTCGACGAAGACCTCCAGGTGGAGCTCGCCCATACCGGCGATGATCGTCTGGCCGGTCTGGTCGTCGGACTTGACCGTGAAGGTCGGGTCCTCTTCGGTCAGACGCTGGATCGCGGTGCCGAGCTTCTGCTGGTCGCTCTTCGTCTTCGGCTCGATGGCGACCTCGATCACCGGAGCCGGGAAGCTCATCGACTCCAGGACGACCGGGTTCGACGGGTCGCACAGCGTGTGACCGGTCTTGGTGTCCTTCAGGCCCATGACCGCGACGATCTGACCGGCACCCACCGACGCGATCTCCTCGCGCTTGTTGGCGTGCATCTGGTAGATCTTGCCGATCCGCTCCTTGCGGCCGTTGATCGGGTTGACCACGGTCGCACCCGCCTCGACCTTGCCGGAGTAGACGCGCAGGTAGAACAGCTTGCCGAGGTGCGGGTCGGAGGCGATCTTGAAGATCAGACCCGAGAAGGGCGCCTCCTCGGAGGGCTGCCGGGTGACCTCGACCTCTTCGTCCTTGACGTCGTGACCGACGATCGACTCGACGTCGATCGGCGAGGGCAGGAAGTCGATGATCGCGTCGAGCAGGGGCTGGACGCCCTTGTTCTTGAACGCGGTGCCGGTGAGGATCGGGTTGAGCTTGTCGGCCAGGGTCGCGCGACGGATGGCGGCCTTCAGGGTGGGAACGTCGAAGACGTCGCCCTCCTCGAGGTAGACCTCCATGATGTCGTCGTCGGCCTCGGCGAGGGTCTCGACGAGCTTCTCGCGCCACTCGGCGGCCTTGTCGGCCAGGTCGGCGGGGATCTCCTCGACGACGTAGTCCTCGCCCTGGGCGGTCTCGCCGCGCCAGGTCAGCGCGCGCATGCCGATCAGGTCGACGACACCGAGGAAGTCGGACTCGGCACCGATCGGCAGCTGCAGCACCAGCGGGTTGGCGTGCAGCTTGTCGACGATGGAGTCGACGACCATGTAGAAGTCGGCACCCGTGCGGTCGAGCTTGTTGATGAAGCACATCCGCGGGACGGCGTACTTGTTCGCCTGGCGCCACACGGTCTGCGACTGGGGCTCGACACCGGCAACGCCGTCGAAGACGGCGACGGCGCCGTCGAGGACGCGCAGCGAGCGCTCGACCTCGACGGTGAAGTCGACGTGCCCGGGGGTGTCGATGATGTTGATCTGGTGGTCCTTCCACCAGCAGGTCGTCGCGGCGGACGTGATCGTGATGCCGCGCTCCTGCTCCTGCTCCATCCAGTCCATCGTGGCTGCGCCTTCGTGGACCTCACCGATCTTGTAAGAGATACCGGTGTAGTACAGGATGCGCTCGGTGGTGGTGGTCTTACCAGCATCGATGTGCGCCATGATGCCGATGTTGCGGACTACATTGAGGTCCGTGGTGATGTCGACGGCCACTGTCTTCAGCGTTCCTTAAAGAGATTGTCTTCGGTCTGGATGGGGCGGGGCGCCCAGGTCATACCGTGCACGCCCCGCCGTACGTCACCAGCGGTAGTGCGCGAAGGCCTTGTTGGACTCGGCCATCTTGTGAGTGTCCTCGCGCTTCTTCACAGCGGCACCGAGGCCGTTGCTCGCGTCGAGGATCTCGTTCATCAGGCGCTCGGCCATCGTCTTCTCACGACGGTCCTGCGAGTAACCGACGAGCCAGCGCAGCGCGAGCGTGGTGCCGCGGGTGCCCTTGACCTCGATCGGAACCTGGTAGGTCGCGCCACCGACACGGCGGGACTTGACCTCGATCGCCGGCTTCACGTTGTCCATCGCACGCTTGAGGGTGACCACGGGGTCGGTGCCGGTCTTCTCACGGCAGCCCTCGAGGGCGGTGTAGACGATGCGCTGGGCAACCTGCTTCTTGCCGTCCTGGAGGACCTTGCTCACCAGCTGGGTGACCAGCTGGGAGCCGTAGACCGGGTCGACGACGAGCGGACGCTTGGGAGCGGGACCCTTACGAGGCATGTCACTTCTCCTTCTTCGCGCCGTAGCGCGAACGGGCCTGCTTGCGGTTCTTGACACCCTGGGTGTCGAGCGTGCCGCGAATGATCTTGTAACGAACACCGGGGAGGTCCTTCACACGACCGCCGCGGACGAGCACGATGGAGTGCTCCTGAAGGTTGTGGCCCACACCCGGGATGTAAGCGGTGACCTCGACGCCGGAGGAGAGGCGCACACGGGCGACCTTCCGGAGGGCGGAGTTCGGCTTCTTCGGGGTGGTGGTGTAGACGCGCGTGCAGACGCCACGGCGCTGCGGCGATCCCTTGAGGGCAGGCGTCTTCGACTTGGTCGCCTTGTCCTCGCGGCCCTTGCGGACCAGCTGGTTGATTGTGGGCACCTCGGTGGTTCCCCTTCTTTTCTTCTCTCACGACGTGACGCTCTGTCACGAAGGATCAAATGGTGTGCGTCCAGGTGGTGCGATACCAACTGGTCCCGCCTCGCCCCCGAGGTCGGGCGTGTCGCCCTGACCCCAACAACGTGAGGACGGATCTTGCGAACCGAATCCCTCAACTGAGGGCGCCGAGCCCGGTTTCGAGACCCATTCTCGAACTTGCTCCGGGCACGCGCAGCGGCCTGGTTGTCCCAGACACGCTTCAGAGGCTACCCGGCGGCTTGAGAGAGGGTCAAAACGGAACGCTCTGCGGCATTTGCCGCGGGCTCCGCTTGGGTCCCTGCCTGGGCCAGCCGCCCTGAAGTCGCACCAGAACGAGCACTCCCACCAGCGTACCGAACAGCACCATGGCGCCACTGGCGTACAAGGTCGCGCGGGCGCCGAAGTGCTCCCCGACGAGGCCGATCAGCGGGGCGCCCATCGGGGTGCCGCCCATGACGACGGTCATGTAGATCGCCATCACCCGGCCACGGAAGGCCGGAGCGGCCTCGGTCTGCATCGTGGCGTTGCACGTGTTGAGGGTG